>JANNPH010000134.1:0-52017 GCA_031399965.1 Gloeobacteraceae cyanobacterium SOY_34_metabat_159 | reverse complement strand
GTATGCTGAACAGATTTCCTGGTGCTGATGCGCAGTGGACCCACGCCGACCCATCCCGAACTCGGACGTTAAACACTGTAGCAGCGAAGATACTTGGGGGGTGGCCCCCTGGAAAAATAGCCCCGTGCCAGGAATTATACTAAAAAAGCCCCGACTCTAGAGCCGGGGCTTTTTCATATGTTTCATACAATACTTGGGCAGAAGAATCAGGTTACTTTCCGGTAAGCTTGGGAAAGTGTTGCAGGCAAGATACCCTGATTTCAACACGGGTACATGATTGTCGTCTTTTGCCCTGTATGCAGTAATTTTCATGAACATTCAGACTATTTCGACTGCACCGATTGCGGGACAGAAGCCCGGCACCTCTGGGTTGCGCAAGCAGGTCAAAGTATTTCAACAGCCTCACTACCTTGAAAACTTTGTTCAGTCGATCTTTGATTCACTAGAAGGATTTGAGGGCAAGACCTTAGTAGTTGGTGGCGACGGACGGTACTACAACCGTGAAGCCATTCAAATCATTCTGAAAATGGCAGCGGCAAATGGATTTGGCAGAGTCATGGTTGGTCAGAGCGGTATCTTATCGACTCCCGCAGTCTCCTGCTTAATTCGTAAGAATCAGGCCTATGGAGGCATCGTCCTCTCAGCAAGCCACAATCCGGGTGGGCCGGAAGGTGACTTTGGGATCAAGTACAACATTGCGAACGGAGGCCCGGCTCCAGAAAAAGTGACGGAGGCTATTTACACGCATACACAGGCTATTACGTCCTACCGCATTCTGGAAGCAGAAGACATAGACCTAGAGCGGCTCGGTGAGTTCAGTCTGGGAAGCCTGAGTGTCTCGGTTATTGACCCGGTAGCTGACTATGAGCAGTTGATGGAGTCATTGTTCGACTTTGAGCGCATCCACCAGCTACTAAGCTCTGGTGGGTTCCGCATAGCTTTCGATGCAATGCACGCAGTCACCGGCCCTTACGCTCATCAGTTATTAGAGGGAAGGTTGGGAGCGCCGATAGGCACGGTCATAGGTGGCAAACCTCTGCCTGACTTTGGCGGCGGACACCCAGACCCGAACCTGGTCTATGCACATGATCTGGTTGCCGTGCTTTACGGTGCAGATGCTCCCGATTTTGGCGCAGCTTCAGATGGCGATGGCGACCGCAACATGATACTAGGTCGCAGATTTTTTGTGAATCCGAGCGATAGTCTGGCTGTGATCGCGGCGAACTCATACCTAGTTCCCGGTTATCGTGGAGGGCTCGCGGGAGTCGCACGTTCGATGCCGACCAGTCAGGCGGTAGACCGTGTGGCGAAACGAGCCGGGATTGATTGCTATGAGACACCGACAGGCTGGAAATTCTTCGGCAACCTTCTGGACGCGGATAAGGCAACTCTGTGTGGTGAGGAGAGTTTTGGCACAGGTTCTAATCATGTGCGTGAGAAAGACGGACTCTGGGCGGTGCTCTTCTGGCTGAACATCCTGGCTGTAAGGCAGCAATCAGTTGAGGCAATCGTGTATGAACACTGGCAGACCTACGGCCGTAACGTCTATTCGCGTCATGACTATGAAGGAGTCGATGCCGAGCATGCTGAGGCGTTGATAGATGATCTGCGTAAGCAATTTGATAAGCTGCCGGGCAAGCGCTTTGGTAATCATGAGATAAAATATGCCGACGATTTTAGCTACACCGATCCGATAGATGAAAGCGTCAGCACAAAACAAGGTATCCGCATCGGTTTTACTGACGACTCACGGATCATCTATCGCCTCTCTGGCACCGGCACCCAGGGAGCAACGCTCAGGATTTATCTAGAAAGCTACGAGCCGGACCCGAGTAAACATAATCTCGATGCGCAGGTGGCACTCGCTGAATATATTGCCATTGCCGATGAACTGGCTCAGGTGCGCACTCGTATAGGCCGCGAGGTGCCGACGGTGATCACCTGAAGCATTTCACGATATGGTTGTCAACCGAACCCAGGCAAAGGTTCAGAGCAAGGAGACAGGAGAGGGCGGCTCCGTCAGCGGGTTATGCCACGGAGTAGAAAACCAAGGACGAAGCCAACGACGCCGGCAGCCAGTTTGCCAGTGGAAGTCAGGTCTTTCCAGAAACGGGTGATGTTGCCGATCACGTCCTGTCCAGGCGGCAAACCACCTAACTGGGTCAGATGCTCCAGCCAATGATAAGTATCCACGGGTATTCTTCCTCTTATTGGGCCTTTAGTACGATGAGTGTCATGTCGTCGCCGCAACGGCCACTGGGGCAGAAGCGACGTAACTGCTCAAAGAGGTACTCCAGGATGGCATCGGGTGACTCGCAGTGCTCTACTGCCCAACGTACGGCCTGATTGAGGCCTTGCTCGCCGAAGCGGGCATTGTTGTGATCCGCAGCTTCTGTAAAGCCGTCGGTGTAGTAGACAACCACGTCGCCGGGTCGTAGCGACAGGCTCGCCTGCTGGTAGCGGCTCTCCGGGTCAAGGCCGATGAGCATGCCTGGGGTATCTAGTAGATAGGTTTCCCCAATTTCAGCATTCCAGTATATCGGTGGAGTATGGGCTGCGTTGCTATAGTGCAATGTGCGAGTGGCCGGGTCGTATTCTGAATAAAAGAGCGTTACAAAGCGGCTGGAGTTTTCCAGATCCGCGTACATGACGTGGTTGAGGTGCTGGAGGACGAGTTCTGGTGGGTCGCGGCGCAGTACTTCGGCTCTGAGCATGCCGCGCGTCATGGTCATCAGCAGGCCGGCGGGTACGCCCTTGCCCATCACGTCACCGATCACGATGCCCCACTTGTCGGTGTTGGTGATCGGGATGAAGTCGTAGTAGTCGCCGCCAACTTTATCGGCCGATAGACAGCGGGCAGCAAGCGTGATGCCCTGGATGGTCGGGAAACGGCGAGGTAGGAGCTGTGCCTGAATTTCAGAGCCGATTTCAAGCTCGCGGTCGAGTTTTTCTTTGCGCTGCAGTTCTTTGCTAAGAGCATCGTTCTCGACGGCCACGGCTGTCTGGTCGGCTACCAGGCGCAGGAGCTTCTGGCGTGTATCGTTCCAGGCATAGTGGGGATGGCGGGAGAAGACGTAGAGCCGCCCGCGGGCCGTGCTCTTGACCAGGATCGAAGTGCTATGAGTGGTGATCCACGAGTCGAGCTCGAGCTGCCCGTCTTTAGCAGCAAGCTCGTCAGCGTGGGAGTCTTTTAGTCGTACCAGGGATTTTTCGAGCACCGGTTGCCAGTCTGCATCTGGGCAATAGAGTTTTACCAGCCCCGGCTGCCCGTCCTCGGAGAAGAGCACAACGGCTCCAGCCTCGGCGTCTGTTACCCGTGCGGCCATCAATGGAATCAGTTCGAGGAGCTGATTGAGGTTGGTCAGGCTGCGCAGGGCGAAACCGAGCGAACTGAGCAAGTCTTGAATCTTGCGCTGTTCGCGACTCAACTGGCTCGCTAGATCCATCAAGGTCAGTGCCGGGGGCGACTGGCCAGGCTCTGCGGGAAACTTGGGCAAAGGTGAGGTTGACATGCGACGGGATCAAAGGTACCCACTAGAGTATCCCAGGATGTTTCAAACAAGCGACTCATTCTCAATAAGAACGAGATCCCTACCTTAGAGATGACCCCAGGATCCGCCTCAAGATACCCATAGGCTATGACCAAACCACGCCTGCTCGTTGCTGCAAGCGGCACCGGCGGACATATCTTTCCGGCCCTGGCCGTCGCCCACGAACTCACCGAATTTGATATCCAGTGGCTCGGAGTACCGGACCGTCTGGAAACAAAGCTGGTCCCCGAACAATACCCGCTGCATACCATCGCCCTGCAGGGCCTCGACCGTAAGCCCGGCCTGCAGTGGATGAGAGCTGCCGCTCAGGCGCTTGGTGCCTTTCGGCAGGTGCGCAGCCTCATTGAGTGTGAACGCTATGCGGCCGTCTTTACGACTGGTGGCTATATCGCCGCCCCGGCCGTCTTTGCCGCCCGCACTCGCGGTATCCCGGCTATCGGCCACGAATCGAATGTCTTACCCGGCAAAGTGACCCGTGCCCTTGCAGGCTCGATGGCAGCCCTCGGTCTTGGCTTTGCCGAGGCGGCGGACCACCTGCCGGGGGTGACCACACGCTGGGTCGGCACGCCTGTGCGCGACGAATTCCTGCACACTCCCAATCCATTGACCGGCCTCGACATCCCGGAGACTGCCACACTGATCGTCGCCTTTGGCGGGTCCCAGGGGGCTCGCGGCCTCAATCGGCTCATTACCGAGTGCGCCCCCACCTGGCTTGAGCGTGGTTACTGGCTTGTACACCTGGCCGGACAGGGCGAGTACGACGCTGTCCGCGCAGCAGCCCCGCAGCACCCGGCCTATACGATCCTCTCTTTCTGGGAGCGGATGGCTGCTCTACTGGGGCGAGCGGACCTGGCTATCAGCCGTGCCGGGGCAGGAACGCTCTCAGAATTGCTGATCACCGGTACGCCATCTATCCTGTTGCCGTATCCCTACGCGGCTGAGGACCATCAGCGGCTCAACGGTGAAGTGCTCGTGCGCACCGGGGCCGCGCTGCAGTTCGACCAGTTGACCCTCACTGCCGCTACGCTCGAACGGACCGTGATCTCGCTTTTAGAGGATAACCAGGCGCTCAGGACGATGGGTGAACGGGCCCGAGCCCTTGCCCGGCCCGACGCAGCCCGGCGTATGGCTGACCTTGTCCGCGAATCGGTTGAGGCGAGGGATAGAAGTTGAGCTTCCCGGCTGTGCTAAAGTCGCACTCAATTCTTGTCTCTCCCATTGCCCTCGTGGATCAAGCCCGTTCCCTGTTTCGTCTTTTCCAAAGTCCCAAAATGATGGCCCTGATGCTGTTGGGCTTCTCCTCGGGGCTGCCGCTTTATTTAACCGCCGATACGCTGCAGGCCTGGATGACCAACCAGGGACTCGATCTGACGACCCTTGGCCTGATTGGACTGGTGAGCCTGCCCTACTCGCTGAAGTTTTTATGGTCGCCGCTAGTCGATCGCTTCTCGTGGCCGGTACTCGGGCGGCGGCGCAGTTGGATTGCCGCGATGCAACTTGGGCTCGCCTTCGCCCTCGCCGCGATGGCAATGGGCAATCCGCGTGAAAACTTGCAGGGGATTGCCGTCGTCGCCGTCATCGTCGCGGTGCTGAGTGCCACCCAGGATATTGCCTTCGACGCCTACCGCACCGACATCCTGGAGGTGCCGGAACTGGGAACTGGGGCCGCTATTGGGGTATTTGGCTATCGCATTGCCCTCCTGGTTACGAGTGCGCTTGCCTTTAAATTTGCTGAGTGGCGGTCGTGGCCGGAAGTGTACCTGGCAATGGCAGGCTTGATGCTGATCCTGGTAGGTGTCACCCTCTGGGCACCAGAACCCAGGGCATACGAACCGCCGACCAGTCTTAAAGACGCAGTGCAGATGCCGCTGGTCGAATTTTTTACCCGCTCAGGCATCGCTCAGGCTTTCGCGATCCTTCTTTTTATCACGCTCTACAAATTGGGCGATACGCTTGCGGCGCGAATGGCGACTCCTTTTTTGCTGAAGACCGGGTTTAGCCTGGGCGAAATTGGCGATATCAAAGGTGGGCTCGGGTTCGTGGCGACAACGCTCGGGGTACTTGCCGGTGGAGTGCTACTCGGGAAATTTGGGGTCAATCGCTCGCTGTGGATATGTGGCGGTTTGCAGGCGGTGAGCAACCTCGCCTACCTGCTACTGGCTCTGGCCGGAAAGAGCTACGGGCTGCTCGTTGCTACAGTTGCTATCGAAAACGGTTGTGTGGGGCTTGGAGCTGCCGCCTTAGTCGCTTTTTTGATGAGTCTCTGCGATGCGCGCTTCTCGGCAACCCAGTACGCGCTTCTATCCAGCCTGATGAGCGTGGGTGGGATTTTGCTGGGCTCGTCCTCAGGCGCCCTGGCACAGGTCACAGGCTGGCCGCTGTTTTTTGGGCTCACCGCTCTTGCCGCTCTGCCGGGCCTGCTGCTGCTGCCGCTTTTTGCTCCGTGGACAGTAGGCAAGAGTCGGCTCAATGTAGATTCGCCGTCTATTTAGGCCCACGTATGCTACGGCAAGACGCACTCAAAAGTGCGCCACAGGTGGGTTTGAGCGAGGTGCTATTCAGTTACAAATAAGAGAGCACCACAAAGAAGAGATATTTATGCAACGCAATCAGTCCCATCCGTATCGGCTCATGCTGACTGGCCTCTCGCTTGGGATGGCAGTCGGTTTGCTCGGTGCCCCTCCTGCCTCGGCCGCCGAATTTCGTGATACTCGCGGCCACTGGGCGGAAGAATATATTTCAGCCCTCGCGGACCAGAACATCCTGGGTGGCTTTCCCGACGGTAGCTTTCGTCCCGATGCTCCGGTTACCCGTGCCCAGTTTGCAGCCATCGTCGATAGCGCCTTCAAGCTGAGTAACGGACGCCGGGCCGCAGCATTTGCCGATGTGCCGACGACCTACTGGGCTTTTCGGGCGATTCAAGATGCCAGCTCCAATGACTTGGTGGCCGGCTTCCCGGACGGAACTTTCAGGCCAAATGAGCCCGTGACTCGGGCACAGTCTTTGATTGTCTACGCGAAGGGTACTCAGGCTCCTCGGGCTGATCTAGCAGTGCTTGACCAGTACCGGGATGCAAGGTCCATTCCTCGCTGGGCAGAGTCATCTGTTGCGGCGGCGACCGGGGCACGCCTGGTCGTAAACTACCCGGACCCGGACCTGCTTAACCCCAATCGTTCCGCGACTCGTGCCGATGTAGCCGCCTTCACTTACCAGGCGCTTGCAAATCTGGGCCAGGTGGCTGCTCTCGATGGACCAGAGCGCAATCGCTACCAGAGCCGCAACAATGAGCGGTACGAGACTGATCAAAACACCTACCGCAACGATCAAGATGCTTACCAAAGCGGCCAGAATGGCAACCAATCCGACTCGGGGCGCTACAACCTGCAGAGCGCTGTTTTGCGGGCGGGGACAGTGATCCCGGCGAGCTTTATGGGAAATGAAAGGCTGTATGTTGCTCCGAACGAGACGCGCCAGTTTGACCTTGCTGTTAGCGGTGGGAACGTTCCTTACGGCAGTCGCATTAATGGTCAGTTTGAACCGGCACCCGGTGGCGTGCGGTTTATCGCCCGCTCAATCGAAATGAACGGCCGCATCTTCCCACTCCAGGCGCGCTCGGCCATTTTGAAAGACGTCAAAGATCCGCGCCGAACCAGCACGGGCGGCACCATCAGGGATTCTGCCATCGGTGCTGCCGCTGGAGCACTGATTGCTGGACTGACAGGCGACCGGGCAATCGCCACGGAGGAAGTTCTGGGTGGTGCTGCTTTTGGCGGCATTCTCGGTAACTTCACAGCCCCGCAGATTGTCGTGATCGAACCTGAGCAGGCAATTGGATTGACGGTCACCAGCGATACGACCTTGCGCTAAGACAGTCCGGACTCGCTACTTCTAGTGCTCAGCCTGATTGGACACGCTGTTGATAAGCAAAGCCCCAACCCGACTCCGGTCAGATTGGGGCTTTGCTTATTGGATTGCAAAATTCGGTGCTTTTGTGCCGAGAACTCGTCTATGCCATCGTCTTTTGCAACCTGGGTCTTGATCAGGATTGCGCAAGGCCCTATTCGGCGTACTGATTATCTGGTACTGGCGTACGGACTGCCTTTTGCTTGGGACGACTCCAGCGCTCCTGAAAGCGATCGAGGTAGATGTAGAAAACCGGGGTGATATAGAGGGTCAACCACTGTGAGAACACTAGACCGCCAACGACAGCAAGGCCCAGCGGACGGCGGGATTCGGCCCCGGCTCCAAGACCGATGGCAATGGGCAGGGTGCCCATGATGGCCGCCACGGTTGTCATCATGATCGGACGAAAGCGAACCAGGCAGGCGGCGTAGATGGCGTCGGCGGCCAGTTTTCCGTCTTTGCGCTGGGCTTCAAGGGCAAAGTCGATCATCATGATCGCGTTTTTCTTGACGATGCCGACCAGCAGGATAAGGCCGACAAAGGCATAGATGTCGAGTTCGACTTTGAAGATGAGCAGAGTGAGTAGTGCCCCGAATCCGGCAGAGGGCAATCCCGAGAGGATAGTCAGGGGGTGGATGAAGCTCTCGTAAAGGATGCCAAGCACGATGTAGATGACCAGAATCGAGATGGCAAGCAGCAGACCGAGGTTTTGGGTCGAGGACTGGAATGCCTGGGCTGTGCCCTGGAAACTGGTCGTAATTGAACTCGGGACGAGAGCGCGGGAGACTTCGGCAATGCGGGCAGAAGCTTCACCGAGTGAGACGCCCGCTTTGAGGTTGAATGAAATCGTCGCCGCAGTGAGCTGGCCCAGGTGGTTGACCGAGAGCGGACCGGCACCGGGAGTGAGAGTGGCGACTGTGCCCAACGGGACCAGTTTGCCGCTCGTGGAGCGGACGTATAACAACGAGAGGGCATTGATGTCTTGCTGGTACTGAGGCTCGACTGAGAGGATTACCCGAAACTGGTTGGTCGGTGCGTAGATGAGCGAGACCTGGCGCGTACCGTAGGCATTGCTGAGGGTGGTCTCGATCGCCTCGGCCGTGATTCCGAGGGTGGAAGCTTTGTCACGGTCAATGGTGAGGTTGATCTGCGGATTTTTAAGCTGGAGGTCGCTGGTCACATCCAGCAACTCGGGCAATTCACGCAACTTTGCTTCGAGTGCCGGGGTGTAGCGGTAGAGGGCTGCGCTATCGGTGCTCTGCAAGGTGTACTGGTAGAGGCTCTTGCTCTGCTGACCGCCAATCCGGATAGCAGGCGGGTTTTGCAGGAAGACGCGAACGCCGGGGATAGAAGAAAGCTTGGGCCGCAGGCGCTGGATTACTTTGTCCGCGCTGTCTCGCTCTGAGCGGGGTTTGAGGCGGATAAAGACTCGCCCGGCATTGCTCGAACCCACCGGTCCACCAGCCCCAACGCTTGAATTGGTGGCTTCGACGGCCGGGTCTTTGCGAATAATCGCGACCACTGCCTGCTGGTGGCTCACCATGTTCTGAAAAGAGATGCCCTGGACGGCCTCGGTCGTCGCTGTAATCTGGCCGATGTCTTCGCTCGGGATGAAGCCTTTCGGAACAATATTGAAGAGAAAGGCCGTGGCGGCAAGCAGTCCTGCCGAGGCAGCAAGCGCCCATGCACGGTGGTCGAGCACCCACCGCAGGCTACGGTCGTAAGCACCGAGCCAGCTATCGAATACTCTTTCTGAAAAAGCGTACAGGCGGCTCTGTTGGCCCTTCTCCTCGGGGTTGCTCAAGAACCGACTGGCGAGCATTGGCGTCAACGTGAGCGACACGAAGCCCGAGATCAAAATGGCGACGCTGATGGTAATGGCAAATTCGCCGAACAACCGGCCGAGGATGCCGCCCATAAAGAGCACCGGGATAAAGACTGCCACCAGTGACAGGGTCATCGAGATGATCGTGAAACCGATCTCGGCCGAACCGTTGAGTGCTGCCTGCATCCGGTCTTCGCCCATCTCCTGGCGGCGGACGATGTTTTCGAGCACGACGATGGCATCATCGACCACGAAGCCGACTGAAAGGGTCAGGGCCATCAGCGACAGGTTGTTGAGGCTGAACCCGAGCAGGTACATGACCCCGAAAGTGGCCACGATCGAAATTGGCACCGCCAGACTCGGGATCACCGTTGCCGAGAGGTTGCGCAGGAACAAAAAGATCACCAGGACTACCAGTGCCACTGTGAGCACCAGGGTGAACTGCACGTCCTCGACCGAGTGGCGGATGGGCTCGGAGCGGTCGAAGAGGACACTCAAGTTGACGGAGGCTGGAATCTCCTCGCGGAAACTCGGCAGCAGATTCTTGACGGCGCTTACGACTTCGACCGTATTGACGCCCGGCTGGCGCTGGATGGCGAGGGTAATCGAGCGTGTTCCGTTGTACCAGCCGGCTATTTTGTCGTTTTCGACGCTGTCGATTACTTTGCCGATCGCGTCAAGGCGCACCGGAGCACCGTTGCGGTAGGCAACGATCAGCGAACGGTAGGCCGCTGCGTTGGTAAGCTGGCCGTTTGACTCGACAGTAGAAGTGCGGGCACCGCCAAAGAGGGTGCCGGTCGGCAGGTTGACGTTGCCGGAGCGGATGGAAGATTCCACCTCGTCCAGGCTGATGCCGCGAGTGGCGAGGGCACTCGGGTCAACCTGGATGCGCACGGCGTATTTTTGAGAACCGTAGACCTGTACCTGGGCGACGCCACTGATCATTGAGACGCGCTGGGCGATCAGCGTCTGGGCGTACTCATCCACCTGCGAGAGGGGCAGGGTCGGCGAATTGAGTGACAGCAGCAAGACCGGCTGGTCGGCCGGGTTGACTTTGCGGTAACTGGGCGGCGTCGGCATGCCAGGCGGCAGTTGAGAGGCAGCAGCGGCGATTGAGGACTGTACGTCCTGGGCGGCTGCGTCAATCTTGCGGGTCAGGTTGAACTGGAGCGTGATTTGGGTACTGCCGAGGGTGCTGCTCGATGTCATCGAATCGAGGCCGGCGATGGTTGAGAGCTGTCGCTCCAGGGGTGTTGCTACCGACGATGCCATCGTGTCGGGGCTTGCTCCCGGCAGGTTGGCGGAGACTTGAATCGTTGGAAAATCGACGTTGGGCAGGTCATTGACCGGCAGGAGCCGGTAGGCGATGGTGCCGAAGATCAGGAGGGCAGCCATGATCAAGGCGGTGGCGATCGGTCGCTTGATGAAGAGTCCGGATAAGTTCATGGCCGCTCCTGCTTGCCGTTTTTGATCTGCACTTTCGTGCCGGGTACCAGTTGCAATTGCCCGTCGCTGACCACGGTCTCGCCCGCAGCCAGTCCTTTACTGATCACCACTTCGCCCTTGAAAGAGCGCTCGGTGGTGACCGGACGCAATTCAGCCGTCTTATCGCCTTTGACGACGAAGACGTACTGTCCCTGCTGGCCGGTCTGTACCGCCCGCTCAGGAACGACCACGGCCCGCGACATGGTTGTGAGGGTGATGGCCGTGTTCACGAACTGTCCGGGCACGAGGTAGTTGTCGCGGTTGTCAAAAGTGGCCTTGAGGCGAATAGTACCGGTGGTGTTATCCACCGCGTTGTCGATAAAGCTCAAGTAGCCGACCGCCGGCGGTCCTGTGTCTTTGGGAGCTTTCGCCTGGACGGCTAAGCGCCCCTGCGCCTGAAATCGCTTGATGGCCGGTAATTCTTGCTCAGGTACTGAGAAAGTCACATAGACCGGGCTGACCCGGTTGATCACCACCAGCGGCAGGGTGTCGCTGGAGCGCACAAGGTTACCGGAATACACTGCGAGGCTGCCGGTTCGGCCGTCGATTGGAGCACGAATCGTGGTGTAGCCAAGTTGCACGCGGGCGCTCTCGACTGCGGCCTGGTCCGCACGCACAGCGGCAGCAGCGTTTTCGACGATGGCCTCGCTGGCGCGCACAGTCGCGTCGAGGGCATCGGCATTCGTACGCACCTGGTCGAATTGCTCTTGCGAGACCGCACCCTGCGTTCGCAGTTCCTGGTAGCGCGCCGTCTGGACTCGGGCGGTGCGGGCCTGGGCCCGGTCGCGAACGACCGTTGCCTGGGCCTGCTTCAAAAGCGCCTGGTCTTTCGAGACGGTTGCTTGAACCTGGGCGAGGGTGGCCTGCAAGCTGCGCGCATCGATCGTAAAGAGCAAATCGCCCCGCTTGACGAACTGGCCCTGGGTAAAAGCAACGCGGGTCAACTGGCCATCAACCTGCGGCTTCACGGCCACTGTTTCGTAAGCTTCGACGCTACCGATACTGAGGACCTCGACTGGAATTGTTTTTTGTCCGGAGACCACCGTCGTCACGGCTGTCGCCCGCTTGGCGCGCCCCGGCTCCGCCGGTTTGTCTTCGTTGAGACCCCTGAACACAAAGATACCGATCGCGATAGCTCCAAGGCCCAATACGATCGGTATCCAGTTGCGCCGCTCGCGGCTTGATACGGCGGGAGCATTGCCATTTTGGCGTGCTGGCTTTTTAGAATAATCGGTCATACGACCTACGGTCACCCGAAGAATGCTTAGTGGCAGTTGAAGCTTGTGTATACGTAGCTAGTCTGAAGCGGTGGAGGTTGCTGGCCGGTTAAACCCGCCTGGCCTGATTCAGCTGAGCTAACTCAGCTATCAAAACTGTTGTTCCTTCTGGATCATATCAGGCAGGCACCCACTCGCCCTGATGCCTGCGATGCACGTAGGCGGGCGCATCCGGTTCGGCTACTTCCGAACGGGGCTACAACTGTGATACCTTGAGTAAACGTGAATTTTTGGAACGACCATGCCCCTGACTCAAGATCGCAAGCAGGAACTCATTTCCACCTACCAGGTACACGAGACCGACACGGGCTCGCCTGAGGTCCAGGTGGCCATGTTGAGCGATCGAATCAATCAACTTACCGATCACCTGCGCACCCATCCGAAGGACTTCTCCTCGCGCCGTGGGCTCCTCAAGTTGATTGGTCGGCGCAAGCAGCTGCTCGCCTACCTGTCGAAAAATGAAGCCGACCGCTACCGTGGCATCGTTGAGCGCCTCGGCCTGCGCCGCTAGTCATACTTCTGTGCGAGGCCAATTGTTGTGAATGGGCTGTTCGCGGCTTCGCTGGTTCCTTACTTAGTTTTTCTGTGGTTCGCGACGCGCTCCGGCCGCTTTCCGAAGCTCGCGCTCTTTGGCTTCTACGGCACTCTCGTCTTCGTCGCAGTCACGATCCCGGTTGGGCTCTACTGCCAGTTGGTGCTCAAGCAGACACTCTCAAACGTTGATTGGTTGCACGGTCCGGCCGAATCACTGCTGACGATTTCAAACATCCTGGTGGTACTCGGGTTTAAGCAAGCCCTGTCTGAGCCTCATAAGACCGTCGATTGAGGCAGCCCAGCGTTACGATAGAAGCGTTACGCCCTGGGGTTGGAGATCGTCATGGATGAACTGAGTCCGATTTTTCGCTCTTTAACTGAGCAACCAGCAGGATTCTTCAGTGGGTTCGCAGCCGGATTGCTGCGCATGAACCTGCTCGAAGACCCGGCTAAGGGCTGGCTTCTAGAACAGATGCAAAAAGGTGATACCTACAATGCGTCTACAAGCTTCCCGACGAGTACCAACGGTACCGGCAAAGGCCCACAGTCGATCGCGATCGACTAGGAGCGTGGCCTGGCCCCTCCATCGCTGTTTTCTCACCCTGATAGCCCTGTTGCTGTGGGCCGACCCGATTGCGGCCCAGGCGCTGCCAGGTGGTGTTGAACTCTTAACTCGCTATCATCAGGCTCTGCAGGCTTTGGAAGTACCGCAGCAGCGGCGCTACGAGCAGCGCATTCAGACGGCAGGCTGGCAGGAAGCGATTACTACCGGACAGTTCTACTTTCGTCCCGACGGGAGTTTTCAGGCAAATTTGACCGAGGCTGACCATTTCTACCGCCTGGACTCCGACCGCTTTCGCCTGGTCAGTGAAGCTGACCGTCTCGCCCTCTACACCGAATACAGCGAACGGCCAGAACGGGTTGCTCCTCACGCAACCCTCGACCTCGATGCGACGGCTGAAACCTATCGGCCAACCGTACCCGAGCTGACCGAGATCCGGGGCAAAGCAGCCTATCACCTCCGTCTCACTCCGCTTGCGGGTGGGCGGTTGCGCGAACTGTGGCTTGACCCGCAGACTGCTCTGCCGCGCCGCGCCGTTCTGGCACTTGCTGGTGTTTGGGGGATAGCCACGGCTACTCTCGACTTTCAGCCGGTTGGAAGCTACTGGCTTCCGGAGCGCACGCGCATGCAGATCGATATGAATTTCTGGGTGCCGGTTGGCTTCGAGCGTCGCGCTTTCACGGGCCGCATCGATATCGGCAGCCTCTTGAGCAACTATCGCATCGGCGAAGATACTGGCCCGCCGCTCCCCATCCTACCTGAGACCCGGCCTGTCCGTGCGAGGGCTGAGGTGGTCGGGGAGGCGGCTATAAAGGGTACTGCCCTCGGAGCCCCAATTGAGCTGAGTGTCACGAATGAGAAGGCCCGTTCCCCGATTGCCGACAAGATTGCCCAGTTCAATCTCAACAAACCCGACCTGTCCAATCCGCTCACGCGCATCAATGTCTTTTGCACGCTGAAGCTGGGTAAACAGGACCTGCTGCTTTATTTATTCCGGTTCGACAGCAAGCAGCCTCTCATGCCGGTCGAATCGGTCAACGCCCAACAGGACACGATTCGGCTTTTCGGCACCAAGTGAAACCCGTTCAACCTGTACGGTAAGTTCCGCAATATCCAAGACATCAAATGCGGGTCGCGCCTCGCGATGCTGAAGCGAATAGCTATTTACTCCAAGAAGGATCTCTCGCGAAGGGGAAGATTCTAACTTGCGACTGTTGAGCGGTCGAGCCGCCTACTCGGTACTGGGCCGGGCGCTTCTAGCCAGTATCAGCCGGATAGAGACAGAATGTACTGCATCGCTGCCGCTTCCCCCTCCCGGCGTCCCAGGCGCAACGCCTCCGTCAGCACTACCGCGCTCAACCCCGGCAACAGCCTCGAGCGCTCCAGCAGCTCCAGGAGAAGACCCTGAGTAGCGGCACCGAACAGCAGTACCTGAGCACCCTTGCTGTCTACCACCCAGTACTCTTCTACTCCCAACTGGCCGTACAGTTCGCGCTTGACTGTGAGATCGTCCTGCAAACTGGTGACCGCCACCTCCACGGCCAACGCCGGAGCCGGGCTGCTATTGAGATCGATAGGGCTGTTGGGGCTGCCGGTCGGTTTCGCCTCTTCTCCGAAGTAGTACGCTAAGTCCGGTTGCACTTCCTGGCAGCTGGCCTTCCTGAGGCTAACGTTCGTCAGTCCGCGCAGGCGCAAGCCCCGGCTGAAGGCGTAGATGCTTACGATCTGCGCAAGGAGATAGTTATCTTCAGCGTGAGCGAGGCCGACTGGGGACATTTCAACGCGCATCCAGCCGTGGTTGTAGTAAAACTTCGCCTTCTCCAATGCAGGGTCGTCAGCCAGGGACAGGAAACTTTCCCAACTGGCTTGTACCCATGCATCTTGCCCAATTGCCGGTGTCTTCATCGCCTGTCACTTAGTCAGTCTTCAAGCAATCGAGCCAGCGTGTGCGCAGGGCTTCGCGGTCGAAGTCTTTGCCGATGAAGACCACCTGATTTTTGGGTGGGCCACTCCAGGGTTCGTGGTCGATGCGGATGCGGCTGCCGACGAGGTGAAAGATTACTTTATCTGGTGATTCTCTGAGCCACAGTAAGCCCTTGCCCCGGAAGACACCGGGAGGAAGCGTCTTGAGGAAGTGCTCGAACTTCTTGGCGACCAGTGGCTCCTCTACGGCAATCGAGACCGAGGTGAAACCTTCTGCTTCGATGTGGTTGTGGTGATGGTGCTCGTGCTTGGCGTGGTCGTGCCCACAGTCGGGACCGTGGACGTGCTCGGCGTGGTCGTGATGCTCGTGTTCTGTATGGGCATGACCGTCGTGTTCAGTATGGGCATGACTGTCGTGCTCGGCATGGTCGTGACTATCGTGCTTGTCTTTGAAGTCGAACTGCCCATCGAGACGGAAAGCACCCACATCGAGGATCATGCGCAAGTCAACTTTGCCGAACTCGGTACGCAGAATCGGCGCATCTTCTTTTAGCTCTCGAATTTGCCCTTCGAGTGCCTGCAACTGCTCCTCGCTCACAGCATCGGTCTTGTTCAAAAGCACGATGTCCGAGTAGGTAATCTGATTGGAGGCTGTCTCGGAATTAAAAAGCGTCGGCGCGAAATTCTCAGCATCGACCACGCCGATGATGCTGTCGAGGCGGGTGACGTTGCGCAACTCGGGGCCAAGAAAGGTCATGGCTACCGGCAACGGGTCGGCAAGCCCGGTGGTCTCGACGATCAAGTAATCGACTTTTTGCTCGCGCTCCAGGATGCGCAGGGTCGCCTCGACCAGATCTTCGCGGATTGTGCAGCACACACAGCCATTTTCAAGCTCGATCATGTCCTCGTCGGTCGAGACAATCAGCTCACTATCGATGCCGATATCGCCGAATTCGTTGACGATCACTGCCGTCTTCACGCCCTGATTGTTGCGCAAGATGTGGTTGACCAGGGTGGTCTTGCCACTACCTAAAAAGCCTGTAATGACGGTGACCGGTAAGCCGCGCTCTGTCGTCTGCATAGATTTCATCCTTCCTGGGCGGATTCGGGCTGCCTTTTACCAGTATGCCTCGGCTTCAGGCCGACCAGCCGGGAGCCCGGTCCTGGCCGGCTACTACATTAGGACTGTCGTCGTCGGCTCTACCGCCATGTCACTGCGCTTGTGCCTGTACAGTTCAGCCCACGGCTTCGGCCATACGACCCGCCTGCTTGCAGTTGCAGCACAGGTGCTTAAATTGTCGCCTCAGGCCCGCATCGTCATTAATACCCCTGCCCCGGAATGGCTTGTCCAGGTCCACGTCGAAAAGGGAGTAGAAGTGCGCCGCACGCTACTGGACGTTGGACTCGTTCAGTCGGATAGTTTCACTACTGACATTGAGGCCACGCTCGCCCAGGTGCAGGCCCTGCAGCAACGAGCGGCAGAAGTGGTTGCTGAAGAAGCACTCTGGTTGAAGCGAGAAAACTTTGACTTCGTGCTCGCCGACATTCCACCCTTGGCCGCCGCCCTTGCCGGGCATGAAGGCTCTCTACCAGTCTGGGGGATGAGCAACTTCGGCTGGGACTTTATCTATCGGGGTCTAGGTGGACCGCTCGCTGCACTCGTGCCCTGGGTCGAATCGTGCCACCGCCAGTATTCGGGGTTGTTTCGTCTGCCCTTCAATGAACCCATGGCTGATTTCAAGAATATCGAGCCGATTTCCCTGGTCGCGAGCGAAGCCCGCTTCGACCGGGCGTACGTACGCCGCTCTTTAAAGATCGACCCGGAGCGTCCGACTGCACTGATGACTTTCGGCGGCCTCGGACTGGGTGGTTTTCCCGCCGAGCGGGTTCGCGAGCAAACCGACTGGCAATTTATCGTGACCGCCTCTGACGCGCCTGATTTGCCGAACATTACAAAAGTGGTTCCCGGTGCCTGGCGGCTGATCGAACTATTGACGGCAGCCGATCTCGCGATCATCAAGCCGGGATACAGTACCGTTGCTGAATGCTGTGCCCTCGGTATCCCGGTTGCCTGCCTGACCCGACCCGGTTTTGCCGAAGCCGAATTGCTGATCGAGGGCATAAAAGCGCACCTGTCGCACCGCATTTTGAGCCCTGAAGCCCTCTTCAAGCAGCCCTGGGATTTTCTTGACGGCTCACTGACTCGCCGTGAAGGAGTGGTAGCCGATGGGGCTCTTGCAATCGCCGAGCGCATTCTTGCTCTGGCGCGTTGAGGAACAGAAATCTTTTAAAGCAACTACAGCCCGAGCGTTATGCAAAAGATTCCGCATCCAGGTGCAACCTTGCCGGGCGGTATGGGCAGTATGATTGCGTTTAAGAATACGCAAAGTAGCTTTTGTCAGTGTTCCCCAAGAAAACTGCTTTCTAACACCCTTGCCGCACGGAGTCTACTTTATGGGATTTAAAGGCTGGATCGCTGCCCAACTGAAGGGCATTCGAGTGTCGTGGCGTCCGCTGCTGCTGCATGTCAGTGCCTACGCGGTCCTCTGTCTGGTCCTGAATGTCGCCTTCGGAGCGTCGGATGTCTGGCAATATATCTACCGGATGGTGCTCGTCATCCTGGTCGCCTACGTGATGATCCAAAAAGGCGGCATCGTTGCCCGCCTGCTCTGGCTGGGTGTCGCCATCGGCGAGACGGGCTGGCTGGTATCGCACTGCGCGACGCTCGCCTGGCCCGAGACGCCGACCAGTTCGGTGCAACTGGTGTACGCCGGCTTGTTGCTCACTTTGTTTGTGTTGCTCTCGCGCTCGGGTGGCGACGGCGGCATTCGCACCCTGACTCCCGCACAGCCCCTTACCCCGCCGCGCACCCCGGCTGGAGTACGCTAGGAAGCGTCCGCCTCTTTGCCCTTGCTGATGACTGCCACCGGAAGTGTTGCCCCACCAATATCTGAGCCTGTCTGTAGATGGCACCTCTTTTTGTGCGCCGACCAGACCAAAGCTCTTTGCTGTGACAAAGCGGTGGGCCTGGCTGCCTGGGACTATCTCAAATCGCGCATTAAAGAACTGGGCCTGGAGAGGGGCGAAGTAAACGTTCAACGTACCAAGGCCAACTGTCTACGCACCTGTCAGGACGGGCCAATTCTACTGGTCTATCCGGGTGGCTACTGGTACCGCCAGGCTACGCCTGCTGTCATCGAACGGGTACTGCAGGAGCACATTCTGGAAGGCAGGCCGGTCAGCGAGTATCTATTTGCACTGAAGCCTCTGGCGGACGGGGTGACGAGCGAACCAGTTGAACCGGAGTCACCCGTCCATTGAACGACTGCGCCGCCTATTTGCCTCCTCAAAAATCTGCTTTGCATTCAGGTATAAGTCGGGCAGGAGGGCATCTTCGATGGGCCTGTCGTCGCTGTAGACGCTGATCTGACCTGAACGGTAGACCGTGAGTGTCTTTGCTTCCGGGTCGAGTACCCAGACTCTTCCGACCCCGGCCCCCAGGTAATCACGGGCCTTGTCTTCAAATTGTTTTTGAGTTTGATCCGGCGAGATGATCTCAACGACCAGATCGGCCGGTATAGGGCAGGGACCCTCAGGCACCCAGTCTGGAGCGAGTCTTGCAAAGCTGACATAGGTCAGGTCCGGCACGGGTACCCAATCTTTCCCCCTCCGCTGCAACATGACTGCCCACTCAGCACCCATGCAGCCGCGGCCCATAGACCAGGCATCGAGCAAAACGATTAAAGTCCGCTGCAGCGAAGCATGAAAAAATTGAGGAGACACCTTTGCAATTGCCTCCCCGTCGATAAGTTCCCAGGCCGTCTCACCATCCGGTAGGGCCAGGAACTGTTCGAGGGTCAGGTTAGTATATGTGCTCTGCATACCGGGCATTCTAGCGATTCGACCGCTTGGGTGAAGCGCTGGGTCATGGGGTACGGCGAGGATGCAATGGTCGAGGAGCCGGCGGAACTGGTGGAGATGGTCCGCACTGAACTGGCCAGGATGGCAGCGAACTACTGAGAAGTTGCACCTCTATTCGCCCGAGTGGCTACGATGGCGGGAAGTCGGCGGCCGATACGATGACGCAGCTTATTGGTGAGCAAGAAGGCCATATTCAACTTCGCCTGACTCCGGCTATTGCCCTGAGCGACGACCAGTTGTTCGAGCTTTGCCAGATCAACCGGGAGTTGCGCATCGAGAGGGCTTCTACGGGAGAGCTTGTGATCATGTCACCGGCAGGACGGGAGACGGGAGCGCGTAACGCAAGTCTGACTGGACAGTTGTGGTGATGGAACCGAAACGCGAAATTGGGTCAGAGCTTTGATTCTTCGGCAGGCTTTATCTTGCCCAACGGTGCACTGCGTTCTCCCGACACTGCCTGGATACGGCGCGAGCACTGGGAAGCGTTGAGCCGGGAGCAACAACAAAAGTTCGCGCCGCTTTGTCCCGATTTTGTAGCCGAATTGGGCTCATCGACCGATCGACTGCCGGACCTGCAAGCAAAGCTGGAAGAATATGTTGCCAACGGTGCTGTGCTTGGCTGGCTCGTCGATCCTGAGAGTAGGCGGGCGTGGGTCTACAAACCGGGTTTGCCTGTACAGGTTCTTGAAAACCCGCCTGCCCTTACGGATGAAGTCTTACCGGGTTTTGTTCTGGACACTCAGGAAATTTTCAGAGGCTGCTGGGAGTGATTTCGGCAAGTTTGAAAGCTTCCCAGTCGGTAGCAGCGAACTGGTTTGAGATCTGCTCAGTATCTTTTTGATACTCGTGGTCCTGAGCCATCTCTGTAAAGGCAGCATCGATCCGTGCCCGCTTTTGCGCAGCGAGTTCGTGACGCAACGCCAGAGCCACAAATTCATTGCGACTACGGGCCGCGCCTTCACTGACCGCTGAGTCGGCAGCTTCAAGAAGCTCTGCTGGCAATGTCAGCCTTATGCGCACAGTGCGAATAGGGGAACCCATGGTCTTGATGCATTGGTTGATGCCCAACCTAGCATTCAACCAATACACAGAGCTGACGTGGCCAGATCAACATTGCTAGCGATAAATACAAAAAATTTCCACAGATTGTAAAATACTCTGCAATTATTTTGCAGATATCTCTAAAGCAAATTTGCAGACCTAGCCCTTCAAACTGAGAATACACACACGGAATATTGAATTGTGACGTTTGTAGAACTCGACTTCAGTGCCATCGGCCGCACTCTTCCGGCAGACCACGGTTACCCCCTGTACAGTGCCTTGTCTGCAAGTGTTCCTGAAATACATGAGGCCAAATGGCTCGGTGTTCACACACTGCCGGGATTTAAGGACGGCAAAGGGGCGATCCTCCTGCTGCCCGAGCCAAAGTTGCGGCTGCGCCTGCCCGTGGACAAAGTGCCGGTCGTCTATCCGCTTGCCGGAAAACAGCTTGTAATCGGCAAGCACACCCTGCGGCTCGGTATTCCACATATCCGTATGCTTGAACCCGGTACGCGGCTCTGGGCGCGACTGGTGGTGCTTAAGTTGGCCGGTTCCGAAGGGCAGTCGGCCGAATCGCAATCGTTTCTCGAAGGCGTGAAGCGTCAGGTCGAAGCGCTTGGCGTTACTGGCGAAGTCAGCCTGGAGAAAGCCAGTGGGGAAGCGCCAGTAGATCCCTTCGCCCGCCGTGTGCTGCGTATCAAAGATAGGACGATTACGGGCTATGGGGTTTACGTCTCGGGCTTGAGCGACGAGGATTCGCTGAAACTTCAGGCCGAAGGCATCGGTGGGCGGCGACGGATGGGCTGTGGGCTGTTCGTGCCAGCAAAGGACAGCCTCTAATGGCTATCCCCTTCAAATACCTCCTGGCAAAGTCTCTCCCGACTGGAAAATATGGCCGGTCAGCAGGGATGTTTACTGGTCACATCGGGGCTGTGATGCGGGCCGCGAGCGTGCTTATCGATCAGTTGGGGCCGACGATATTGGCTCAGATGGGCTTACCTGCCTCGGAGTTGCAGCGTTTTACCGCCACCGTCCGGCTCGGTGCGTACTTGCACGACTGGGGCAAGGCGAACGAACACTTTCAGGTGATGGTTCGTTTGAAAGCTCTATCTACCTGCAAAAGTGACAAAGAGAAAAAGAGCCAGCAGAGATTCTGGAAGTTCTGGAAAGACGAACTCAAAGAAAGGCAGATGTTTCGCCACGAAGTGCTCAGCGGCATACTCGCCTCGCAAGTACCGAGCTTTCGGGCATGGCTCGAACAGTGCCCGCAGGCTGACTATCAGGTAGCTTTGTGGGCTGCTATGGGTCATCACCTCAAACTCGGCGGCAAAAAAGGTCGTCAGACAGACGAGATCGCAGAACCTACACCGGGTAGTGGTGTGACATTGCGGATCTACACCGGTCACCCCCACTTCACCGCTCTACTCAAAATGGGAACGGACTCGCGCTACCTGAGTCTTCCGAAGACTTTGCCGATTGTTCCCGAGGAAGAATGGAAAGTCGGCGCGCTCGAAGAGGCGATTGACCGGCTGCACGAAGAATTTTTGGATTTTGAAGAAGACCTGGACGAGGAGACCCGGCGCTTCGTCGCGGCTGTAAAGGCAACCGTGCTCACTGCCGATATTGCCGGTTCGGCTCTACCAAACACCCAGTACCGGCTGGAAGACTGGATGAAGCAGGCCCTCAACCTCGTACTCGACGGAGCAGAAATCCAGGCGCTCATCGATCAAAGTCTTGGTCAGCATTCTCTACGGGAATTCCAGAAGCAGATCGCCGCTTCTGCAACCCGAATCACCCTCGTTCAGGCCGGTTGCGGTACGGGAAAGACTGTCGGCGCTTACGCCTGGGGTCTCAAGTACGCTATCGGGCGCAAGCTCTTCTTTGGTTACCCCACAACCGGCACGGCTTCTCAAGGGTTTATCGATTACGCGGGCGGCACACCCGCAGAAGCGCGTCTGATGCACTCAAGGGCCTCTATTGATTTGGAAAATGTCCTGTTCTCGAACGAGGCACAACGAGAGAAGAACAGCGACGACAACGAGGACGCCGAGCGGATCGATGCCCGGCTCACGGCGTTCGACGCCTGGCAGGCCAAACTGATTGTCTGTACGGTCGATACGGTCCTGGGGCTGATCCAGAACAACCGTAAACCGCTCTACTCCTGGCCTGCCCTCTGCCAGTCGGCCTTTGTCTTCGACGAGGTACATGCCTACGACGAGCGGTTATTCGGAGCGCTTTTGCGGTTTTTGAAAACTTTCCGGGGCGCTCCCATTCTGCTGATGAGTGCTTCTTTTACTGAGGGACAATTGGGAGCAATTCGGCAGGTAGTGAGCGAACTGGGCGAGTCATTGACGACCATTCCCGGTCCACAGGCACTGGAGATACTGCCCCGTTATCGGATCCAGCAGATCAAGGCTCCTACGGATGCGTGGGCTCAAGTCGAAGCAACACTGTCAAGACAGCAAAAAGTGCTCTGGGTGACCAATACCGTTGGGGCTTGCGTCGAGATCTACGATGAGGCGGCACGTAGATTGAAGCGCTTCAACGTCGAACCGCTCATTTACCACAGCCGCTATCGCTACGCAGACCGGGTGAAAAAACACCAGGGCGTCGTGAAAGCGTTCGGCTTAAATGGTCCGGTCTTCGCCGTCACTACCCAGGTCTGTGAGATGTCGCTGGACCTGAGCGCATTTTTGCTCGTTACGGCAATGGCCCCGGCTGCCGCTCTGGTTCAGAGGCTCGGACGGTTGAACCGCAAAGTGCTGGAGGAGGCTGGTGGTAATGTGCGTCTGGCCTACGGGGAAATCTGCAACGCTCTTATTTATCCCTGGACAGAAAAATACCCTTACGAGGAGGAGATTGTGAGCGGTGAGCAACTGCTGGCACTGCTGCCGGATCTGGACATTTCCCAGGAAAATCTCGCCACGGCGGCAGCCCAACTCAGTTCCTCAACGCCAAAGGCAGTCAGTTCCAACTGGCTGGACGGCAACTGGCGATCTTTCCCCGGTCCTCTACGCAACGCTGGCCATACGCTCACCGTACTGCTGGAACAGGATTTGGCTGAAATTCGCAAAGCTGCACGCCGCTCCGGTAAGCACTTTAGTCTGGAAGCTCAGCGCTGGACGGTGCCGATCACCTTGCCCAATCACTACAGAGACTGGGAGCGCGAGGGAGTCTACCTCGTCGCCCCGACCGGTGCGGTCGAATACTGCTCACAGACGGGAGCGAAATCATGCAAGTGAGTACCACGGCCATCGCGCCCAAGATCGAACTGCACCTGGGCGATCCGAGTATGACCCTGCTGCATCGCGCCGGTCTTGTCGGACTCTATATGAGCCTCAAGAGCCTGGAAGACCAGAGTGAACGACCGGCGGGGTTGCGCTGGGAGCTACTGTCTCGCAGTGTCCGGTTGTATTGGGACTGCACGGACATGGAAGCGCTCGACTGGCTGCTGCGGCAATCATTTCAGATCGATAAGAAGACTGGACTGATTGCCCTGAGCGGCCTCGTCCCCGACAGCATGGACCTACCTACCCAGGTCACTGTGCATCAGGGCATCCGAGGCACGTTTCTGCAGCACCCTAGTACATACAAAGCAATCGGTATTCAGTCTCAGTCTTTTCAAATCGAAGATGACGGACCGGAAATCGTTGTTAAATACCAGGCGCTGGCATCCTATGCCCACCAGGGTTTTGCAAAAGACCTCTGTGATGCCCGCGGTCACTTGCTCTCTGAGCCAATCAGCGTGGCCGGTTGGCTTAACCCCGGTGCTGTCGTCCGGCACGTTGCCTTCAGCAGCCAGACAGGTTTTGAAGAAGCGCCTCAAAACGCCTTTGTGCTGCTGTTCGCCCTGGTTGCCTGTCAGTATTTTGTGTTGCGCTCGACCCTGCGTGATAAGCGTGCTCAATACGCCCTGGTTGTACCGGAGGTAAGCGATCTAGACCGCTATGCCCGACGGCGGCTGCAGCTCAGGGGCCTCGGGTATAAGGAGTTTCACGCCTCCAACCTGGGGGATGCGGGACTGAAATTCCTCACCCACGCGAAGACGATCGAGATGATCCGCAAGAGTCAGGCAGAGCGCTGCCAGGTCTTGACCCTGGGAACCGTCGCCTGGTCATCCCAGCAGAAGTCCAGGACGGCTCTACACGTAGTTGAGGCCACCGAAAAAGCGAGCGAAATCTATCAGCTCGCCTGCCGTTTTTTTGAAGCCCGGACTATCACGACTAAAGAAGGAGGATTCGTCGTACCAAGCTTTGCCCGCGAAATTATTGCTGAGAATTTGGCTGCCAGTAAACCCTGGTACGCGGATTTTGCCCGCTACATCAACAACAGCGAACTATTCAAAAAAATTACTTACGAACGGAGTGACCTGAATCGAATGGTACAAAATGCAGCGTGGAACGACGAGGTGGAGAAGCTCTTTGTCACTGCCTGTCACGAGGCTCTGCTCATGCGCGGAGGCAAATTAAAAGCAGAGGCGGCAAAGCGGCGGGAGAAGCCCAACTACGACCGGCTGACAGAGGGTATGAGAACCGGCATTCTGCGCTGCAAGAATGCCGAAACGTTTCGAGAATTCATCACCGATTTCTGGTCTCGGGCCGGCTCTGTTCCCACGTTGCAGAAGCACTGGCCCGGCATGATCGCACTCATCAATGACGAGCGGAAGTGGAAAACAGCTAAGGATCTGGCGCTTTTGGCCCTGGCAAGTTACAAACCGCCCGCGAGTCAAGTCCAAGCAGAAACAACCGAAACTGAAGAGGAGACCGAAGAATGAGCTGGCATTTATTTGGCGCTGTTTTGACAGGCTATGGTCCCGCTGCCAACAACCGGGGAGAGAACGAAGGCAACATCACGACTTTGCAGAAATTGCTCTGGAAGGGTGAGGTGCATACGACTGTATCTGCCGAAGCGATTCGTTGGGCTTTGCGCTACCACTGGCAGACGGTCGGTAATGGTCTGAAGGTGAACCGGCAGTGGAGTGATTCGGAGAACAACAACGTCTGGCAGTCTTCGTTCGATGACGGAGTTTACATTGACGATGACGTATTGGGCTTCATGAAGGCAGAGGGTGCGAAGGAGGAAGCCTCAGACCAACCCAAAGGCAAGGGTCCAAAGGCCAAAGGTACTACGACTGCCAGGCGAGGGGTGCTGGAGGTGACGCGGGCAGTTTCGACGATCCCTTACTCCGGTGATGTGACTTTTAACGCGGCCAGCGGACAGAAGGGCCGGACTTCTCTCTACGGTACGGAGGTTCATGCTACGCGCTATCAATACGGTTTTGCGCTCACCCCGGAGCGCTTGACCGATAAATCTCGCGTACTCCCTGTACTCGACGGCCTGGTCGCGCTGGGTGAAGTAGCGGGTAACCATTCACGCTTCTTGTACGATTTCGCACCCGAGAGCCTGGTGCTGCGCTGGACTCATGACTTTTCACCCCGGTTGCTCTACTGCTTCGAGGAGAATTCTGCCGGGGAAGTATCGGTCCCGGAGCTTGTGCGCCGGGTCAAGGTCAAAGACATCGATCCGGCCGAACTGTGGATAGCCGGAGCAATCTCGGGGACACCCGACGGCGCACTGCTTAAAGACATGGGTGTGACGGTCAAAGACGGCGTCAAGGCAGCAGTGGTCGAATTGAAGGAGCGCATCGCCCAAAACCTCGGATTCAAACTACCGGAACTGGTGTCGTGATCGCTATTTCTATAGAAGTTCCGATTGCCTGCTTCAGGCAGTCGCGTGCGCGGGAGTATGCAGAGACGTATCCGGTGCCCCCGCCCTCGACTCTTTACGGCATGTTGCTCTCACTGGTCGGCGAGACTGATCGCTATCGGCACCTGGGGACACGTTTGGCCGTTGGCATGCTGAGCCAACCGGAGAAATCAACGGTCATCCGCACGTTTCGCCGCTTTAAGAAAAAAGAACTGGCCGAGCCGAGCAATGCCCGACCCGATTATCAAGAGTTGCTCACCGACATTCGCCTGGCAGTCTGGATAACAGCCGATAGCCAGGCTTCGCGACCCACTTTGCCCGAGCGTCTTCAACTTGCTTTCGCCTCACCTGCCACAGTGGAGCGTTTCGGTGGACTTTGCCTCGGAGAGAGCCGCGACCTGGTTAATTCCGTCGAGCTTCTATCGCCGAATGGAGGGACTTCTCTACAGTGGATTGTTCAAGATGACGACGGTCTACTCACGCTGCCCGTCTGGGTTGACCATGTCGGCTCACGGGGGACGCGCTGGCGTAGATATTCGGTGCATGATGCTTCGGATGTCTGGGAACCGCCAGGAGCTGCCTGGACACAGATCGATGCACCAGCTATTTTGTGAGTCGTCATGTTTGAATCGACAAGACCAAAACGCACACTCCAGCAGTTCTTAAACTCTTCGGAAGCAAACAGGCGGAGTGAACTGATTGATGGTGAGGTCGTCTTGAAAGCGACACCTTGCTTCTTTCATGCTTCTACGCGGGGAGCCTTGTTAGAGTTACTCAGCCGAAATTACAGAGACAAAGGCCGAACCTTACTGGGGTGGTCTTTGCTCTTAAAACGTCGAGGCCAGGACTGGGTACCAGCACCTGACATCGTTTATGTATCCTACGAGCGGCTATCGGCGGACTGGCGACTTGATGAAGCCTGCCCTGTAGCACCTGAGTTGGCCATTGAGATACTCTCACCTGGACAGACCCTCAATGAATTCGCGGCGAAAGCGGCTGACTATCTCGATGCCGGTCTGTCACAGGTCTGGGTCGTCGATGCCGAAGCGCGAACAATCACTGTGTTTCGTGCGGGCGATGCTCGGACTTATCGATCAGCGATGCCCATCGAGATTGATTTCCTAGGCGGACTCCAGCTCTCGCCCGACCAGGTGTTCGAGCAGGCTGAGATCTGAAGATCCAGACCAGTCTTATCAAGCTTCTGTACCTTGAAAACCGAATAAAAGTTTTTGATGAATCTGTGATGCCGTCAGGCGATGTGGGGCGAGCTGAAAAGCTTGCCCTGCCCCCCTTCCATCTGGAGATTTATCACCGTATTTTCACCTGAACTTCCCCCCGATCTAGAAGAAGAGACCATTCGTGTCTCTGTCCTGCACGCGCTCGCTTACTGTCCCCGGCTGTTTTACTTCGAGGAGGTCGAGGGATTGCGCGTGGCGGACGAGGCGGTCTACGCCGGTCGCCGCCTGCACGTCGAACTCGAAAAACTAGAAGAAGGCACCTGGGAAGAACTCTGGCTTGAAAGCGAGAGCCTCGGCCTGCGCGGTCGGCTCGATGCTCTGCGCACCCGCAGCGGGCAGGTGATTCCTTACGAGCACAAGTATGAACCAATCAGTGACTCCGGTGGGAGTTGAGCACTCGTAGGTCACTAAGTGTCAGTGCTTGCGTTCTGGTGAACTAATCAGTGACTCCGGTAGGAGTTGAGCACCAAGGCTGCGGCACAGGTGCGATTCTTGAAGACTGGCGAACCGATCAGTGACTCCGGTATGAGTTGAGCACTTCCCGAGGGCTGTACCCACAAGGGCAACCAGCAGGGGCGAACCGATCAGTGACTCCGGTAGGAGTTGAGCACACGAAACCGAGAACCAGGATTCCCGCAACAACAAAGCAAACCGATCAGTGACTCCGGTAGGAGTTGAGCACCCCTGCTCCTGCAGCACGTAGACCAGTTTCTGAGTCGCGAACCGATCAGTGACTCCAGTAGGAGTTGAGTACCACATCTTCAACCTGCCGAGCCGACCCTGGGCTCGGTACCTTTGCGCAGACGGGCGATATTGCTGCGGTGAAGCCAGACCACGTAGGTGCCGCCTAACAGGCCAAAAAGCGTGAAAGGGAGCGGTGCGCCCCACAGATAGAAAAAGATCGGGGTTGCAATAGCGCCGCAGACCGATCCCAGGGAGACGATGCGCGTGGCGGCAAAGCAGAGTCCCCAGACGGCGGCGACTGCTAGGGCAACCTGCCACTGCATGCCGAGCAACAGACCGATGCTGACTGCTACCGATTTACCGCCCCGGAAGGCGAGCCAGACCGGTCGGCTGTGACCGAGAATGGCAAGCAACCCGGCAAGCAATACGACCCAGGCCGACTGCTCATCGCCGGTGGTGACGGTACGAGCGAGCACGATGACCAGGGTTCCTTTCAAGACGTCGATTGCAAAGACGACAGCAGCCGGGCCTTTACCGAGGGTGCGCAAGACGTTGGTGGCACCCATCGACCCGGAACCGAAGTCCCGAATATCGACGCCTTTGAGCCAGCGCCCGGCCAGATAACCACTCGGCAGCGAGCCCAGCAGGTAACTGAGCACCAATAGGCCGAAGTAGCCCAGCCATTGCATCAGCGCGCCTGCCTGGGAATAAATTTGTCGAGGTTTTCAAGCAGGCTGCGATGACAGAAAAGCATCGGGATGAAGTGGGGGCTGTAGACCTCGCGAAAATAAAACAGAATCGGCACCGAGGGCCAGAAAAGCTGCCACTTCACCCACTCGCGGTATGGAAAAGCCACGACTCGCCGCCCATACTGCCAGACTTCAAAGTCCTCTCCAGCAAAAGCAATCCGCACCGTCGCCGTCTGGAATCCAAGAAAAAGCCCAAAGATGATCAGGGCCACACCGATACCCAGGAGCCACTGGGTTGCCAGAATTCCGAGTGCGACCACGGCCAGACTGAGCCAGGGACGGGGCGGAACGACAATCCGGTCGGCGGGCGGAGCAAAGGGGTCGTAAAGTAGCGGGCGGTCCATCGGCCATGCACCTCGACTTCACTCTTATGGTATCGCGCAGGTGGAACACGACCGCTGCCTATAGCCTCTTCTCGGATACGGGCGGTTCTGCCGTTTAGAGTGGGGGTGATTTTGTCACGCGAGCGGCGTATGAGCACGATCAAGATCGGCATCGTCACTGCCTCCGACCGGGCGAGCGCCGGTCTCTACGAGGACATCTCCGGCCCGGCCATCATCGAGACCCTGCAGAGCTTCTTGCTCAGCCCCTGGGAAAGCGACTACCGCCTGATCCCCGACGACTGTCCCAATATCGAATCGACCCTTAAAGAGTTAATCGACAAAGCCGGCTGCTGCCTGGTGGTGACTACGGGCGGCACGGGGCCTGCCCCACGAGATGTCACCCCCGAGGCGACTGAGGCCGTCTGTGACAAGCTGCTGCCGGGCTTCGGCGAACTGATGCGGGCGGTCTCCCTACAGTACGTGCCCACGGCAATCCTCTCCCGGCAGACAGCGGGCGTTCGCGGCAAGGGCCTCATCATCAACCTGCCAGGCAAACCGAAATCGATTCGCGAGTGCCTGGAAGCAGTCTTCCCGGCGGTCCCTTACTGTATCGACCTGATCGGCGGACCGTACCTCGAATGCGACCCCGAGGTGATCAAGGCTTTTCGGCCGAAGTCTTGACCTGTGAGTGCTGTCTCGATCGTGATTCCAACCCTGAACGAGGCGACCTGTCTGGGACGCACGTTGCGCCATCTAAGCCTTCTTGACCCTCCGGCCTTTGAAATAATCGTGGTCGATTGCGGCAGTAGCGATGCAACGACCGAGATTGCCCGGGAGGCGGGAGTGCAACTGATCGAAATTGCCGAGCGTGGGCGGGCCAGGCAGATGAATCGAGGCGCCGAGGCGGCTACCGGCGAAGTGCTGGTCTTCTTGCACGCCGACACCCTGGTTCCCGACGACTGTATCGAGGTAGTCGAGCGTACTCTGGCGGACCGACGCGTCTCCGGTGGCGGCTTCATTTCACTGATGACGGGTCCGGCCATCACCCGCTGGGGTATTTCGCTCCACAACTACCTCAAAACTTACTACGCTCCGCTTTTATTTAAGCCGTACCTGTTTTTTAAAGGTCTGCGCCTGCTATTTGGCGACCAGGTGATCTTCTGCCGCCGGGCCGACTTCTGGGACTGCGGCGGTTTCAACGTCGAGATGCCCATCCTTGAAGAAGCAGACCTGTGCATCAAGCTGGTAAAAAAGGGCCGCATTCGGCAGGTCAACCGCATTGTCCAGAGTTCTGACCGCCGCGTGGCCAGGTGGGGTCCGTTAAAAGCGACCTGGCTCTACGTCTACATCGGATTTTTGTGGGGATTCGGAGTTTCCCCGGCTTATCTCAAACGCTTCTACGCGGATATTCGCTAACGCGCTTTGATAGCGTTCAAAGCCGAATTTCAGCGCGGCTACGCACCGTGTACAGATTGCCAACCAGCCCGGTTAGTTCGCGCTCTTTCAGTCGGATATCTTGATAGATGGCAATCTGCCGACGGCAACGGGCCAGGTTGTGAGTCCTGCGATCGGGATAAAGGCTCGAATCCCACTGGAAGTAACAGTCGTCGAAATAATCTTGTAAATAGCGCATACCCAGTTCGAGCGTGATGAGCTTGATGGCCCTGACCAGGTACTCACTTTCTAATTTCACCAACCCGCCGGATCGTCCATATCCAGACAGGCTCGCCTGCAGAGCCGGCAAACTAAAAGTCTCTCCAAGCGAACACCAGGAGCGCAATGCATCGCCGAGTTCGACGTAAAGACTGTGGTACATAAAAGTGTCGAGATCCACTACACCTGTCACTTTTCCAGCTGAGTCGAACAGGAAGTTGGTCAACTTCAAATCGCCATGAATAACCTGATGTGGCAAATCTGCGGGGAGTAAAAGCGCTGGTATCGTTGCAAGAAAGAACGCTACCTCTTTTTGTACCCGTGGAGCATCGGACTGTACTTGAAGCTTCTGCCAGATGTGCACCGTATCGTGAAAGTGGGGCAATTGAAACCGGAAACAATGCTCGAACTGCGAGAGCAGTTGGTGCAACTGTCCGGCCGCATATCCAGCTTGCGCCAGGTAACCCAGGTCAGGGGCCGTGCGGTGCGAGACACCCGGCAGGCAGGTCATCACCCGCCAGAGTCCTTCGTGTTCCAGGTGTAATTCGCCCTGGCTCGTGGTCAGATATTGCGGAACACAGAAGCCCTGTCGGCATAGATAGGTGCTGACAACCTGGGCGTCCTCGGTCACTTCCCTGGCGAAGGCCGGGTGCAGTTTCTGACAGATATACGTGCTTGTTGCAGTCACCAGCCGCCAGGTTTGTTGGATTTGCCCAACCTGGAGCTTTGTGACGTATTGGGGTTCACCAAGCTGGAAGGCACCGGTCAGGTCGCACCACGACTGATCGTTACTCGTCATAAACCTCAAACAGGAGCTTTCGATTGTCTCGACAAGCATACCTTGAGGAGTTCACAAGCCTGAATACTGTCCTGAGTATTGGGTAAACCAGCTAATACTCAGTAAGTGTCAACCCTATAAAAGGGGTACTGATGCTGCCCTGGTCCCCTTTATCCTGACTTATCTTTTGAGGAACATTGCTTTACTGAGGCGATGTCGGTCTCGGAGCACTTAACCCCAACTGTCTACAAACTGCAGCATCCGGTCCAGCCTGGGAGCGATGCGGTCGAGCCAACGCAACCATGGAGACTGGCGCGTCTGGACTTCGTTCAACAGCACAGCTGTGTCTTCTCTAAGCCAGAGCACCCGACCGCTACCCGGTGTCTGAGCGAGCCAGTCGCGCACTCGGGCCAGCGAACAAGGCAGTTCATCCAGGATAATCAGGTCGAAGCGCCGACTTCTAATCAGCATTTCAAGGCTCAGCAGTCCGCCACTCACACTATCGACTCCCACTCGCCAGTGGCGGCCGGAGCGCCTTAGTGTCAAAGGCTCGCCTGCACTGGGGACAAGCCCACTTTTTGCCGATGAATGTCCATCGATCACAGCGCAGCGCCAACCGCGTTGCGCGGCTTTTTTGAGCAGGCGGGTTAGAGCGTCTCCAGGGCCAGGAATCGAGTGCGGCGAACGTCTCCCTGGCTGTTGGTAAGTTAGTGCTTGCATTGCTTTACCTGGACTCTACTAGTACCAGTCAAGCCGGTATCTCTCCAGGATGCCCACCGACCAGGTAGGAAAAACGATAGAAATATTACAAAATCTATCCAGGGTTGTACTCCGCCAGGCGGGTAGCGGTCAGCCTTCTGGAGTGTTGGTGGTCCAGGACTGCTGAATATCATGTACTCCCTGGTTTGTAGCTGTTTTTACGGTTGCACGTCGGCTTCATTTGTGCGACATTCAAACTCCGGTCGGGCCAGACCGATCTTGGTAGCCATGCTGTGTCTAAAAAGGAAACAGGAATGTCCTCGAACCTCCGTAGCCGGATCGTCACCCAGGGAGTGCAGCGCTCTCCCAACCGCGCGATGTTGCGGGCGGTCGGTTTTGGGGATGCCGACTTCGAACGGCCGATCGTTGGGATTGCCAACGGCTACAGCACGATTACCCCCTGCAACATGGGCCTGAACGACCTGGCTCTACGCGCCGAGGCGAGCCTGCGCACAGCCGGAGCGATGCCGCAGTTGTTTGGGACGATCACGATTTCGGACGGCATCTCGATGGGTACCGAGGGCATGAAGTATTCGCTCGTCTCGCGCGAGGTGATCGCCGATGCCATCGAGACGGTCTGCAATGGCCAGAGTCTTGACGGTGTGCTTGCTGTCGGCGGTTGCGACAAAAATATGCCCGGCGCTTTGATGGCAATTGCTCGGCTTAATATTCCGGCAATTTTTGTCTACGGTGGCACGATCAAGCCCGGCCAATACCAGGGACGCGACCTGACGATCGTGAGCGCCTTCGAAGCGGTGGGTGAATATAGCGCCGGTAAAATCGACCACGAAGCGTTGCTTGAAGTCGAGCGGCGCGCCTGTCCGGGAGCAGGGTCGTGCGGTGGCATGTTTACTGCCAACACGATGTCCTCGGCAATCGAGGCCCTGGGGCTGAGCCTGCCTTACTCCTCGACGATGGCGGCCGAGGACGAGGAAAAAGCTGATAGCGCGGAGCTATCGGCAAAAGTGCTGGTGGAGGCGATCCGCGACCAGATTTTGCCTCGGCAGATTCTGACTCGCGAAGCCTTCGAGAACGCAATCGCCGTGATCATGGCAGTCGGCGGCTCGACGAACGCCGTTTTGCACCTGCTTGCCATCGCCCATTGCGCCCAGGTGCCGCTCACAATCGACGACTTTGAAGCAATTCGCGCGACCGTACCGGTCCTGTGCGACCTCAAGCCGAGCGGACGCTTTGTGGCAACCGACCTGCACCGGGCGGGCGGCATCCCCCAGGTGATGAAGATGCTGCTCGACCGCGGCCTGCTGCACGGCGAAGCGTTGACCATCACCGGCAAGACAGTGGCGGCAGTGCTCGAATCGGTCCCGTCACAACCCGACCCTGAGCAGTCCGTGATCCGGCCCTGGGACAAGCCGCTCTACCCGCAAGGGCACCTGGCAATCTTGAAAGGGAACCTGGCAAGCGAAGGGGCCGTGGCCAAAATTACTGGCGTCAAGCGGCCTTCGATCACTGGCCCAGCCCGCGTCTTTGAATCGGAAGAAGACTGCATGGCAGCAATTCTCGCCGGTCAGATTGTGGCGGGCGACGTACTGGTGATTCGCTACGAAGGACCGAAGGGCGGTCCCGGTATGCGCGAAATGCTCTCCCCCACCTCCGCCATCATCGGCGCGGGCCTCGGCGACTCGGTCGCACTGATCACTGACGGCCGCTTCTCAGGTGGCACTTACGGCTTTGTAGTCGGCCACGTAGCACCGGAAGCTTACGTCGGCGGCACCATCGCCCTCGTGAAGCCCGGCGACCTCATTACAATCGACGCTCCCAACCGGCGCATCGAGTTACATGTAGACGACGCACAGCTTGCCACCCGCCGCGCAGCCTGGATTGCTCCACCACCCCGCTACACGCGCGGGGTGCTCGCCAAGTACGCGCGCCTGGTGACCAGCAGCAGCCTCGGGGCAGTCACCGACTTCGATTTGTAACTTTGACAATCGTTCGTGAAATTTCAAGCTGAAGTCTGCTCGCTCTTTGTTTTCTGCCAATCTTCCATCGAACGGGTGTGAATAAGCCTGCCGCTCGCCAGGTGCTCCAGCTCTGCCGGTGTGGACTCGCGCCCCAGAACTGCGTTGCGGTGAGGGTGGCGGCCGAAACACGCGATCACGTCTCGATGCCCACGGGCCTGGGAAGCTGAGAACTCAAGCACCTCGCGAAGCTCCGGGGTTGCTTCGTGTACGAGTGCTTCGGCAAGCTGAACCATCACTTGCTGGAGTGCAAGGTCCTCGCAATGCCCGAGTGGTAAGAAAAAAAACGTCTTCTCCCAGGGTGTTGCGAGTGCTGCGTAGTGCCCGGTGCGGATGCCTTCCAGTGCCAGGCTGAGCGCAAATGGATCCTGTGCGAACGCTTGAGCCGTTCCGCGATGGATAGTGCGCGAAAACTGGTCCAGGACGATGATGAGCGCGAGTCGAGACCGTGGACTGCCGGACCACTCTGCCAGTTCACCGCGTTTGGCGCGCTCAAGCAGAGGCGGAAACCGGGCAATGATCTCAGCATCCGCCCCCCCGCCCATCCACCATCGGAACTGTCGCCCGGTCACCGGTTGGCCATCGCCTGGGGGAAACCAGAAGCGAAGGACATCCTCGAATCCTGCGCTTGCCAACGCCGACGATTTGTCAGGTTGTGATTCCATCTAGATCATTACCTCAACTGTATGAACACTCAGCAAGGCGAGGCGTTGTCCGGTCAGCTAAGCTGCCTACAGGTCTTTCGTGCCCACGCCTCCGGCTCTATATAGGCTCAGTGCACAACCAACAGGGTTTCAACCGCATGATTACCGTGCACCATTTGAACAATTCCCGCTCCCAGCGCGTACTCTGGCTACTCGAAGAACTCGAACTAGCGTATGAAGTCACCCGTTATGAGCGCGATCCCCAGACCATGCTGGCCCCGGAGTCACTGCGCAAGGTGCATCCGCTTGGCAAGTCGCCTGTGATTACCGATGGAACGCTCACCCTGGCAGAGTCTGGGGCGATTATCGAATACCTGATCGAACGCTACGGCAATGGCCGACTTGCGCCTCCTGCCGGCACACCGGAGCGGCTGCGCCATACCTACTGGTTGCATTACGCAGAGGGCTCGGCCATGCCCCCACTGCTGTTGAAACTGGTTTTCGATCGGGTTGAAACAGGGGAAATGCCGTTTTTTATGCGGCCGTTTGCTCAGCTCATCGCAAGCCGCGTCAAGAGTACGTTCATCGAGCCCCAAATTGCAGGGCACCTGAGTTATCTGGAAGCAGAACTTGGAAAAAGTCTGTGGTTCGTTGGCAACGAGTTCACAGCGGCCGATATCCAGATAAGCTTTCCACTCGAAGCGGCAGCGGCGCGAGCAGGTCTAGATGTGAGCTATCCAAACCTGATTGCCTTCCTCAATCGCATCCATGAGCGTCCGGCATACCAGCGTGCGCTAGAACGAGGTGGTGCGTTTTCACTCTAATTTCTCAACTCACGGCGCTGCGGCAAAATGAACACGCATTAATAGAGTTGCATCTCGGAGATGGGATAGATCCCTCATACTCCTTCCACGTTCCGGAGTTTTTCAGGTGAGTCGTGCGGACCCGATACCTGCATAACTTGTTCGCTCTAGTGTCAAGCAGTGGCTCGTACACTTGGCCTCCGCATATTACTTGTGTTGCTCCTTCAAATAACAAGGCCGAGACAACGCTTCCTCAAAATCGGACCTGCGTAGGAAGGGCCAGACCTCGATATCTCCAGATTGAGCAAATCGTTTGTAACGTAACGGCGCTAAAACAAAACCTGCCAGGTTTAAGGTCAAAATGTTTGCTAAAACCCATAGGCAGAAGCTCCAGTGCGGCTCACGGGGCCACTCGTACTCCAGGTTCGACTTCAAAAACAGGACCCACCTTGCCGCTTCGCGTCGTACAGGTTGGGAGAGGGCGTGCCTGCCAGTGAGGCGGTAGGAGCAAAAATAATCGCTGTAGAGACAATACGGACCATAGAAGAACACCTCTTGAATGGCCGGATCTTCGCGGCTGTAGGGCGCTTCATCGCCAAAGTCGTCGTTGGTTATGATGCCAGCTACAAGGTGACGAGTAAGTTCAGCTAGCCTGTTTCGCGCCTCACGATCAATCATCTACAACTCCTTGCTAGTCTTCGCTGATACGGGCACTCATCATGATGGGTTCCAGTTGTGCGGTCGCACCGGGTAAGCCACGCCCGCTCTGAGCAAAGCTGACAGCTACTACTGAATAAAGACTTTGTAAGTGCGCCAGGCGGCACCGCGCCAGGCAAGCCGGATCATCGACTGCTTGGCGAGCCCGGACTTGCGCAGGGACTGATCGACGGTCGAGCCGCGCTTCATGTTGACGATGAAGTTTTGTCCCTGCTTATAAGTCGGGTTGCTGGTCGTCAGCAACTTGCGCTGGACACTCAACTTGAGTCCGAGCAGCAAGTCCTCGGTCGTGGCATCGTAGCCGCTGATTTTGCCGATCGATACGACGCCCTCGGGCAACTCGGTCGGGGTGGTGGCGGCCGGCAAGATGGAAACCGGGGGCTGTGACGGGTTGGGGGCGGTTGGAGCCGCCGTGGGCGGAGTCGCGGGGGCCGTGTTGGACGCCGGCTGCGTCGGGGCCGGAGTCGGGTTACTCGCCACCGGAGTCGGGTTGCTCGCCACCGGAGCTTGCTCCGCGAGACGCTTGCGCAGGCCGTCGGCAATCTTGCGCACCTGAGTCTTGTCGGCCTCTTGGGGAGCCAGGCTTAGATATTTATCGTAGTCGGCGAGCGCCGGTCCATATTCTTTGAGCGAGTTGAGGATGGTCGCCCGGTTATAGTAGGCATCGACATAATCTGCTTTTTTGGAGATGGCTACGCTCAAATCATCGACGGCACCGCGCAGGTCGTTCAGGTAGTAGCGCGTGAGAGCACGATTGACGTAGGCGGCCACTTCGTTGGGATACTGCTGAAGAATCTGGTCCCAGGTTTGCAGGGCTTTCGGGTAATTCTGTTTGTTTTGCAGCTCGTAGCCCTCTTTGAAAAGTTGCTGCAAGCTTGGCGTCTGGGCAAGCAGCAGACCCTGGGGAGCGGATGCCGACAGCACAAAAGCAATTCCAATGCTGAAGGGCCATGACCGATTCATTTTCTTCATTCTCCAACTGAGTAATCGAAATCTAGCTGAGATGCATAGGTCTAGACGCACTCTAAAGATTACCCTGAATCCTCTAGTTTGTCCGGCGGGGCCAGGGATAACTACCGGCAGAAGTGCTTCAGGCTTCGACGATCACCCGCAGGTTGCCGCGCTTATTGGTGACGCGGCAGGTCGTGGCGCTGCCCGAATTTTCGAATCGCAAGTCGAGCACCGACGTCCCGACCCGCAGGTTCTTAAATTCCAGCCACTCCAGCCACTCCGGCAGGACCGGGTCAATAATCCTGAGGCAGTTGCTCGGTGCGTCAGGCACGAGGTTGACCATCGCCTGGAGTACCTGAAAAAGGCTGCCCGCCGCCCAGGCCTGGGGTGAGCAGGCAACCGGGTAGCTGGCAAGCAGGTTGTTTCTTTCGCTGCGGGCAAAACCGCAAAATAGCTCCGGCAGACGGAAATAGGGCTGGTTTTGAGCAACCTCGAAGAGGACCGAGCCAATTTCCACCATCTGCTCGACCGCCCCAACCGAGCGCAGGCCAAGGGCAATGAGCGAGTTGTCGTGGGGCCAGACCGAGCCTGTGTGGTAGCCAATCGGGTTGAAGGCGGGAGAAAGGCTGTGGAGGGTACGGATACCCCAGCCAGAGAACAAATCCGGGGCACTGAGCCGCTCGGCGACGGCGCGCTGGTGGTCGTGGGTCAAGATGCCCGCGTGTAGACAGTGGCCGGGGTTGGAGGCAATACCCGCTACTTGAGCGCCCTGACCGTCGAGGGCGAGGGCGCAGTAGTCCTGGTCCTCGACCCAGAAGTCGTGGTTGAACCGTTCGCGCAGGTCCACCGCCTCCGCGTCCCAGCGCGCGGCGATATCAGGTTCGCCCAGTGCCCGTGCCAGGTAAGCAAGGCGGACTTTACTCGCGTAGACGTACCCCTGCACTTCACAAAGTGCAATCGGTCCCTCGGCAAGCCGACCATCGCTGTGCACAATGCAGTCGTTCGAATCTTTCCAGCCCTGGTTGGAAAGTCCTTTGGCCGAACGACGGTCGTAGGCGAGATAGCCGACAAGAGCGGGGGGCTGCAGGCTGCACTCGCGGTCAATCCAGGCCATCGCCGCAAGGGCATTCGGCCAGAGCTTACGGACGAGAGCAAGGTCGGCGGTCCAGCCGTAGTAATCGGCAAGCAGCATCAACCAGAGCGGAGTGGCGTCGATTGTGCCGTAGTAAGGCGTATGCGGCACTTCCTGGCAGCGGGCCAGTTCGCCGCGCCGGATCTCGTGGAGGATCTTGCCGGGTTCTTCGTCTCGCCAGTCGTCGTTGGCCTTGCCCTGAAAGTGTGAGAGCAACAGCAGGGTCTCGCGGGCAATCGTCGGATCGAGCAATAGCGTCTGGGCGGAGGTGATCAGTGAGTCACGGCCAAAAAGCGTCGAAAACCACGGTACGCCCGCCGCAATTGACCGGCCCTCGGGCACGACCATGCGCAGCAAAAATAAATCGCGGGTTGCCCGGGCGAGCACCTGGTTAAACAGGCTGTTGTCGCCCGCGATCTGAGTGATATCGGTCTGCCAGTTTCGTTGAGCGAGGGCCGCCGCCGCCTGGGCCTGATCGAGGGTCGCGGGCGGCAGGGTGTAGGAAGCGGGCGCATCGTCGCGAAATAGTTGCAGGCGATAGCCGAAGCGCACTTCCTGCTGGGGCTTGAGTGTGAGCTTCCAGGTTGCCGTGGTCAGTTCGATACTGGTTGGCGCTGTCTCGAAGTGGATGCGCGTCTCCATAATCGACTTATCGAGACCCCGGTAGGCGAGCACCAGTTCGTCCGCCGCCAGGGGTTCTGCGGGTCTGAGCAACTGCCCGCGCTCGGGACGGTGATAGCCGCGCACCTCAAAAAGGTCAAAAAAGTCGGACCCGAAACTCAAGGCCAGCGAGACCTCGACCGGGGCAATGGAATAGTTGGTGAGGGCAATCGACTCGAACATGCCGCCACAGAGCACGATATTGCGACTGATGCCGATGCTGTCTTGCGGCAGGCCATCGATAAAGCTGTTGGTCATCAGCAGGGTTGCCGCAAAACCCTGGTCGGCTGTTCCTGAGAGCAGCACGGGCGGTTGACCGTTAAGGCGCATTTCGAGCTGCGACAAATAGCGGGTGTCAGCACAAAACAGGCCCATCCCGGTGCTGCGGCAGTTACCGGGGATGTTGCCGAGGGAGTCGCAGACCAGAAACAGGTCGTTTTCTTTGAGCGTCTGGAGGGGCGACTGGGCTTCTGTGTAGACGCAAGCCCAACCGCTCATCTCTTCGTTGGCTTCGACAAATCGTTCCATGGGAGCTACAGACGGGAGTGCAAGGCCCCGTTGCGTTCCGCGAGAACCGCCCGGTAGGCGTTTTCGTAGCCATCGGTCATGCGCTCGACGGTAAAGTCGCGCATGACGTGTTCCCGGCAGGCCTGACGGCTGATCTGTTCGATCTTACTCAACTGGCTCGCCATTTCCTCGACGCTATTGACCAGAAAGCCGGTCCGGCCGTGGTCGATCACCTCGGGAGCAGCGCCCATCGCCATCCCCAGCACCGGTGTACCGCAGGCCATCGACTCGATCATCACCAGGCCGAACGGCTCGCGCCAGGTAATTGGAAAGAGCGTAGCGACCGCTCCGCCCAGCAGTGCTGCCTTTTCGTGGTGGCTCACTTCGCCGAGGTACTGGATTTGCTCACTGTCGATGAGCGGCTTGACCTGATCGGCGTAAAAATCACGATCTACCGGGTCGATTTTGCCCGCCATCTTTAAAGTCCAGCCGGTGCGCTTTGCCACTTCGATAGCCTGTAAAGGCCCTTTCTCGGGCGAGATGCGGCCCACGAAAGCAAGATAGCCGGGTTGGTCGGGCTCTGCCTGAAATTGGTAGAGGCTTGAGTCGATGCCGTTGTAGACGGTGGACTGGTAGTTGAGCCCGAGGCTCGAATCGCGTTGGGCGTCACTGATGCTGATATAGGGTTGAGCTGAAAACTGTCGGAAGAGCTTTGAGTTGTCGGTTGTAAAAATGCCGTGCAGGGTGTGTACGGTCGGAACGCGTACCAGACCGGCGTAAGGCAGCGTGGCACAGCCCAGGTGCGAGTGGATAACGTCAAACTTGTCCGCCATCTGGTAGAGGCGACCGAGCATCATCAGCTCGTAGATGCCGATTTCTTTGACGCGGCTATCGAGGCGAAGAGCACACTCGTGGACCGATTCGAGTTTGGCAAGTGTAACCGAGTCTCCCGAGGCGAACAGAGTTACTTCGTGTCCACGGCGCACCAGTTCATCCGTCAACAGGCCGACAACCAGCTCGATTCCACCATAGCCAGGCGGTGGAACACGCTCGTACAGAGGGGCTACCTGAGCGATACGCATCTTCTCTCTCCTTGCCCGACACGGGTGAAATTGAGCTGAACGGCTTCAAGCGTGTTGCTATGTCCCAGCTCACAAAACTATACAGTGGGACATATGGCTTAGCGCATCTGCCCAAAGCAGTAACCGTCCGAAATCTGAGTCCGCGCGGATGTGTCGGCAGGCATCGGCACAAGTCTCATTTTTTTTCTGGAGTATTGCGCTGCCAATGGGCGTAGAGCAGGGCAACAGCAAACAGTCCGTACCCGATGGCCCAGTTGAGTGCGGCTCCCGGCTGCAAGTTGATAACCGTGTCGGCGAGAGTCCACTTGTAGCTGTGCATCAGACCGACCCAACTCAAGAACGCAGCGGCCAGTGCCCAGAGAGCGGCCCGCCAGAACTGGCGTTCGATGATGTAGACAGTAATGGCGGCAAGGATCATTGCTGAGAATATAAATCCCTGTTCGAGCGCAAACGCGCCGTCGATATAGGTGTCGGATAGGCGAAACTTTGCGACCAGGTCTGGTGTGAGCGGGTTGGTGGGAGTGGCCATCCCAGCCGCACGCAGCGCGTTCTTGGCCATCAGGGCTCCCCAACCAGCAATACCTGGCAGCAGCCCGATGACCACTGCCGGGGCGTGGCTTGCCGGGGTGGCGGTGAATGCCTGGGCAGCGATGACGACGCCGATCCAGAGCACAATTGCCATCCCCGCTTCGATGGGCACCAGGTAGGCAAACAGGGCGACTGTGCCGCTCAAACACAGGAACGTTACTGCAATACCGTTCAGGACCGAATAGCCGACCCTGGCTCCGAGTGCCTTCCAGCCGGGGTGCCCGATATAGATAGTGGTCGGAAAGCAAGATCCGCCGATGGCGGCGACGACGCTGCCAAGACCATTGACGGCAAGACAGGGAGCGGTCGGGTAGCTGTCGCCCGCCGCCTCTGCGCTCTCAAGGTTCTGCAGGCTGCCCACCAGGTTAAATAGTCCCATGGGGAGGATGACGCTCACGTACTCGAAGAGTGCGCCCCGAGCATTCCAGAGATCTCCAGGCCAGAAGCCGGGAGCGTAAAAGCCGATGGGTGTGAGAGCCGCTGCAAAACGAGCCCCGTCCCACGTCAGAAAACCAGTACCCCAGGCAAGGGCCGTACCGAGCAGCACCGAGAGTAGGCCGCCGGGAATGCCGAAGCGCACACCGCCGAAGTAGGTGAGCAGGATGATGGCGAAGGGCAGCAGGCCGACCACGGGAGCGGCAAAGGTACGAAACAGGAAGCCCATGGCGATAAAAGTGAGGGCGATGCCGCTCAGAGTGGCGAGCAGCGCGGCACGCGGCGCGACCCGACGCAGAAACGGGGCAAACCACGCTCCGGCAAGTTCGATCAGTCCCGAGCCGAGGCAGGCGACAAGACCGGCCTGCCAGGCACCTTCTGCCGCGACGGCCCCGGTCGCTCCACCCGCCTCCAGGGCAAGTTTTACCGGCAACATCACTAAAAAGACGTGGGCAAACAGGCTGATCGTATTGATGCCGTAAGGCAGGGCCGTGATGTCGTCGCGCCCCTCGCGTTGCCCCTGTCTGTAGGCAAGCCAGCTATAAAAGCCGTTGCCGACCAGTACACTCAGGGCAACCCCCGGCAATACTCGCCCGTAAAGCAGGCTATCGGGAAAGCCGAGCACGCCCGAGCACAGACCGACGATCAGCAGGATCTGAATGAAGTTGTCGAGGGCCAACCCGAAAAAACCATCGATGTCGCCACGGACCAGCCAGCGCGGAGCAGATTTAACGACTTGCATGAAAGCTACTTGAGCGGAAGTGACGAACGCTGTCGGTGACTGTGGCTACAGAATTTGCAGTACGTCGCTAGAGGGCTCAGGTCGTGGCCGGTCACTGAGCACGCAGACTACAGGCTGGCTGCACCGGAAGGCTATGTGGACTGGCGTTCGCAATGTTAGACTGTCGCCCTAACCGAGGGCGATACCATAGGGAGGAGCCTTCGGCGCGGTGAACTATTACGGAATCGACCGGTATCTATGGTGAGTGGCAGTTCCAGTCAAGATTGCATTCATGTGCAGGGTGCGCGCCAGCACAACCTCAAAAATATTTCTCTGAAGATTCCGCGCAATCAACTGGTCGTGATTACCGGCGTCTCCGGTTCGGGTAAGTCTTCCCTCGCCTTCGACACAATTTTTGCCGAGGGCCAGCGCCGCTACGTTGAATCGCTCTCGTCCTACGCACGCCAGTTTCTAGGCCAGCTCGACAAGCCGGAAGTGGACCACATCGACGGTCTGAGCCCGGCCATCTCGATCGACCAAAAATCGACCTCCCACAACCCCCGCTCGACCGTCGGCACGGTCACCGAGATTTACGATTATTTGCGCTTGCTCTTCGGTCGGGCGGGTAAGCCCTACTGTCCCATTTGCGGGCTACCGATCGAGCCGCAGACCATCGAGCAGATCGTAGACCAACTCGGCGCTCTTCCCGAGGGTACCCGCTTCCAGCTGCTCGCCCCGGTCGTGCGGGGCAAGAAGGGCACCCACGCCAAGCTGCTCTCAGCACTCGCCTCCGAGGGCTTTGTGCGCGTGCGGGTCGATGGGCGCGTCCAGGAACTCGGCGAAAAGATTGAACTGGAAAAAAACCAGAGCCACACCATCGAAATTGTCATTGACCGCCTGACCCGGCGCGACGGCATCGAGGAGCGCCTCGCCGACTCGCTCTCCACCGCCCTGGAGCGCGCCGAGGGCAACGTCGTCGTTGAGCTATTGCCCCGCGACGAAACGGAACGCGAGACGCTCGCACGAGTAGCGGCCTCCCACGGCCTGCACGACAGCGAATCGGAAGTCGGGCTGGAGATGGTCTTCTCGGCAAACTACGCCTGCCCGGTCCACGGCTCGGTGATGGAAGAACTGTCGCCGCGCATGTTCTCGTTTAATTCGCCCTACGGAGCCTGCCCCGAGTGCCACGGCCTGGGGACCATTCAAGAATTTTCAGCAGAGCTGATCGTCCCCGACCCGAATCAGCCGGTGGCCAGGGCAATCTTGCCCTGGGCCGAGTCGAGCAACCCTTACTACGCGGACTTGCTCGCGGGCCTCGCCAAAACTGGCGGCTTCTCAGCGGAGACTCCCTGGAAGTTGCTCACCCGCACCCAGCAGCAGACCCTCCTGCAAGGTTCCGCAGAACGCGTCTACATCGACGCCGAATCTTTTTACAACAACACCCGCGGCTACTTCACCAAGTTCGAGGGCATCATCCCCGGTCTGCGCCGCCGCCTCACCGAGGCTACTTCTGACCGCGTCAAGCAAAAACTCGAACAGTACATCGTCTCCCAGCCCTGCGCCGTTTGCCGGGGTACCCGCCTCAAGCCCCAGGTCACCGCCGTCAAGATTAGCTCTCACTCGATTCTCGACTTCACCTCGGTCTCGATCGACGCCTGTCTCGACATGCTCGACACCCTCACCCTCACCGACCGGCAGGCCCGGATCGCCGATCAGGTCCTGCGCGAGATCCGCGCCCGCCTGCAATTTTTAGTCGATGTCGGCCTCGACTACCTCACCCTTGACCGCTCGGCCACCACGCTTTCTGGGGGCGAAGCCCAGCGCATCCGGCTTGCCACCCAGATCGGTTCAGGGCTAACCGGTGTCCTCTACGTGCTCGACGAGCCCTCCATCGGGCTTCACCAGCGCGACAACGAACGCCTGCTGCGCACCCTTTTTCGCCTGCGGGCACTCGACAACACTTTGCTGGTAGTCGAGCACGACGAAGATACGATGCGTGCCGCCGACCACATCGTCGATATCGGGCCAGGCGCCGGGGTCCACGGTGGGCGCGTGGTGGCCCAGGGCACCATCGACGACATCATCGCCAATCCCGAATCGATTACCGGCGCGTATCTTTCTGGACGACGACAGATTGAGACCCCGGCCGCTCGTCGCCCCGGCAACGGCCTCACCCTGAAAATTTCAGAAGCTGAGCGCAACAATCTCCGCAACGTCAGCGTCGATATTCCCCTGGGCAAATTTGTCTGTATTACGGGGGTCTCCGGCTCCGGCAAATCAACCCTGATTAATGAGATCCTTTACCCCTACCTCAAGCACCACTTCGGGCGGACCAGCCCCCGTCCGACGGGGGTCCGGGCAGTAGAAGGAGTCGAGCACCTTGACAAAGTAATCGTGATAGACCAGGCCCCAATTGGTCGTACTCCGCGCTCGAATCCGGCTACTTACACGGGCGTTTTCGATGCCATCCGCGAAATTTTCTCGATGACGATCGAAGCCAAGGCGCGGGGATACCTGCCGGGGCGATTCTCCTTCAACGTCAAAGGCGGACGCTGCGAAGCCTGCAAGGGCGAGGGCGTCAACGTGATTGCCATGAACTTCCTGCCTGACGTCTATGTCCCCTGTGACGTCTGCAAAGGCAAGCGCTACAGCCGCGAGACCCTGCAGGTCAAATACAAAAACAAGACGATTTCAGACGTCCTGGAGATGACGGTCGAGGAAGCCTGCCAGTTTTTCGAGAATATCCCGAAGGCCGTCGGCAAACTGCAGACCCTCAGCAAGGTCGGCCTCGACTACATCCGCCTCGGCCAGCCTGCGCCTACCGTCTCGGGCGGCGAGGCCCAGCGCATCAAGCTCGCCACCGAGCTTTCGCGCCGTTCAACCGGCAAGACCCTTTACTTACTCGACGAACCGAGTACCGGGCTATCCTTCTACGACGTGCACAAACTGCTCAACGTATTGCAGCAACTGGTCGAGACCGGCAACACCGTCGTCGTCATCGAACACAACCTCGATATGCTGCGCACCTGCGACTGGATTATTGATCTTGGGCCGGAGGGTGGTCGCAAGGGCGGTGAGGTAGTGGCAGTCGGTACTCCGGAGGCAGTGGCGCAGGTACCTGAGTCGTATACCGGCCAGTTTTTGCAGCGGGTGTTGACGCCGACTTTGGGAGCCGTGATGGTCTCAGATCTGGCTCAATCCTAAAGGTGCTATTGGGATGACAGGCTATCTCGGTCAAACAGTTAGTTGTCCCACCTTACTTCGCATCAAGCAGTTAGTGAGGCCAGGGCAGTTATCTTGACAGTTATGGTTAAAACCAATACAGTACCTTTGGGAATTTCCGCCTGGATTGAAAGTCTTACAGGAATGGGAGCAATTATTTGGGGAAATCATGGAACTGGGCATTCTAAATTTTTTCGCGATCTGTCTGTTGCTGATCCTGGCCGGGATAGAGTATTCAAAATTTAATATAGTAACTCCTTGGCCTGCTTTTCTAGTTGTTACATGTCTCAACCTCTTGGTGGGTTACTACTTTATCCCCGTGGCTGCTGTCGGCATAGGAGATGTTGATGTCATATCAACCGCTGACCAGGCATTGCTCATTAATCTGTCGGGCCTCTTTACTTGCCTCGTCAGTTTCTATTTAGTGGCTGCGTTCAATTCGAAGCAGAATTCTCTAAAAGAATTATCAGGCTCTACCGTGGACCACCCAGAATCTTTAGCCTTTGAGAATGTCTCTGATAGAAAAGCCTCCTGGGTATATGGATTTACTGCAATTTTCACTGCGCTTGTTGCATTTTCGATTATGGCTTACTCTGGTGTATTTCCGTTATTTAGCGAAGATGTAGCCCAGGCTCGTACTTTTATTAATGATTTGCCTGCATTGAGACCTATTTACAACTTTGCAACTTCCGCCTTCAATCCCGTACTCGTCTTCGTTAGCTTGATGTGCATATTGAAGTGGAAAGAATTTCCTAAGTTAGTTCTTATTCCAACTTTCTTTCTTTTTGTTTCAGCATTGCTGACTGGAAATCGCTCATTCGTAGGAGGGATTTTTGGTGGAGTCCTGATTGGCTTGTCGATGCTCTGGATCCTAGGTAAAAGCCGCTTCAAAATTAATTATCCTTTGTATTTGGGCAGTCAGTTCCTGTTCATTTTTCTGGGTGGACTCTCAGGGCTGGCTCGCGACCTCACATTCAACAGATTTCTGGCTAGCTTTGTCACGAATCCGCTGGAGCTTCTGGGCTACTCCTTGTACTACGCGTACGCTGGAAACAACTTCAGCGATTTGAGAGATTTCAGCTGGATTCTTTCGAAGTTTGACGGTGAGTACTACTACGGCTCGACTTTGGTAACCGGTTTCCTGAGCTTTGTACCGACTGCCATTCTACCGCTAAAGGAGGAATACTTATTTTCAAGAGTAACGAACAAAATTGTTGGCCTACCAACGGATAGCCACTTTGGAATAAGAGCTTCTACATTCGGAGAATGGTATGTAAACTTTGGATGGGCAGGCGCAATTTTTCTCGGCCTGATACTTGGCGTCGGTTACGCATTGCTGCAGCAGAAATTCTGGCAATATTTCAGTACTGTGAAAGGCAAGAACTGGAAAGTATATTCACTGATAGTTTTGTACTTTATTCCTAATTTCGTGGAAGCGTTCATCGCTACCAGTGGCAGTTACAATGTTCTGGTCCAGCTGCTGCTGTTACTTTTCGTCTACTTTTTCAGCCGTACTAATGATCAGATACTCCCAATGGAGTTAGACAACCAGCAGCAGAGGACTGCGCCGTGAATGCGAGGCTTGCTTCCGACTCGCTTGTGCCTGCCGGTACCAGCTTTCAGAGCCAGGGATAATGGCTTCTAGTACGCAAAGGGCGGGGGCAAATCACGGACCCTTTTCCGATTTCTTAGTGACTACCCAAATCCAGCATTCAGCAGTCGGTACAGCCTGTGTTGACTGTCTTGACAGACTCAATCAAAACTAATACAGTACACTTGTGAATTTTATCTTGATTTGAGCTACCTCTACTCCCTTTTAATTATCTCCAGCATAATAATTGCTCCTGACAACACTACTTTGAGTAGGAATGAACCCTCACACCAACAATCGTCTAGCATTTTTGGATGCTATCAGAGGAATCGCGGCTCTTGCTGTATTTTTTCAACACATCGGTGAAGGACTCTGGCCGATGTTTGGGCAGTTTACCCACAACTGGTTCAATTTGGGAAAGTTTGGAGTTGTCAGTTTTTTCCTGGTTAGCGGTTTCATTATTCCAGTCAGCCTGGAACGCGCTAATTCGGCGACAAAGTTTTGGATAGGCCGGTTCTTCAGGCTTTACCCACTTTACTGGTTGAGTCTCGGAGCTGTTTTTGTTTTGTATAGCATTGGGGTTGATCTAGTATCTGCTGAATTTGAGGCAAACGCAGCTGAAAACTTCCTGTTTAACATCACAATGTTGCAGGGATTTCTGAAGCATCCTGATGCGCTTGGCTTGTACAGCACGTTAACTCTGGAGTTATTCTTTTACGCATCGTGTACCCTTCTCTTTCTAGCAAGACAGAGAAATTCCTACTTGCTTGGCTGGTTGGCTCTGGTTGGCACTGCGCTCATCAGCATTGCGGTTCCTTTGCTGTTTGGGCTTCGAGTGCCTATGGCCGCAGCTTTTTATATACTTACAATGTTTTTCGGAACAGTTGTGTACCGCTACTATTCTGGAGAGGTGTCAAGAGAACCCTTGATAAAACTTTCGCTAGGCCTAATTTGTGTTGCTGTCGTCGGTATCTATGTCAACTATACTTTGTACCAGAAAGCTGAAGTGAGTGACCATCAGACGTTTCTAGCCGTCTTTAGTTCATGGACTGCCGGGTACGCCCTTTTCTTTTCAGCTTTTGCTCTTAGAAATAGACAATATTATCCGGCTCTTTTGTGGCTCGGAAGAATTAGCTACTCAGTATATCTTTTACATCCAATCGTTCGAGCCTCGATATCACTATTGTTTCCTGCTAGTACCCCTCCCATTTTAGTATTACTATCTCTCCTTGCCTGCACCCTTGCTCTCTCTACCCTGACTTACAAGTTTGTCGAATCTCCCGCCATCGCACTCGGTAAGCGGGTTCAGAACTCGCTCCTTAGTAAAATGCCTACCCTGGTCCAGTGACTTCGAGCAAGGCGATAGGCGGGCTGTGGATCACGATCGCGACGACCTCGATAAAAAGTGATCACTTACTATTGGGAGCAGACCTAAAACTTTAGCAGGGCAGAGTTTCATATATGAACTGACGAAAGCCCGGTGATTTATGGTAGCATTGCATTATGTATTTCATTTAGCTGCATGTGTACGCTTATGAGAACAAGCGCTTTTCCCTACATTCTCAGCTCGTTTCTAATCCTGCAACCAACTTGTGTTTACGCTGCCAAAGACTATAGCTTCTGGTTGGGCATGGATCACAGTTTTCCTGCCAGTAAAGATTTTGTTCCGCTTTCAGACCTCTTTAAGAAGGATAATCCTCGCTTTCGAGCAGTCATGACTGTCGGCAAAGGTCAATCCGTGAAAGAGTCTCTTGAGGGTTTGCGTTCTCTTTCGCTCGATGCAGTTATTCAAACGATCGGTGAAGGTCACCAACAGGATCCAGATATTGTCTGGGAACAGACTGATTATCGCCTGGAGGGCAACTGTCCATCGCTGAGTCCTAAGAATCCGAGTTGCTGCCAACCTGCCGATCTTTGCAGCACGATGCATGTCGCTTCGATGCTGTCCCCTGCTTACAAACGTATTTGGCAAGATTGGATGACTTTTGCTGCAACCAGGGAAGCAATCGTCGCTGTCAGCTATCCCGATTCAGTCTGGGCCTGGGCCGGTCTTGGTTCTGGGCGTTCTGGGTACAGTCCGCCGACAGTCGCGGCTTTCCGGGCGGATTTACAGGGGCGCGATGGCGGGTTGAGCGTTGTGGACAGTCGCGGCAGAAAGACAACGGTTAAGTTCTCACAGTACGCTGAGTCGTATCTTGGGGCAAAACCAGACCTGGCTTTGTTGGGACCAGGACTGGGAATTCGGGCCTGGGAGCAATACGCGCCACCAGTTACCCGTTACCAAGAAATTACTGCTCGCAACCGCAACCGTCCGCCGACCGAATGGGAGCACGATCCACAGCTTACTCTATTCGATTTGCTCGTGAATTATGAGTGGCTCAAGTTTCAACAGGGCCTGGCCCAATTTGCTGTGAAGCAGTCAAGGTCACAGCCACTTCGCTATCAAGTCATTACCAACCCGGAATTTATGGGTAACGGTACTGACTGGAAATGGCTCAGCCGCCTTACAACACCAATATTTGCTGCTAACGAATACTTTAGCGAGAGCTTTGTCGCCGACGGTGCCTACTATCAAAGCGGCTACTTTACCGACCGCCGCAGTCCAGCTGTTGAAGTTGGGGTCAGTATGGAAGTTGGTGGTGGCGGTAATTCGGCACCGTATCATGACCTCGAAACGGCTTATGCACTTGCTTATGATCTCAGTGCATCTGTACAGGCAAGCTGGTTGGAATCGGACTTTCTGCCGAAAGCAACCCTGGCGGAAATGCAGAGACTTTGTTTTCAAGCCTCTCCCTCCAAGTGTGACCTGCATCTGCGATTGCTCGGTCTACTTAGTAATGGCCTCGGCTACGCCAATTACCAGCAGGACCAGCCGCGACGACAAAAGGCATCCTTAAAAGTGGTGACAAACCGTAGCCTGATTAGACCCTACAGTACAGGTTGGCGTCCCTGGGAGTGGCTTGCTGCCGGTGGCTACGATACGACTGTCAACGCATTGATGAATCTCGGCTATACCTTTGCGGGTGCTGCGGAAGACAATGAGATCCGTGCGGAGTTGGGCGGCACCAGTGCACTCATCTATGAACCGCTTTTCCCATTACAAGCAGGCTGGGACCAAATTAAGCAGTGGCTCGCAGCGGGCAAGCGCACGGTCTTGACCAACGCTTACGTTTGGCGTAAGCCTGGATTGAGCCGCCGCTACAGCTTCATCGACGGTCGGGCGGTTGAACCTGCTCTTGCCCTTGATAAAGACATCGTCACCTGTACGGCCGGTTCAGCCATAACGGGTCCGGGATTAAAGCGCACTAATCCGGTTACCTATCGGCTTTATACCCTGGCGCAACCTGCAGGATGGCAGCCCCTTATTCGGTGCAAAACGGCACAGGGAAACCTTCCCCTGGTCAGCGTCCGCCAGACCGGGCAAGGCAAGCTGATGTTTATGCATCTGGACCCTTCTGAACCGGCGGTTAAGAATGGGAAGATTATCGACCTGCTCTATACAGCCCTGCTACCACAATTGGGCATGCGCCCGGTGCATCAGGCTGAAGGGGCGAGTGTTCACTTGTTTGATGGGAAAAGCTACAACATCGCCGCAATACGCAGTCGGAAGCTTGATCGGTTTGCTCCCTGGCGCTCGCCCAGTCCCCAGGCTGTTGCCATTCGGGTACCTCGCCCAAATCAGCCCTACCGCGTGCGCTACTTGTTGAACAATCAAGAAACGCAAGCTCGCTCAGATAAACAGGGCTGGCTCAGGCTGAATGTACCTAACAACTACGAACTGGTCTTCTATCAAGCTCAAACAAGTGAGCGCATTGCCAACGCGTCCTGGAAGCAATTGCAGACCCGCTCTCAAAAGTTGCAAACTCTATTCCTGGCAAGAACTGATCCATCGAAACTCAGCTCTTATTGAAGTGCTGTTTAGACCGGGGAAAATTTTGATTGCTTAAGTGTATTCAAGTCAACATTTATCCGCCCAGGCTATGCACAACTGGAACCACACTCCTCAAGAAGCTATAGCCTTACAAAAGCAACTGGCAGAACGTATAGTTTGTGTGGGCGAACCTGGCTCTGTCGAGCGCGTCGCCGGTGTTGATGTAAGTTTCAATCCTCGCGACCCTTCACGCCTGGTCCATGCTGTCGTCGTTGTGCTTGATTACCCAACACTCAATGTGATCGACCGGCAGGCAGTGACTCAGAGAGTAGATTTCCCTTACATTCCGGGGCTCTTAAGTTTTCGCGAAGGGCCGCCGATTATTACCGCCATCGAGAAGTTGAGTGTCAAACCAGATCTACTCATCGTCGATGGCCAGGGTTATGCCCATCCGCGCCGTTTGGGAATTGCCGCTCACATCGGGCTTTATCTTGATATACCGGCCATCGGCTGTGCGAAGTCGATTTTAATCGGCGCTCCACGCGAAACCCTTGCTGAAACTGCTGGAGCGACGACAGATCTGGTCTGGAAAGGGGAAGTGGTCGGCCGCGTTGTGCGGACTCGTAACCGCGTTCAGCCCGTTTATATTTCTGTAGGGCATCGTATCAATCTCGACTGCGCCGTTGATTGGGTACTGCGCTGTGCCCGCGGCTACCGCCTGCCGGAGCCCACACGTCAGGCACACCAGTACAGCAACGCAGTTCGCAAAAACTTGGCCGATACTGAAAAGACAGCAGCCAATGTGCGCAATCAAGATTCAGATTTGACATCCTCACCGGGCTGAAGCCACGGTGATTCTTGACGCTTCACCAGGATGTGCTGGCGAACCAGTCTTACCTTCCCTCTGCGTCCATTTAGAGTCGTGGCAATGCCCTATCCCGACTTTGTTGATATTCTTAGCAGCGTTTTCATCTCGGTCATGAACCGAGCCACAGCTTAAACAGGTGACCGTCCTTACCTTGAGGTCAAGCTTGCCCCAACGGTAGCTACAGTCTGAGCAAATCTGGCTAGTCGGTTCCCATCTAGAAACTGTTTGGAAGTGCCTGCCAAACTTCTCGGACTTTGATTTGCACAACTGCCTGAATTCCCGCCAACCTTGCAAACTAATAGCTCTTGCCAGTTTTCGATTCTTGACCATTCCTGAC
>JANNPH010000126.1:0-3613 GCA_031399965.1 Gloeobacteraceae cyanobacterium SOY_34_metabat_159 | reverse complement strand
GTTGCCGAACGAACCAGATTGCGTATGATTTTACTAAACGGTGTAGTTAAAGCTAAAGGTACGCTTCTACATATCTCGGGAGGATTTTCTCGTGGTGCAGACCTCACCCAGCCCACCGGCAGACCCGGACACGACCACTGCTGTCGCCCGGAAGCGGTCCAACCGGCCGCTCATCGCAATCTTTGGGATCGTGCTGGTGGTGCTTGCCCTTGGAGCCGGATGGTACTGGCTGCGTCCTGCTGCTGACACGGGTCGCCTCAATTTGAGTGGTCGGCTCGAAGGCTACGAGACCGACGTGGGTGCCCGCGTTCCCGGGCGGGTGCTGGCGGTGAGCGTCCGTGAGGGCGATGCGGTCAAAAAAGGGCAACTGATCGTCCGGCTCGACGATGCCGAGTTACAAGCGCAACTGGCCGGGGCAGCCGCCACCCTCGCCGCCGCCCGCCAGACCGCGCAACAGGCTCGTTTGCAAATCAATGTCCTTGAAAATCAGGTCCGCGAGGCCAATTTCAACTTGCAGCAGTCTCAGGGCGATACTCTAGGCCGCATTGCTCAGGCCGAGGCGACGGTCGAAACAGCGCGCGCTCAGCTTGCCCAGGCCGAGGCCCAGGTGGTCCAGGCGCGCTCCGAACTGAAGTTGGCCCGCACCAACCGCGACCGCTCCCAGCAACTGCAAGCACAAGGCGCTGTCGCCCAGCAGGCCCTCGACCAGAACCAGACAGCTCTAGAAGCCGCCGAGGCAACCCTGAGTGCTCGTGAAGCAGCCGTCGCCGCCGCCCAAAAACAGGTGAGTGCCGCCCAGGGAAGCCTCACCCAGACGCGCACCACCCGGTTCAACCCCGCCATCCGCAACACCCAGATCGACATCGCCAGTGGCCAACTCGCCCAGGCCCGCTCGCAGCTACTAGCCGCTCAGTCTCAGGAGAAAGCTTCGCGGGCAGTACAGACCCAATTACAGGCCCAGCAGGCGTATCTCACCATCGTGAGCCCGATTGACGGCGTCGTCACAGCCCGCAGCGTCGAGCCCGGCGCGGTAGTGACGACCGGCAAGACGCTACTCTCGCTACTGGACTTGCGCACTGTCTACCTGCGCGGCTACATCCCCGAGGGACAGATAGGAAAGGTACGAGTCGGTCAGGCGGCACGGGTCTACCTCGATTCCAGTCCCGACCAGCCCTTACCGGCCCGCGTCAGCACCATCGACCCCCAGGCCTCTTTTACGCCTGAAAATATCTACTTTCGCGACGAGCGGGTTCGTCAGGTATTCGGCGTCAAACTCATCCTCGACAAGCCCGGCGGCTTTGCCAAACCCGGTATGCCCGCTGAGGCCGAGATTTTGCTGGAGGCAGGCAGATGACTCTCACCCGCACCTCAAAGCCAAAGCGGGACTCAGACCGCGAGGCCACGGTCATCGCTGTGCAGGGTCTTACCAAGCGCTACCAAAATCTCGTAGCGGTAGACGGCATCGACTTCAGTGTGCGCCGGGGTGAAGTGTTTGGCCTGATTGGGCCGGATGGAGCCGGCAAGACGACCACCTTTCAGATCCTTGCCGGGGTGATGGAGCCTTCGGCGGGCGAGGTGACCGTGCTGGGCTCGGCCCCTCGCGACGCCCGCTTACAGATCGGCTATCTCACCCAGCCTTTTTCGCTTTATCTCGACTTGAGCGTTGCTGAAAATCTCCGCTACAGCGCCGGGCTGCGGCAGGTACCGCCCGAAATTTTCCAGGAGCGGTCGCAGCGCTACTTGAAGCTTGTCGATCTGGAGCACTTCCAGGACCGGCTCGCGGGCCAGCTCTCCGGCGGCATGAAACAGAAACTGGCTATCTGCAGTGCCCTGATTGGGCAGCCGGAGATCTTATTGCTGGATGAACCGACGACGGGCGTCGATCCGGTCTCGCGCCGGGAATTCTGGGACATCCTTGCTTCTTTGGCCGAGGAAGCAGTCACGATTGTCGTCGCTACGCCCTATCTGGACGAGGCGGAACGCTGCAACCGCGTCGCTCTGATGCACGAAGGCCGCATCCAGCAGTCGGACACTCCTGAACGGCTGCGCGCCGGGCTCGGGCTGGTGCGCCTGGAAGTGCGGGCCGATGGACTCGAAGCGGCAGAAAAAGCACTGGAAGGGCTCCCTGAAGTAAAAGACGTGCAGACTTTCGGCGACCGGCTCGATGTCCTGGTGGCTGACCCCGAACGGGGAGAGACGGCGGTCGGCAAGGCTCTGGCCGGGATGCACCCTGAAGTCGTGCGCGCCGAGCCAACGCTCGAAAATGTCTTCGTGGCCAGGCTGCGCGCCATGGGATCAGACCCGGCTTTTATTACCTTTCCGTCTCCGGCTATCCGCTCCATCGATCCGGGCACGGTGGCGATCGGCGCTTATCACCTCGGCAAAACCTTCGGCAGCTTCCGGGCAGTCCACGATGTCAGCCTGGAGGTACGTCCCGGTCAAATTTATGGGCTTTTAGGTGCCAACGGGGCAGGCAAGACGACCACGATCAAGATGCTGTGCGGGTTATTGCCCGCCGGGACAGGTAGCGTCACCCTGGCGGGCGAGACCGGCGAACTGCGCTCAAGCCGGTTGCGCAGCCGACTGGGCTATATGAGCCAGAAATTTACCCTCTACGACGACCTCAGCATTCTACAAAACCTCGACTTTTACGCCGGTGTCTACCAGGTACCGCGCCGGGTACGGCGGGAGCGGATCGACTGGGTGATCGATATTTGCGGGCTGCGGGGGCAGGAAGGCATGACCACCGGTCGGCTGCCGGGGGGCTGGAAACAGCGCGTCGCCTTTGGCGCTTCAGTCATGCACCAGCCGGAAGTGCTTTTTCTCGACGAGCCGACTTCCGGTGTAGACCCACTGGCCCGCCGCCAGTTCTGGCGGCTCATCGAGATGTTCGCCCGGACAGGCACCGCCGTCCTGGTCACCACCCACTACCTTGAGGAAGCCGAGCACTGCCAGCAGTTGGGCTTCATGGTGGCAGGCGAACTGGTCATCCGAGGTACCCCCGGCGAAATTAAAGCGCAACAACCGGGGCAACTCTTTGAAGTGGTGCCTGCGGATCTATCCGGTGCTGTGCGTGCGGCGCGGGCACTTTTTCCAGAAGAAGCCTGGCGGGTCGTGCTCTTCGGCGACCGACTACACGTCGTACTGGAAGATGAGTCGGAGGTGCACCGACTGGAACCGCTCGGACCGACCCGGCCCGTTCCCTTCTCCCTCGAAGACGCCTTCATCGGCATGGTTCAACGGGCGAGGACTGAGCCATGAAGCGCATCCTGGCCCAGTGCAGCAAAGAGCTTACTCAGTTCCGCCGCGACCGCCTCACCGTTGCCCTCGCAGTACTCCTACCCCTTTTGACGCTGCTCATTTTCGGCTACGCCATTCGTCTTGAAGCCACCAACATTCCAGTCGCCATCCAGGATCTTGACCGCTCCCCGGCCAGCCGCGCCTATATCGACCGGCTTTTTGCCACCAACCAGTTCGTCCCTGTCCCCGTTCCTGTCGAGGCAGATCCAACGGCCGTGATCGATGCCGGCACCGCCAGGGCGACAGTTGTGATCCCGCCCGAATTTAACCGCCGCCTCAAAGCCGGACGCCAGGCCACGGTGCAGGTCCTGAT
>JANNPH010000116.1:0-19229 GCA_031399965.1 Gloeobacteraceae cyanobacterium SOY_34_metabat_159 | reverse complement strand
TGCTGTTGGTGCTGGTCAACCCGGCTTACACCTCGAAGACCTGTCACTGCTGTCACCGAATAGGCGACCGGCAGGGCAAGCGTTTCAGGTGTGAGGACGGTTGTGGGTGGCATGGCGATGCTGACCTGAATGGTGCGCTGAACGTTTCTCAATTGGGGCAGTCTGTAAATCTGCCTCGCGGTCCGTGGCTGACTTGTCAGTTGCAGGGCTTCTGAAAGCCGTCTCCTTCAGGTGACGGTCGTTTACGGCGCGTTCCTGTTCCAAAACGGTATCACCGCAAGAGGATAGCGCAAGGCATCAGAGAATTGGCAGTTCCTGGCGGTCGGTGGATGTGGCACAATGAGCGGATTGTCTTCTGTTGAGACATGGTGGCTCTAAACCAGCAAAAGAATCTCCAGAAGTGGTTCAGCGAGTTTCGGATCCAGACCCGCCTTCTGGCAGCAGCAGCGCTCATCATCTCGCTGATGCTTGCGAGCTTTACTTTCTGGGCACTCAACTACATCCAGGAAGACGCCCGCCGCAGTGACCAACGCTTTGGTGAGGCAGTCGGCAATTTGCTCGGAACGACTGCGGCTCCGCTCATCTCGCGCAAAGATTACGAGCGATTGCAGGCATTTACCCAGGAATTCCAGGCCAGCAATTCCGACAACATCCTCTACGTCCTCTACGCCGACCCAAAAGGCGACATCCTCTACGGCAGCCCTTTTAACCTCTCGACCGACGTTAAATCTCGACCGCCCGTCCCCGCCCTGCTGAGCCACATCGAAATTCCCGAAATCCTGCCCGGCAAACGCCAGCACCGCACCCCCAAGGGTCTGGTCACCGACATTTTCGTACCGATCAACTATGGCGACCGGCGCATCGGGGTCGTCTTAGTTGGCATCAACCCGGAAGCGAACCTGGTCAGCCGCTCAGAACTGCAGCGCGACGTGGCGATTGCCGTCTTCGTCCTGGTCTGGATCATCGCCATTCTGGGAGCAGTCTTTAACGCACTGACCATCACCCAGCCCCTCAAAGAGCTGGTGACCGGGGTGCAGCGCATCGCCCAGGGCAACTTCCGCCAGCGCATCACCCTTTCTTACCCCGGAGAGTTGGGTTCGCTCATCGCCAGTTTCAACTTGATGGCCGAGCGCCTGCAGAGCTACGCAGAACAGAATATCGAAGAGATGACGACCGAGAAGGCCAAGCTCGAAACCTTCGTCGCCACAATCGCCGATGGGGCGATTCTGCTCGATAGTTCTTTGCGGATCGTGCTCGTCAACCCGGCGGCGCTGCGAATCTTGCGCTGGGAGGAGCGGGTGGTGGGCATGAGCATTCTCGATCTCTTACCGGTGGGCCTGCGCGCCGAGGTGGAAGAACCACTCGACTCGGTCGCTCGGGGCATCCTCGACCAGGCCGAGTGCCGGATCATAGTCGAGCGCCGGACCCTGCGCGTCCTGATTTCCTCGGTGGTGGCCCCGCGCGGTGACGGCCTGAAAGACGTCGTGCTCACCGTGCAGGACCTTTCAAAAGAAGCCGAACTCAACCTGGCGAAAAGCCAGTTCATCAGCAACGTCTCCCACGAGTTGCGCACGCCGCTTTCGAGCATCAAGTCCTTTATCGAGACCCTGTACGACTGCGGCGACGGCCTCGACGAAGCGACCAAACGCGAATTTCTAGAGATCACCATCCACGAGACCGACCGGCTCACCCGCCTGGTCAACGACGTGCTCGACCTGTCGCGGCTCGAATCGGGCCGCGAATATCACTTTGAGCCGGTCGATATCGTCCAGCCGATGGAGCAGACCCTGCGCACTCACCAGCTCACCGCCCGCGAGCGCGACATCGACCTGGTGCGCGATGTCGCCGCCGACCTGCCTCTGGTCTGGGGCAACTACGACCTGCTCCAGCAAGTCTTCGCCAACCTGGTGGGCAACGCACTCAAATTTACCGAGCCCGGCGGTACCGTCACCATCCGCGCCCAGTGGTCCCCGGACGCTCCCAGGGTGCGCGTCGGCGTGAGCGATACCGGCATCGGCATTTCGCCAGAAGAACAGCAGCGCATCTTCGACCGCTTTTATCGGGTCGAAAACAAAGTGCATACCCTCGAAGGCACGGGCCTCGGTCTCTCGATTGTGAGCAACATCGTCGAAAAGCACCGCGCCCGCATCCACATCGACAGTGCTGTCGGTCAGGGTACGACTTTCTGGTTCGACCTCGAAGCGTATCTTGAAACTTGCGACCTGCCGCAAAAAACGGCCGAGCCGGTGGCTGGCCTCGCGCCGCCTTTATAGCGGCCAGGATCAGGGTTCTTGAGGAGGCGGTTGAACGTCTGTGACTGGTATCTGTTCGACCCGGCCGTGGACGGGGCAAATTGCAAATAACAAATCAGGCAAACGGTACCAGGTACAGACTTCACTGCACAGCGGACAGAGCGTGGACATGCGAACCAGACGCGGGGGGGGATCAAGCGGATCGGTCATGCTTAAACCAGACCTGATGAAGTAGGTAGACCTAAAAGCAACCGATTTAAATTTGGCGAGGATAGCCACTAAAGATCCAGTCTTCCCCAATCGGTTCCAGATTTAAGCGCGTCAGTTCAATTGCTTCGTACATCCGGGCAAATCCCTCGCCCGCGAGCGGCGTCTGGGCTGAGGCACCCCCAATCAGTTTTGGCGCGATAAAGCCCACGACTTTCTGCACCGTGCCATCCGTGAGTGCCGACCAGGCCAGCGTACCGCCACATTCCCAGAGTGCTGAAAGGCAAGATCGCTGTGCCAGCTGCGCGAATACGGCAGCAGGCGTCAGCTCCGGCAGCACCTGCACTGCCACCCCGCACTCCAGCAACCGCTCGCGCTCGCGCTCGTCAGATTCAGTACCTGTAAAAACGAGGGTGGAAGCTTCGCTCTGGTCCCAGATCCGGGCTGTAGGGGGGATCGCCAGGGTGCGCGAGAGGACAACCCGCAAAGGCTGACGGCCTTCGACTAGGCGCACGGTCAACTGTGGGTCGTCGTGGCGCACGGTGTTGCCGCCGACGATCACGGCGTCGTAGAGGGCGCGCAGGCGGTGGACGTGCGTGCGGGCCGGTTCACCCGTCACCCAGTAGCTGTGCCCGGTACGGGTTGCCACTTTGCCGTCGAGGGTCATCGCGTACTTGAGCACCCCAAAGGGCCGACCGGTCGTCATGAAGTGGGCAAAGGCTTCGTTGAGCTGCTCGCAGGCATCTTTCAGCACGCCGGTCTCAACGGCAATACCGGCGGCGCGCAGCCGTTCGACGCCACGTCCGGCGACGAGCGGGTTGGGATCGACCATGCCGACCACGACGCGCTCGATGCCGCCTTCGATAATTGCCTCGGTGCAGGGGGGTGTGCGGCCGAAGTGGTTGCAAGGTTCGAGGTTGACGTAAAGAGTCGCTCCACGGGCGAGGGTACCGGCAGCATCGAGGGCAAAGACCTCGGCGTGGGGTTCGCCTGCTTTCGGGTGAAACCCTTCTCCCACTGCAAGCCCGTCATGCACGACCACAGCTCCCACCATCGGGTTAGGACTGGTCCTTCCCCAGGCCAGTGCTGCCAGTTCCAGGCAGCGCCCCATCCAGTGCTCGTCACTCATAAGACCGCCAGCCCTGCTCATCGAGGCGGGTCTGCTTGGCTTCGACCTGGGTGCGCAGGTTTTCGCGAAAGGCAATGATCTGCTGTTGCAGGACCGGGTTGGAGGTGGCGAGGATCTCGATTGCCAGTAACCCGGCGTTGCGGGCATTGCCGATGGCCACCGTCGCCACCGGAATGCCGGCGGGCATCTGTACGATGGCGTAGAGCGCATCGACCCCGGCAAGGGCTGTCGCCACTACCGGCACCCCAATTACTGGCAGGGGCGTGAGTGCGGCGACCATGCCGGGCAGGTGGGCGGCTCCTCCTGCCCCGGCAATAATCACGCGAATGCCGCGGGTATGGGCGTTTTTGGCAAAGGTGACCATCCGCTCGGGGGTGCGGTGGGCGGAGACAATCGCCACTTCAAAGCCGACTGCGAATTCTTCGAGCACCTGGGCGGCCGCCTTCATCGTCGGCAGGTCCGAATCGCTGCCCATGATGATGCTCACCTCGACCGTGGGTGCGCTCATACGGCGAGTACCCGCCGCGCCTGCAAGGTGCGGTCGAGAGCAACTTGCCAGCAGACGTCCGTCGTCGTCAGGTGGCCGAGTTTGCGGCCGATGCGGGCACTGTGTTTGCCGTACCAGTGCAGTTTGACGTCTTCAAAAGCGAGGGCTGCCCCCAGGTCCGGGTGTACGACCTCTGCGTCCGATTCTGCCAGGATATTGACCATCACCGCCGCCGGAGCGTTCATCGCCGTGCTGCCCAGAGGCCAGCCCAGGACGGCGCGCAGGTGCTGCTCGAACTGGCTGGTCTTGCAGGCATCGATTGTGTAGTGGCCGGTATTGTGGGGTCGGGGCGCAATTTCGTTGACGAGCACAGCTCCGTCCCCAGCCAGGAAAAGCTCGACGCCGAAGACGCCCACCCCACCCAGCCGTTCGATAGCTGCCGTGGCCGCCGCAGCCGCCCGTTCGAGCACGGCCTCGGGCACCGGGGCGGGAGCAATCACCGTGTGGCAGACCTGTCCTTGCTGGCGGCTCTCGACGACCGGATAGGTGCGCACCTCGCCCCGCGCTGAGCGGGCAACCATCACCGCCAGTTCGCGCTCGAAGGGCACGAAGGCTTCAACCAAGAGCGGACGGTGGGCAAGCTCGGCCCAGGCTTCAGCCAGTTGCTCTTGAGAACTGACGATCCGAACGCCGTGACCGTCGTAGCCCTGGGAGCGCATCTTGAGCACGACCGGCCAGCCGTGCAGTTGAGCAAACTCTTCGACAGCGCGGGGACTCTCGGTCGCTGCGAAAGCAGGTACGAGAAGTCCTGCTTCTGCGAGAAACCGGCGCTGGTCAAATTTGTCCTGGATGCGTTCGAGGGTTCTAGAACCGGGGAGCACCTGGAAACCTTCGCTTTCGAGCTGGGCCAGTAGTGCCGGAGCGACCCACTCGTTCTCGAAAGTGATGAGGTCGGTGCGCTTCGCGAGGGCGCGCAGGTCGTCGAGATTATCGAGCTCACCCGTCAACGTCCGGTCGGTGACCTGAGCGGCTGGACCCGTGGGGTCAGGATCGAGAATGACAATCCCGATCCCGAGTGCACGCCCGGCCAGGGCCATCATCCGCGCCAGTTGGCCACCGCCGACGATGCCGACCGTCGGCACGCGAACACACTTCTGAGGCGCCTGGGTCTCGAACGCACCCGGATGCATAAGCAAACACCGCGAGAACACCCCATCTTAACTCGCTCCATTCAGTGCTTCAGGCCCATCAACTTCAGCCGTCGTTCTGGTACCACAAATGCAAAGCGGCCTCCTATACTGAGAGCACTGTTGCCCTACTAAAACCGATGACCCGCTCAAACCGCCCAGATTCAGACGCCCCCAACGACATTCGCCTCAAGGCAACCGGGCTTATCTGGGGACCGGCAACCGGCATGCTCGGTATCTGCATTCCTCTAGTCGCAATCGGCGGCAGCGAAGCGATTGTCCTCCCGGCGCTGGTCTTAATCGGGGCCACGATCAGCACGCTTGCCATCTGGCTCTCGTCCGGCGGGAACCGCTCGGAAGCTGCGCTTCCGGCGGCGAGTCGTCTGCGGCAGATAGAAGAGCGGCTTTCCAACCTTGAGACGATCACAACCGGCACCGACGTCAACCTGCAGGCTCGATTCAAGCAACTTGAATCGACAGACCGCGAGCGGTAAGCAGCTAGAATAGGCGGCGGAGTGTCTGAGGAAAGTGCCGTGTTGCGATGGGTAGGTGGTCTTGTACTCTCAGGAGTGCTGTTGATTGGAATGGTTTCGACAGCCCAGGCCCAGTCCGGGTTTTGTCTGATTGGCTGTGCGAAGGACGCCGATTTAATCCTCAACTACCGCATCGAAGATAAACAGCACAACTTTACTTCCGACCGCTATTTCCTCTGGATCAAGCCCCAGAAGGTAGCCACCAAAGAAATCCAGGTGGTGACCGACCCCGGCTTCGACGGCCTATTCAGCCTCAAGGCGATTGAGGTCAATTCGCGCACGGCCAACAAGTCCTACAAAGTGGAGGACGTCGTCTGGGACAGCGAGTTGTATACAATGACCATCGTGCTCGACAAGCCCCTGCCGGCCCAGGAAGAAATTGAAGTCGTCGCAAGCCAGGTCACCAACCCGCGCAGCGAGGGCATCTACAAGCTCAACGCCCGCGTGCTCGGCACCGAGCCAAACCCGATCTACCGCTACGTCGGCACCTGGTCGATTTCGATCGAGTAGACGGGTGCACTACGCTTACCTGCACGGCTTCGCTTCCGGTCCCCAGTCTCAAAAAAGTTGCTACTTCCACGCTCAACTGGCAGATCTGGGTATCGACCTGGTGCGCCCCGACTTGAATGCTCCGTCTTTTACGACGATGACCTTCAGTTCACAGCTCAAAGTCATCGAGGCGGCTCTATCGCCGTTTCCAGGCCCGATTACGCTCATCGGTTCGAGCATGGGTGGGCTGCTGGCGATTTTGCAGGCGGCCCGCGACCCGCGCATCGAGTGTCTCGTGCTCATGGCCCCTGCTTTTCGCTTTACGGAGCGCTGGAGCGCCCGCATGGGAGAGGCGGCTATCGCTGAGTGGCGCCGCACGGGTAAACTTTCTCTCTACCACTACGCCTACCGCGCCGAGTGCAACCTCGATATTGCGATGCTCGACGACTCCAGGCTCTACGACGAGGAGCAACTGGTGCGGCCAGTACCGACTTTGATTTTGCACGGCAGCCGCGACGCGGTAGTGGACCCAGAACTCAGCCGCGACTATGCCAGGCGTCACCCCCAGGTCACGCTCCAGTGGTTCGATACCGACCACGCGATGACCGATGTGCTCTCACAACTGTGGGCACAGACTGCTACTTTTTGCCGCCTGCCAGTCCTCAAATTCTGAGCAGCTTCCACAGCAGGGAATCTGGTCTGTGATGTGCGGATCTAAAATACCCGGACCTACCTGTTGGAGAAGCGCTGCTCATGTATCTGCCTGGTCGGCAGGTGTCTCAGTTTGAGGCGACGGCCGTCAGGTCGCGCCCTGGAACTGCCTCGACAAATTCCATCGTGGGCAGATTGCACCAGACTTGATGGCTCGTGTCGTCTGAGACGATTAGAGAGGAGCCAGGACAGCTCCGATAGAAATCAATTGCTTCGTGCAACTGCGTCTCTGCAAAGGAGCCGCAAGGATAAAAGAGCTGCTTCCCAAACCGCAGACCCACTTCAACTCCCGCTCCGCGAGAACGGCGAACCTGGCATAGTTCGACAGAAGCCTTGTTTAAAATCAGCATTCAGTGCACCCCTGCTCTCTAGTAAGAGCTACTGCTTTAATTCTAACGACATATTGGGGATCAATGAAGTTCCTGGGCAACTTATCAAGATTTGTAAGTTTGATTGCGATAGTGCTCTGCCAGCTGCCGGTAGTAAAGAGCGTGTGCAGTTCGCTCGGCAATTTCCGATTCGCTTACTGCCCGCACTATACGGGCGGGCACCCCGGCCACCAGTGAGGCCGGGGGGACGGGCCGGGTCACGACGGCACCGGCGGCGACGATGCTCTGGGCTCCGACAGAGGCCCCATTCAGGATGATAGAACCAATGCCAATCAGGCACTCAGCGCCGATCCGGGCACCATGGATGACGGCCCGGTGTCCAACGGTAACCCGCTCAGCAATAATGACAGGCTCGCCCGGATCGCCATGCAGGATAGCACCGTCCTGAATATTGCTGTCGGCACCGACCTCGATGCGCTCGACATCGCCGCGCAGGACAGCGCCGAACCAGATGCTCACTCCCCCGGCGAGGTAGACCCGTCCGATGATGACTGCCCCCGGTGCGACGAAGGTCGCAAGCGAAAGGTCCGGTTCGCTCAGGTCCATTGCGCCATCCTGCCGGTCCACCGGCTAACCCTCATGCTTGGTGCGTTCGCGCAGGTTGAGCGAACCCAGGGGCGGCAGGGGCAGGTTGACGCTCTCGCCGACATTGGCCATCGACAACAGTGCACTCAGTGAGCCGGGGACCGAATTGGGGTCCATGAAAAGCACCTTGCTACTGGGGCTTGCCCCGAGTTTAGTTGCTGTCTCCAGGTAGCTCTGGGCCAGGTAAAACTGCAGTGCCTCGCGCGCTTTCGGGTCCTGCAGCGCTTCTGAAAGGGTCTTCAGAGCCTCGGCGGTACCCAGGGCCTGGAGTACCTGTTCCTGGCGGTCGGCTTCGGCGCGGGTGACCCGTGCCTGGGCTTCGCCCTCAGCCGAGTTGATGGCCGATTGCCGATCTCCTTCAGAAGAAAGAATGACCGCCCGCTTGCGACGCTCGGCGGCCATCTGCTGCTCCATCGAATCGAGCACCGTCTTCGACGGGGAAATATTCTTGACTTCGACGCGGGTTACTTTGATACCCCAGACGTCGGTGGCAGAGTCAAGCTCCAGCAGCAGGTTTTGATTGATTTCGGCTCTAGAGGCAAACGTCTCATCCAGTTCAAGTTTGCCAATCTCGGCTCTGAGGGCAGTCAGCACCAGGTTGCTCATCGCCTGCCGCATGTTGGCGACCGAGTAGTAGGCCCGGCGCATATCGACGATTCGCCAGTAGATGACGGCGTCGGCTTCAAGGGAGACGTTGTCGCGGGTGATGGCGAGCTGCGGTTGAATATCCAGCACCTGTTCGCGCACCGTCTCTTTAAAGACGATGTTGTCGATGTACGGAATGATGATGCTCAGCCCCGGGCTGAGCTTGGTGTGAAAGCGGCCCAGCCGTTCGACCAGGGCTTCGTCGCCCTGGTTGATGATTTTGACGCCAGCAATCACGGCTGCCAGGATAAACCCACCGAGGACCAATAGAAAAAATTCCACTGCACTATCTCCTACAGAGCCAACATGTTGATCGGCATCACTTCTAAGACGTTTCCCTTTTGTCCGACGATCATGACCTTCGTGCCCACGCTCAGGGGCAAATCACTCAATTCGCAGCGTGCACTCCAGGTCGTCCCCTGAAAAGCGACCCGCCCCAGTTCTCCCGGCAGGATATCGGCGGTGACAGTCACCTGCTCCCGGTAGAACGGGTTATCCAGTTCGGGGTGCATCTTCGGCACCAACCGGCGCGAGATCGCGATAAAGGCGGCCGAGAGTAGGGCAAAGACAAAAAACTGCAGCGGAGGACTCGCAATCGGCAACCCGACCAGCAACATCAATAGCGCTGCTGTGCCGATTGAGCCTGCGACCAGGCCCGGTGTGAAGACCTCGATGACCCAGAGACTGATACCCAGAACCGCCCAAAAAACCGTCAGCGCGCTCATAGCTCAACGCTAGCGCACAGAAGGCTTTACCCAAAAAATAGACAGCAAATCTTAAGCGCCCGACACTATTGTCCGCCGACCACGATGTCGCGGATGCGAAGACTCGGTCCGCCGCAGCCGACCGCCAGACCATCCTGCCCGCCTTTGCCGCAACCGCCCGACTCGTCCCACTCGAAGTCATCGCCGATTGCCTCGATGTCTGCGAGGGTCTGGAAGACATTGCCTGAGAGGTTGACGTCGCGCACGGGCTCTGCCAACTGCCCGTCGCGGATCATCCAGGCTTCGCCCGCCGAAAAAGTAAACATCTCGCCGTTGGTCATTCCCCCAAGCCAGTTGCGGGCGTAGACCCCTTCCGGGATATCGCAGATGAGGTCGGCCACCGGCACGTCGCCGCGCTCGATCCAGGTATTGGTCATGCGCACGATGGGCGAGTAGCTGTAGTCCAGACAGCGGGCGTTGCCGGTCGGTTGCTCTTCGAGCTTGCCCGCCGTTTCGCGGCTGTGGAGCCTGCCAACCAGTTCGCCCTCATGGATAAGCCGGGTGGTCGTGGCCGGCACCCCTTCGTCGTCGTAGAGATAGCTGCCCCGATGGCCACCGGGTAAGGCACCGTCGAGAATATTGAGTGTCTTCGGGCCGAAGCGGCGACCAAGGCTCATCACTTCCAGCAGATCTGGGTTTTCGTAGGCCATGTCGGCTTCGGAGAGGTGTCCGAAAGCTTCGTGGACAAATAGCCCCGTGAGGATCGGGTCGATGACGACGGTGTAGACGCCGCCTTTGACCGGCGGCAGCGTCAGTGCGGTCACGGCACGCTCGGCGGCACCCTGCACTTTGCGGTCGAGATCTACTAGATCCCCAAAGCCGCGCCGCGAACCGTGGGTCTCACGACCGGTCTGCACGGTTGCCCCGTCGCGAGCCGTGGCACTAAAGCGCATTTCCAGGTCGATCCATTGCTGCTCAAGGAGGGTGCCCTCGGAAGTAGCGAGCAACACGCGCTGCCAACTGTCGCTGTAGTGAACGCCGGTACTCGCAATCTGGAGCGAGTAGCCTCTTAAAAGTTCGTTGTAGCGGTCGCAGAGCGCTTTTTTCTCGACGAGCGAAACAGAGCGCGGGTCGCGTCCGGCAAGTTCTAGAGCGATTTGGCGGCGCACGGGCTCGACCGGGGCCAGGAGTGTCTCTTCAGTGCCGACGAGGCGAGCGCTGACAATTGCATCTTGCAGCCGGGCTTCGAGGTCATCGAAAGTATTGAAACTGGCAAAGCCCCAGCCGCCTTTATGGCAGGCCCGCACGTGGCCGCCGACTGATAGGGTCTCGCTCAGCGTCTCGACGACCTCGCCACGCAGCGAAATATCGGTACTTTGGGAAGACTCCAGGCGAATTTGCAGGTAGTCCACTTTCGGGCTGTAGCTGCGGATCAGTTGTTCGAGCCGGTCTTGCATGAATACTCCTATTCGCGGGCCAGGTTGCGGTTCCAGGCTGGAATTTCGACGACGATATCGCGGCTGCCGTCCGGTACGCACTGGCAGGCGAGACGCGACTTGCCGACCACGAGGGCACGGGCGTTGTCGAGCATGTCCTCCTCACCGTCGTTGGCTTCGTTGCACGTCTCGACCCCGGAGCGCACGTAGATGTGGCAGGTCGAGCAGGCGCAGACGCCGCCGCAGGCGTGGTCAATTTCAAGGCCGTGGCCAAGGGCAATTTCGAGGATGCTGCCCGGTTCGCCGTCGTCGTCGTAAGGAATCTTTTGAGGATCGACGACGATCTTCTGGTCGAGCGGCAAAAAGTGAATCGTGTAGGGCCGCACGGGAAGTGCGCTCTGGAGTGGCCCGAGGTAGGGGTTGCTGCCGCCCATCGCTTTACCGGTCTTGTAATGTGTCCATTATCGCACCGTCGCAAGCGGGTAAGTCGCTACGGGTGTGGACGGTACTCGACTATCAGGTCGAAGGCGACCGCTTCCCCAGCCAGCAACTCCAGCAGGGGGCGCTCCTCTTTCGGGAAAAACCAGGTGAGCTGACCACTCAGGGCTTCAACCCGTTCGAGTAAACCGCCCAGCCCGTAGCAGACAATCGCCACCCGCTCACCCTGGGAAGCCCGCAGGTAGGCAAGCGTCGGCAGCGAAAATAAACCCTCGGCGCTACGCACCGGCTGGGGAAGGTCAGGTGGGCTCGCAGTGCTGGTCATAGTGGACACCTGTTCACCTGCGTGAATCGTAGCACGGGGCTCGACGCTTAAAAGGTCAGGCGGTTCATGAGCTTGGCAATCACCCTGGCATTCAGGCTGAGGCGGTCGCGCAGGTCTGCAAGATTTTGATAGTCGCCCTGGGCGGTGCGCTCCTGGACAATGCGGACGGCGAGGCTGCTGTCGATTCCTTCGAGGGTCTCCAGTTGGCCGGCTGTCGCCTCGTTGACGTCCAGAATCTCCGGCAGGGAGAGTGTCGGTTCGTAGTAGCAAAACTGCAGGAGCGGTTCGAGGCGACGCACTTTAGTGGAGGAGAGGTCGGCGCGGGTGTGCAGTTCTTCTGCCGAGAGAAACGGACCACCGCTGCGGCGGACTTCGACGATGCGCCTCGCCTCGATGATCGAGACACCCGGCAGCCGCAGCAGGTCATCGACGCTGCAGCGGTTGATGTCGATGCCCATGCCGAGATCTTTTGCCACCTGCATGTCCTGGTCTGACTGCAGGCGCTGCTGTGGGTCCTGGATCAGCAATACCCGGTTGCGGTATTCGGTCTGCACCTGGTAGGAGTGGGCCGCCACCGTGAGCCAGACCAGCCAGAAAGGGAGCCACACCTCAACAGCCAGGCCAACTCCTAGCGACAGCGAACTGAGCACTGCGTAGACGAGTCCCCAGCGAATCCAGTCGGGCTTGCGCGCTTCCTGGCCGGCGACGAGTAGACCGATCCAGTTGACGACCGGCACTGCCAGTAACCACTTCCAGTTGCGCGCTCCCTCCATGGTGCAGTTCCTCTCCTTAGCTGATGCGGTCGATCAGTTTGCGACGTTTTTCTTCAAATTCTTCGTCAGAAATCAGTCCTTCCTGGCGGAGTGCTTCCAACCGCCGGAGCGTCTCGATCGGATCGCCCAGGAACTTCTGAGGCTCGACTGCAAGTCTCGGGTTGAACTTGCGGTTGAATTCGCTGTCTCCCTGTACGAGGTATAGCACCCCTTCCACGAAGCCAATCATGCCTGTGATCCCAGTCCAGAAGAACAACAAGTAGACAATGCCTGCCGCCGGTCGCCCGAGGTAGAACTTATGAACCCCAAACAGCCCGAGCAACATTGCCAGGACTGCCGCTGTAAACCGGTTCTTCTCCGCCATGGGTCTTCTACCTGCACTGCAACGCGCTGCCTCTCTATCTTAGACGCCTCGCGGGCTGCTGACAGTAGCGACTGGAACCAGGCAGTCTACTATAATTTTCGCCATTTGTTAAACTCGAACGAGAACAAAAGCAAGAGAAGCACATGATCGAATATAGAAAGTCTGTCACGGTCCACGGACGCGAGATCGGGCTGAGCACGGGCGTCCTGGCAAGATTGGCGGGCGGTTCGGTGTTGGTGCAGTCGGGGGAGACGGCGGTGCTGGTAACGGCGACCATGGCATCCAAACCCCGCGAGGGAATCGACTTCTTCCCGCTCCTGGTCGACTACGAAGAAAGACTCTACGCCGCTGGCCGGATCCCGGGTTCATTCATCCGCCGCGAAGGTCGTCCTCCTGAGAAAGCGATCCTCGCTGCCCGCCTCATCGACCGCCCGATGCGTCCGCTCTTTCCCAAGGGTTTTATCAACGATGTGCAGATCGTTGCCACGGTATTGGCCCTCGACTTACAGGTACCCCCCGACATCCTGGCTATCCTGGGTGCCTCGGCGGCGACCATGATCGCCGGTATTCCGTTTGATGGGCCGGTAGCTGCCACACGCGTCGGCCTGATTGGCGACGACTTCATCATCAACCCGACTTACAAAGAGATTGCAGACGGTGACCTCGACCTGGTGATCGCCGGCAACAAAAATGGCATCGTCATGGTCGAAGCCGGGGCCAACAGCCTCCCGGAAGAAGATATCATCGACGCCATCGATTACGGCTACGAGGCGATTCAGGCCCTGCTCGCCGCCCAGACCGAATTTATCAGCGAGCTGAAAATCGAACCGATGGTGTTCACACCCGCGGAGACCGACCCGGTGCTGGTCTCGTTCGTGCAGGAAAAGGCCGCCGGTCCGGTGGCTGAGGTCCTGCGCAACTTCGACTTCTCAAAAGAAGAGCGCGACGCCAAGCTCGACGTCATCCAGGAAGAACTGGCAGCAACTTTTGCCGGGCTGAGCGAGGAAGATCCCTTGCGCGTCAAGCTCGCCCAGAGCCCCAGTAAACTACCGGCGCTCTTCAAATCGACGACCAAAAAGCTGATGCGCAAGCAAATCATCGAAGAAGGCAAGCGCGTCGATGGCCGCACCCTCGATGAAGTGCGCCCAGTCACCAGTGCTGTGCGTATCATCCCGCGCGTACACGGCTGTGGCCTTTTCACCCGCGGCACCACCCAGGTGCTCTCAGTGGTCACCCTGGGCACCGCCTCGGACGCCCAGGAACTCGACGACCTGCACCCGGACGAAAAAAAGCGCTACATGCACCACTACAACTTCCCCGGCTTCTCGGTGGGCGAAGTGAAGCCGATGCGCGGCGTCGGACGGCGCGAAATTGGTCACGGTGCTCTCGCTGAGCGGGCCTTACTGCCGGTTTTGCCCGACCACATGACTTTCCCCTACGTCATCCGCATCGTCTCTGAGATCCTTTCTTCTAATGGTTCTACCTCGATGGGTTCTGTTTGCGGCTCGACGCTCGCCCTGATGGATGCGGGCGTCCCGATTCGCGAACCTGTCTCGGGCGTGGCGATGGGTCTGATTAAAGAAGGCGATGAAGTGCGCGTGCTCACCGACATCCAGGGTCTTGAAGACTTCCTGGGCGACATGGACTTCAAAATAGCCGGCACCCGCGACGGCATCACCGCTTTGCAGATGGACATCAAAATTCAGGGAATCACCCTGCAGATCCTGGATACCGCAATCCAGCAGGCGAAGGCCGGCCGACTGCACATCCTCGACAAGATGCTCATCGCCATCGACAAGCCGCGAGTAGAACTGTCGCCTTACGCGCCGCGTCTACTGACTATCAAGATACCGGTCGATATGATCGGGCTCATCATCGGTCCGGGCGGCAAGACGATCAAGCGGATCACCGAGGAGACCGGCGCCAAGGTCGATATCGACGACGACGGTACGGTCACCGTTTCCTCAATTGACGGTGCGAAGGCCCTCGCTGCCCGTCAGGTAATCGAAGGCATGACCCGCACGGTCGAAGTCGAGAAGGTCTACCTGGGCACGGTGACGCGCATCATCGCCAACCTGGGAGCCTTCGTCGAGGTGATTCCTGGTAAAGAAGGGCTCGTCCACATCTCGCAACTGGCAGACCACCGGGTGCGCAAGGTGGAAGACGAACTCAATATCGGCGACCAGGTCGTCGTCAAGGTCAAAGACATCGATCAAAAGGGCCGCATTAACCTGACCCGTCGCGGTATTCACCCGAGTGAGGTTGAAGAAGTGCGCCAGCCTCAGGAGCCGTAAGCCGAGGGGTACGCTGCCGGTAGCCTCGCTGCCGGCACGCTTTTTTTGGCTTTTTGCCCGGCGATGGGGACCGACACGACCCCGGTCAACTGCTGGGCAGCTGTGAGGGTGAGCGGCAACACGTCTTCTAGCCTGTAGACGCCCGCCTGGCCGGTGACGATTTTGCAGGGGTTGTGCAGTTGACCGTCGTAGCCGCGCAGCATACTTTCGAGCATGGCCCGCCGCGGTACGGCGTCAAAGTCGGGGTCGAGCCGACAAATCGCGGCAAAGCCGACGATGGCGGCAAGCCTGGGGATACCGAGGCTTGCCGCTTCCGCCCCGCCCACGTAGGCTTCGCCGAGGGGGGTGTTGTCGGCTTCCATCAAAATGTGAGTAACGTCGTGTCGTTCGATGTGAAAGCGGATGGCCCAATCGACAGGCGGAATGCCGGTGAGCGGAATGGCATTTTCCGGCTGGTTGAGGCCGTGTTCAGCAAGTCTTCGGGCGAGCAGTTGGGCGACGGTCGCGTGCATAAGTGGCAGGCGCTTTTCTTTAAGCTAACCCACGCGCTTACAGTTGAGAGGGGTCCGAGGTTGTCGTGAATGATTGGTGGTGGCAGGTCGGGTGGATCGGGTTGTGGGTGGGCAGTGTCCTGACCATTGCCCAGCTCCTGGCTGCCCGCAATGTCGCCGATGAGTACACCCGCAAATTCGTACACATCGGCATCGGCAATATCATCCTGCTTGCCTGGCTATTGAGAGTTCCCCTGTGGCTGATACTCACTTTTGGCGTCACTTTTTGTGCGGTGACGCTTCTTTCTTACCGGTTTGCCTTTTTAAGCAGCATCAACGGGGTAAATCGGCGCAGCTGGGGTACTTTCTACTATGCTCTGAGCATTACGCTGCTGGCCGCCGTCTACTGGCCGCGTGGTGAGGAAATTGCGGCGGTCCTTGGTGTGCTGGTGATGACCTGGGGTGACGCACTCGCGGCCCTGGTCGGGCAAAGTATCGGGCGGCGCGAATATAAAGTAGCGGGCATGCGCAAGACGCTCGAAGGCTCGGCAACCATGGCTACTGTCAGCTTTGTCGTCGGAGTATTGCTGTTGGGTGCAAACTTTGGACTGGGTGTGCCGACTCTGGCGGCTGCCCTGGTGATTGCTGTCGCTGCAGCCGGGCTGGAGGTATTCTCCGTCGGCGGTATTGATAATTTGACGGTGCCCCTCGGCAGTGCTATGCTTTGCAGCTGGTTGATGCGGACCTTTCTTTAGACAGGTTCTCGCTATTGCATGGTGCCAAGGGCACAAAATGTTCGTAAGATATCTTCTAACCTCTGAATACGTCCTCCTCTCAGGTAACCCGTGAAACAAACCGACGCCATCACCGAAGCGCAAACCATCGAGTATCGCAGTGAAGCGTACCGGGATGCCTACTCCCGCATCAACGCCATCGTCATCGAAGGCGAGCGCGAAGCCTGTGCCAACTACCTGGCTATCGCCGAACTGCTGCCTGATGAGGCTGAAACCCTTAAAAGACTCTCCGCGATGGAGAGCCGCCATCTGAAAGGTTTTCAATCTTGTGCCCGCAACCTCGAAGTGACACCCGATATGGCCTTTGCCGAGCGCTACTTCTCAGCCCTCGACGATAACTTTCAAAAAGCCTCCCAGTCCGGCGATCTGGTGACCTGCCTGGTTATCCAGTCACTGATCATCGAATGCTTTGCCATTGCCGCTTACAACATCTATATCCCGGTCGCCGACCCGTTTGCCCGCCGCATTACCGAGAACGTCGTCAAAGACGAGTACCTTCACCTCAATTTCGGCCAGCAATGGCTCAAGGCGAACTTCGAGTCAGCGCGCACCGGCATTGAAGCAGCTAACGCCGAGAACCTGCCCATCGTCTGGCGGATGCTCAACGAAGTCGAGGCGGACACAGTGCCCCTGCAAATGGAAAAAGAGGCGATCGTCGAAGACTTCCTGATCGCCTACGGTGAAGCCCTGGGTGATATCGGCTTCACGATGCGCGACGTCATGAAGATGTCGGCACGCGGTCTTGCTTCCGCTCCCCGTTCTTAGCTGATGTTTGGTCTCATTGGACACCTGACAAGTCTTCCTCACGCCCAGCGCGTCGCTCGCGACCTCGGCTATGACGAATACGCAAGCCATGACCTCGAATTTTGGTGCATGGCTCCGCCCCTGGCGGTCGATGAAATCACCATCACCTCGGTCACTGGCCAGGTCATTCACGGCCAGTACGTCGAATCGTGCTTCTTGCCCGAGATGCTGGCGCGCGGCAAGTTCAAGACCGCGATGCGCAAAGTCCTCAACGCCATGGCTCTGGTCCAGAAGCGCGGCATCGACATCACGGCCCTGGGTGGATTCTCATCGATCATCTTCGAGAACTTCAACCTCGAAAAACTACTCAGCGTGCGCGACATCACCCTGGATATCCGCCGCTTCACGACCGGCAATACCCACACCGCCTACATCCTCTGCCAGCAAGTCGAGCAGGGGGCCGAACGCCACGGCATCGATCTGTCTAAAGCGACGGTCGCTGTCGTTGGGGCCACCGGCGATATTGGGAGCGCCGTCTGCCGGTGGCTCGCCAACCACTTGCAAATCAAGAATTTGCTACTCGCAGCCCGCGACCAGGAGCGGCTTGAGAATCTGCGCTCAGAACTCGACACCGGACGCATTCTTACCGTTGAAGAATCGCTCTCTCAAGCAGACATCGTCGTCTGGGTAGCCTCGATGAGCCAGGGGATAGCGATTGACCCGGCCGTTCTACGGACTCCTTGTCTTTTAATAGATGGCGGCTACCCCAAAAACATGGCTGATAGCATTCAACGTCCAGGTGTGCATGTGCTCGACGGCGGCATGGTCGAGCACTCCCTCGACATTGACTGGAAGATCATGTCGTTTCTGAACGTGCCAAATCCGACTCGCCAGTTCTTTGCTTGTTTTGCCGAGTCGATGCTGCTCGAATTTGAAGGATTACACTGCAACTTTTCCTGGGGCCGCAACCACATCACCATCGAAAAAATGCAGCAAATTGGTGCCCTCTCTAAAAAGCATGGCTTCCGGCCACTGCTCGAATCAAGTAAGCTGATCGTCCCAGCCGGAGTCTGATAAGTAGAGCTTATTGGATTCATAAGTTCTTGCGATCTTGGTGAAATGATCCGCTTCCTTAAAGCTTTGTTACATTGATTTACATAAGCCCATTGACTTACCGGATTTATACAAATGACTGCAACACTTGAACGCCGTTCTTCCCAAGGGCTCTGGGAACGCTTCGCCGACTGGGTGACCTCCACCAACAACCGCTTCTATGTCGGTTGGTTCGGCGTACTGATGATCCCCACCTTGCTTTCCGCCACCATCTGCTTCATCGTCGCCTTCATCGCCGCTCCGCCGGTCGATATGGACGGCATCCGTGAGCCCATCTCTGGCTCACTCCTGTACGGCAACAACATCATCACCGGTGCTGTCATCCCGTCCTCCAACGCGATCGGCCTTCACTTCTACCCGATCTGGGAAGCCGCTTCGATGGACGAATGGCTCTACAACGGTGGTCCTTACCAACTCGTCGTTTTCCACTTTCTGATTGGCGTGTTCTGCTACCTGGGTCGCGAGTGGGAGCTTTCCTACCGCCTGGGTCTGCGTCCGTGGATCTGCATCGCCTACTCGGCTCCTGTGGCCGCCGCGACTGCAGTCTTCTTGATCTACCCGATTGGTCAGGGTTCGTTCTCCGACGGCATGCCGCTTGGCATCTCGGGCACGTTCAACTTCATGTTCGTCTTCCAGGCTGAGCACAACATTTTGAACCACCCCTTCCACATGTTGGGCGTGGCGGGTGTGTTCGGCGGCTCACTCTTTTCGGCGATGCACGGTTCGCTGGTCACTTCCAGCCTGATTCGTGAGACGTCGATGGAAGAGAGCCAGAACTACGGCTACAAGTTCGGTCAGGAAGAAGAGACCTACAACATCATTGCGGCTCACGGTTACTTCGGCCGCTTGATATTCCAGTACGCTTCATTCAACAACAGCCGTTCGCTGCACTTCTTCCTCGCGGCGTGGCCGGTGATCGGCATCTGGTTCACGGCGTTGGGCATCTCGGTGATGGCGTTCAACCTGAACGGTTTCAACTTCAACAGTTCGATTGTGGATTCGCAGGGTCGTGCCATCTACACGTGGGCTGACATTGTGAACCGTGCGAACTTGGGAATGGAAGTGATGCACGAGCGGAATGCGCACAACTTCCCGCTGGACCTGGCTTCAGTAGAGTCGGCTCCGGTGGCTGTGAGTGC
>JANNPH010000111.1:0-8258 GCA_031399965.1 Gloeobacteraceae cyanobacterium SOY_34_metabat_159 | reverse complement strand
CACAGAATTACCGGTCCCGTCAGCGGCCGCCGCACCGTCTATAGCGAAGCCGCCGCTACTCAGATTGGCCAGGTCCACTGCAGATGTGCTCGCTTTGCCGAAGACTACGTAGGCTCGACCGGCGTTGGTCCTGCCCTGGGGGTCTGCCCCTCTTGCCCCGACAATGACGTCTGGGATGCCGTCGCCGTTGACGTCCCCAATCGCGGAGACGGAAAAACCAGCAAGGTCATCAGCCGCCGCGCCATCGATGACGAAGCCACCGGTGCCGAGATTGGCCAGATCCACACTGGTCGTGTTCGCTTTGCCGAAGACCACGTAGGCCCGACCGGCATTACTCCTGCCCTGGGGGTCTGCAATGTACGCCCCGACAATCAGGTCGGCCAGCCCGTCGCCATTAATGTCCCCGATACCGGATACGGAATTACCAGCCCGGTCATTGGCCGCCGCACCGTCGATGGCGAAGCCGCTACCGCCCAGGTTATCCGGCAGATTATTCAGGTCCACCGCAGCCGTGTCCGCCCTGCCAAAAACTACGTAGGCTCGACCGGCATCGACCCTACCCTGGGGGTCTGCTCTAATAGCCCCAACAATGACGTCTGGGATGCCGTCGCCGTTGACGTCCCCGGCACTGGACACAGAATTACCGGTGTAATCAGCAGTTGCTGCACCGTCAAGGACGAAGCCCAGGCCCACAGGGTCAGTTCCCAAACAGCCCGGTGCACTCACCTGAGCCAGTACCGGAGCAGCAGGCCCTAGTGGCAACAACGTGGACAAACTCAGAGCCAGACTCAATAGATGTGCCCCGCAGGTTGTACCCCTGATCACCCGGCGTTTTTGTTGCCCTAGACGCCGAAAGAGACGAGTTAAAGTAAAACCCTTCGAAATCATAAATCTCTATACCGCTAAAAATATTGGCCCATCCGAGGATACCGTGTTCCGAGTAGCTTCACGGATCAGATGGACAGCAATGCTTTCAGCTCCCGCAACCGAACGGTAAGAGCGAGCAGGTGAACGAGAAGAAACAAGCGACCTGATGCCAGGATCTATGCCGGGCTAAAACTGGTCAAAGATCGTTTCGTTGGCAAACTTCTTCCACTGTGCCTGAGGGTATCTTTTGAAGGCAGCCGGTGCCCGGCGAAATTGTGAGTCCACTACTGTCTCTCCATCTGAGTACACTCCAGGGCCGGTTTGTCCCCATCGAGGTCAGTCACACTCAGCGAGTCTGCTCAACTTCGTCCTGGATAGTTTCAACAACACGACTCCTGACGGTGACCCGATTGCATTTCTGGCTGCAGTGATAGATTTATGGCAGAATTTCCGCTTCTCCCAATAGGACCTGGATTCCCGGTCTTTGAGGGCCGCCCCCCGTAGCGCCCACTCCTTCTATGCGCAACCAGACGACAGGAGACGATTGAGATGAGGCAGGCCGAGGACGTCACAGAACTGCTGAACGCGTGGCAAAGAGGGGACGAGGGTGCGCACGGCAGGCTCCTGCCCCTGGTCCACGGGGAACTGCGCCGGATTGCCGGGTGCTGCATGCGCCGGGAGCGAGCGAACCATACCCTCCAGCCGACTGCCCTGGTCAACGAGGCATTCCTGCGGATGGTCAACCGGGAGCGCATCGATTGTCACGGACGCACCCATTTTTTCGCCCTGGCGGCGAATGCGATGCGCCGTATCCTGGTGGATCACGCCAGGGAGCACCGGACAGCAAAGCGCTGGGGCGGTTTGCAGAAAGTGCCCTTTAACGACACCTTCAACACCCCAGCTCAGACTGCGGATCTCGACTTGATTGCCCTCAATGAGGCCCTGGAACGCTTGCGGCAGATAGACGAGCAGCAGTGCCGCATCGTCGAGCTGCGCTACTTCGCCGGCCTGACAGTCGAAGAGACAGCGGCAGTGTTGGGCGTGTCGGTCCCAACGGTGTACCGGCGCTGGCAGTCCGCAAAAGCTTTCCTGCGCCGCGAACTCGGGACGGAGGCCAGCGATGGAAGCGCGTGAGCGGTGGCTGCAGGCCAGGGCAATTTTTGAAGACGCGCTGGATCTCGAACCGCAAAAACGGTCCTCGTTTATCGAGCGGGCCAGCGACGGAGACGAGGAGTTGCGCCGAGAAGTCGTGTCGCTGCTCGAAGCCCTCGAAAAAGATGGGGATTTCATGGAAACCCCAGTCACCTGCCTGACCGGCATCTCTCCAGAAGCCTGGATGTCAGACTCCGCCGTCGGAAAACGCTTTGGCAACTACCGCGCCATTGCCACCCTCGCTCAGGGGGGGATGAGCACCGTCTACCTGGGGGAACGTGCCGACCGGGAGTATGTGCAGCGCGTCTGCATCAAGCTGATCCGTCCGGGGTTTGAAAGTGAAATCATCGTGCGCCGCTTTGTCTCCGAGCGGCAGATCCTCGCCCGCCTCGAACACCCGAATATCGCCCGGCTACTCGACGGCGGCAGGACGGAAGAGGGTCTGCCCTACTTCGTCATGGAGTACGTGGACGGTGTGCGGCTCGATGAATATTGCGACTCGCAAGGTCTGGATGTTCCCGAGCGGTTGAAGCTATTTTGCAAGATCTGCGAGGCCGTCCATTTTGCCCATCAGAACCTGGTTATTCACCGGGACATCAAACCCGGCAACATCCTGGTCGATGCTGCCGGGGAGCCGAAACTACTGGATTTCGGCATCGCCAAACTGCTCGCTCCCGATGCGCCCGGTCTACCGCCCGAATCGACGCTCACCCTCCTGCGGGCGATGACGCCACAGTACGCAAGCCCCGAACAGGTGCGCGGCGGGGTGATCAGCACGGCAAGCGACGTCTATTCCCTGGGAGTGCTGCTCTACGAATTGCTCGCCGGTCACAGGCCCTACCAGGCGTCGGGCCTGACCCCGGAGACCGTGCGCGCCGTCTGCGAGGAGGATCCACAGAAGCCGAGCGTCGCCGTGGGCCGCGAGGGCGCAGTCAGTTTGCAGGGGGACGCTACCCTCACACCGCGGATCATTGCCCTCGGTCGCGGCTGCACGACGGGCAAGTTGCGCCGTGCTCTCGCAGGCGATCTCGACAACATCGTGCTCAAAGCGATGCGCAAGGAGCCGGAGCGCCGCTACGCCTCAGCAGAGCAGTTGGCGGAGGACATCCGCAGACACCTGCAGGGGTTACCGGTGCGGGCACAGGAAGACACACTCCAGTACCGCGTGGCCAAGTTCGCGGGCCGCAATAAAGCGGGCCTCGCCGCGGCCGGACTAGTGGTTCTCACCCTCGCCCTCGGCGTCGCCGCCACTGCCTGGCAGGCGGCAATCGCCCAGCGTCGCTTCAACGAGGTGCGTGCCCTCGCCCGCTCGAACATCACCGAATTACACGACGCAATCGCCCCGCTCCCCGGTTCCACCGCCGCCCGCAAACTCCTCGTCTCGCGCGCGCTTCAATACCTGGATGGTCTGGCTAAAGAAGCCTGGGACGACGCCTCACTCCAACGGGAACTCGCCTCGGCCTACCAGCAGGTAGGAGATATCCAGGGCAATCGATACAATGCCAACCTGGGGGACACGGTGGGAGCCCTGCAAAGCTACCGCAGGGCGGTGACTATCCGCGAACGGTTAGCACAGGACTCGAACGACTCCGCGATTCGCCTGGAACTGGCCGCAGGATACGAGCGGCTGGGGGACGTGTTTGGGGCGACGGGCAAAACCGACCTGGCCGAGGCCTACTACCGCAAAGCCCTCGACATCCGCAAGGGAGCCAGGCCGGGTGTCGGGGTAGAGGAAGGAGCAAGGGCGGAATTTTACCGCGACCTGGCATCGGGTTATTACAGGCTCGGCGACCTGCTCATTGGGGCTAATCCTCCGTCCGCTGCGGCGGTGTACCGCGAGGGACTGAGGGCAGCACTGGTGCTGTCCCGACCTGAAATCGCGGACGCGAAGACGAGGCGAGTCGTCATGATCGGGCACAACAAACTCGGACGCGCCTTAATCGAAAACGATGCCACCGCCGCCCTCGCCACTTACCGGGAAGCCCTTTCGATGGCCAAACGCCTGTGGGCCGAAAAACCCGGCGACCGGCAGGCGCGGCGCGACCTGATGCTCGCCCACCTCAGGGTCGGAGACGCGTTGGGCAACCCCAGGATATTGAACCAGGGCAACTGGACAGGCGCCCTGGCGCACTACCGCCGCAGCCTGGATACGGCCCTTACGGCAGTGGTCGAGGACCGGACCGACTCGCGCGCCCTGGGCGATCTCGGGGACATCCACGAGCGGGTGGGGGACGTTTTGATCCGGCTCGGTGACCCGATTGGGGCTCTCGAAAATTACGCTGCAGGGCTGGCCGGTCGCCAGAAACTTCTGGCGAAAGCACCCACCAACGCTCAGGCGCGTGCGCGCGTGGCCCTCAGCTATGAGGAAATCGGGGACGTCCACCTTGCGACCGGCCAGCCCTTGACCGCACTGCGGCATCACCAGCTGGCGCTCTCGGCGCGCGAGGCGCTGTCGCTGAGCGATCCTTCCGACACAACTGCCCGACGGAACCTCGCAGATACGCACTCAGATCTCGGGGACGTGCACAATGCACTGGCAGGCCGGTCCACAACCTGGGCGGAGCGCCTTACACACTGGCTCGAGGCGCGATCGCAGTACCAGCAAAGCCTCCGTCTATGGCGCAAAATACGCGACGACGGGGCTCTCACCCGTTCCACAGAGGGCGAACCCAGCAAAGTTGCAGCCAGGCTTGCCCGCTGCCAGGCTGCCCTCTCCAACAGTCCCCATCGTCACAGAGCGCCCAAAATCCTGCCCCCTGAAACCCCGTAGAAAGACCGTTCAAAAAGTAATTCAAGGAGTAGACGCATGAACGCGAACAATGCCCCATCGCCGTCAGAAATTCCGGCGGGTCCCGACCCCGAGGATAAAGAGTCCGTGCCGCCCGTGAAGGATCCTACCGGCGGCTTGCCAGATCCACCTCAGGCGTTCCCGACCAAGGTAGTTGCCTAGTATGAAATCTAAACGACCCGCCCCACAAGACCAAGACGGACTCCACCGAGACCGCCGAGCTTGAGTAGGGCGGGCCGGTTAAAACTTCGGCTCCGGCATTCCCAGCACCTTGACCAGAAAAGCCCAGCGGTCGGCTGCTTCCTCGATCACCTTGGTGGTCGGTTTGCCCGCACCGTGGCCGGCCTTGGTTTCGATGCGGATGAATACCGGGGCATTGCCTTTGTGGGCAGCTTGCAGGGCAGCGGCAAACTTGAAGCTGTGGGCAGGCACGACCCGGTCGTCGGTGTCGGCGGTGGTGATGAGGGTAGCCGGGTAGGTGGTGCCGGGTTTGAGGTTGTGCAGTGGCGAGTAGGCGTAGAGGGCCTTAAATTGTTCGGGGTCATCAGCAGAACCGTAGTCTGAGACCCAGGCCCAGCCGATTGTGAACTTCTGAAAGCGCAGCATGTCCAGGACACCCACTGCCGGCAGGGCTGCCCCAAAAAGCGTGGGGCGCTGGGTCATCGCTGCTCCGACCAGCAGGCCACCGTTGCTGCCGCCGCCGATGGCGAGCTTCGGTGCTGTGGTGTACTGGTTGGCAATCAACCACTCGGCCGCCGCGATGAAGTCGTCGAAGACGTTTTGCTTTTTTAACTTGATACCGGCCTGGTGCCAGTCTTCGCCGTATTCGCCGCCGCCGCGCAGGTTGGGTACGGCGTAGACGCCGCCCATCTCAAGCCAGGTGAGGACGCCCGGCGAAAAGCTCGGGGTTAGAGAGATGTTGAAGCCGCCGTAGCCGTAGAGGTAGGTCGGGTTGCTGCCGTCGCGCTTGAGACCCTTTTTGTAGGTGATGAACATCGGCACTTTCGTACCGTCTTTGCTCGCGTAGAAGACCTGCTCGGTCGTGTAATCCTTCGGCTCGAAGGCAATTTTGGGCTCGAAGAGTACCGTACTGCGGCCGCTCTCCAGGTCGTAACGGTAGATCGTGGTCGGTCTGGTGAAACTGGTGAAGGCGTAATAGGTCTCTTTGTCGGTGCGCTTGCCGCCGAAGCCGCGGGCAGTGCCGATGCCGGGCAGGTCCACTTCGCGCCGGAGTTTGCCTGTGAGATCGAAGACCTTGACCTGGGTACGGGCGTCTTTGAGATAGATGGCGACGAACTTGTTATCGACGACATTCACCCCTTCCAGGGTCTCGGCCGCCTCGGGGATAATTTCTTGCAGGGCGAGGGGCTTGCTCGTGTCGATGGCCACGACCCGTCCGCGCGGGGTGCCGAGGTCGGTAGAAAACCAGAAAACCGGCCCGTCGTTGTCGATGAAGTTGTAGGAGGCGTCGGCCTTGTCGAGCAGTTCGACGACTTTTGATTCTTTAATTTGCAGGTCTTTAAAGAACACGCGGTTCTTCGGGTCGGTTCCCTGGGTGACCGTGATGACCAAGTAACGGCCGTCTTCTGTGACGGTGCCGCCAAATCCCCACTCCTTCTGGTCTTTGCGCTCGTAGACCAGCACATCTTCTGACTGGGCCGTACCGATGCGGTGGAAATAGAGCTTCTGGAAGTAATTGGTATCTTTAAACTGGGTGGCGGCGTTCGGCTCGTCGTAGCGGCTGTAGAAGAAGCCTTTGCCATCTTTGCTGAAGTTTGCCCCTGAGAATTTCACCCATTTGATCACATCCGGCAGGTTCTCGCCGGTCTCGATGTTGCGCACGCGCCACTCCTGCCAGTCGGAACCCGAGGCGGAGGTGCCGTAGGCCATCAATTTGCCGTCCTCGCTGATGTCGTAGCCGGAGAGCGCGACAGTGCCATCAGTAGAAAGCTTGTTGGGGTCGATGAGTACCCGCAACTCGTCGCCCAGCTTTGCCGCAGTGTAGAGGACACTCTGATTTTGAAGGCCGGTGTTTTTACTCAGAAAGTAACGCCCGCCTTCTTTAAAGGGCACCCCGTACTTCTCGTAGTTCCAGACCTGGGTCAGCCGCTCTTTGATGCCGGCACGAGCCGGAATGCGCTCCAGATAAGAGAGGGTGACTTCATTCTGTGCTTCTACCCACTGCCGGGTCTTGGCGGCATTCGGGTCTTCAAGCCAGCGGTAGGGGTCAGCGACCGGTGTGCCGTGGTAGGTGTCGATTTGCTCGACGCGCTCAGTGTCGGGGTACTGGATGGGTGCGGTCACAGAAAGTTCTCGGCTGTAGGCGGAGCTGGCAGCAATCAGCAGGGCGGCAGCGGTGAAGCGGGCAGTCCGGTGTAAAAAGTGCATATTGCTTCAGTATGGACGAACGAGGGCGCGCCTGTCAGGGCCTGGGAAGCAGGGGTGCGGGTGCGCTCACGGCCTTGCGGCGGCTTTTGAGCTTGCGCCAGGCAACGAGCGGCCCGAGTAGCAAGATGCCCGCAGTGGTCACCGGCTCAGGTACCAGGGCTGCCACGGCAAAGTCGGCTAGAAACTGGTGTCCGGCGGTCGTTGGGTGCAAGCCGTCCCAGAACAGGTACTGGTCTGGATCGGTGCAGGCGAGGTTATCCAGACAGGCATCAGTCACGTTCGTAAACCCGAAACTGGACGGGTTCGCCACGGCCTGCTCAAACAGAGTGTAGACGTCGAGCAGGGTCGTCTCGATGCCGGGGTTGGCCTGGCTCAATAGACCGAGGGTACTGGCCAGAAGCGCGTTGTGCTGAAGGGTGAGGGCGGTCAACTGCGCTGCCTCGGGGGTACCCATCGTCGAGGGAGCGCGGCCCAGATCCGCCAGATTGGGGACTAAAAAGTGCCGGGCACCGTCTGCGTAAAGCGTACTGATGGCACTTGCCAGGTTGTTGACCACGGTTGCTGCCAGGGTCGCACCGCCAAGGTAATCGTTCGCCCCACCCCAGACCACAAAGAGTGCCGACGCGCTCGCGGGCGGGCTCGTGGCCGTAAAAGCGCTCACCTGGCGGTTGATGCCGGGAGGCAGGAGCGCCTGACCGGTCGAGGCTCCGCCGAAGGCATAGTTGTCGCCACCGGTCCGGCTCGGTGCGACCGAGAGGCCGTAACTGGCCGCCAGATACTCGACCCAGACCGGGCCATTCGAGAAGCGACCCTCGAAATAGTCGTCGGCGTTGGGGATCGTGCCGCCCGACAGATCGTAGAGGTTGCCGACATCGCTCAGGCTGTCGCCGAAAGTGTTGATAGCACTGGGAGTGTCAGCGGCCCGAGCGGACGGCATCGCACTCACTCCACCAAGGATCAGGAGCGCGAACACAGCACTTTTGACAGCAACCTTCATTGCGGACCTCCGACACCAGTGGTCAAGAGATAGCAGGATCGGGCGGACCAGTCAAACCGCCCGTGC
>JANNPH010000019.1:0-1713 GCA_031399965.1 Gloeobacteraceae cyanobacterium SOY_34_metabat_159 | reverse complement strand
CAGCGCTCTGCTGCCGGCGGGCGGCGTCGATGGCGGGGCCGGGGGGAATAGTGCCACGGCCCTCACCGCCCTCGAACAGGACGGTTACGTGACCATCGACGGCGGTCCCAACAATAAAGTCGCCCTCCCCTACCTGCTCCTGCCGCGCAAGGGGTCGCTTGCCACCGCCACCCGCAGCGGATCGCTCGTCAGCTTGAGCAACACGGGCGTCGCCACGACGACCGCGAGTGCCTTCACGCTGATGGGCGTCGATGCCCTCGACACAGCACCCACCTCGCCCGGTTCGCGCATATTCGCCGTCGATCTCAAAGAACTCGGCTACCGCTACACCCCGGACCCCGACGGAGCCGGGACCACGTTCTTGAGCGATTACGTCGAACTGGTCGCCACTTTGTACCGCCCGGTCACAACACCGCGTCAGGTGACTATCCAGTTTGAGATTGACACCAACGGCGACGGCACCCCCGACTACCTGGTCTTCAACGGCAACGCGACTACCAACCAGAACGTCGTGTTCGTGACCAACGTCGCCACCGGCGCGACCACGACCACCAACTTGTTCTTCACGGTGGCCGACTTCAACTCGGGCCGCTTCATCCTGCCGGTCTACACGGCCAACCTGGGCGGCATCACCGCCGCCACCCGCCTCAACGTACGGGTCGTGGCCGACGGCAGCGACGACTTCAACCTGGGCGACCCTGAGAACCTGCTCGACCGTGCCCCGGAAAGCGGGTTCTATACCGTCACCCCCAATGCTCCGGTAGTGACCCCGAGTGCGCTTTCGACCCTGATTGAAAGTGGCGCTACGGTGAGCCTGCCCCTCGCCATCAACAAAAACAACCGCACCGCCTCACCATCAGACCGCGGTGTGCTGCTGCTTTATGGTGACAACCCGCTCAATCTCGAATCGAGCGCTATCCAGGTCATCCGCTAAGCAGACCGGTTTCCACTAAACCCTGGGCGCACAATCTCGTGCGCCTGGGGTTTTTTCTAGCTTGCAGACACTTTCTCAGCGATTGCCTCAGCCATCTGGCGGGTGCCGACCGGGGTGATTCCCGCTGCTGTCATGTCGTAAGTAACCTGGCGGCCCTCGGCGATCACAGCCGCGACGGCTTCCTCGACTTTTACTGCCGCTTGCTGTTCGCCCAGGTGGCGCAGCATCAGAGCACCGCTCAAAATCAGGGCGGTCGGGTTGACTTTGTTCTGGCCCGCGTAGCGGGGAGCCGAACCGTGAATCGCCTCGAAGACGGCGTTGGTCGTGCCGATATTGGCTCCCGGTGCTACCCCAAGCCCACCGACCAGACCCGCGGTCAGGTCTGAGACGATGTCGCCGTAGAGGTTGGGAAGCACCAGCACGTCGTAGAGTTCCGGCTTCTGGACCAGCTGCATGCACATGTTATCGACGATGCGGTCTTCAAACTCGATGTCGGTGTAATCTCCAGCGACGGCACGGGCTACTTCTAGAAAGAGACCGTCGGTATGCTTCATGATGTTGGCTTTGTGGACGGCCGTCACTTTCTTGCGGGCATTCTTGCGGGCGTAGTCGAAGGCAAAGCGCACGATCCGCTCGCTCGCCTCGGGGGTAATCGGTTTAATCGAGATACCGGCGCTCTGCGAAATTTTGCGACCGCTCAGGCGGCTGAGCACGGCAATCGCTTCCAGGGCCTCGGGGCTGCCCTTCTCAAATTCGATGCCGCAGTAGAGGTCTTCGGT
>JANNPH010000013.1:0-10983 GCA_031399965.1 Gloeobacteraceae cyanobacterium SOY_34_metabat_159 | reverse complement strand
GGGCAAGGCCGCTCACGTTGTCCCCACGCTCGTGGGGGTGAGCCGTAGAAAACCGGACTATCGCCGAGGGCTTCCGCGTTGTCCCCACGCTCGTGGGGGTGAGCCGCGTCAAAGTCTTCTTTAGCAGGCAGGACGATCGTTGTCCCCACGCTCGTGGGGGTGAGCCGCTCCCGCACGCTGTCAGTCATCCCCCTCCACTGTTGTCCCCACGCTCGTGGGGGTGAGCCGGCAATGCAGCTACTAAAGTAATTACCGAAAAAGTTGTCCCCACGCTCGTGGGGGTGAGCCGAACCAGACGCGACTAAACTGAACGCACTCGGAGTTGTCCCCACGCTCGTGGGGGTGAGCCGTCGTCGGCGGGCCGGAGCGCCCGGCTGGTCCCGTTGTCCCCACGCTCGTGGGGGTGAGCCGAGTGTCGAATTCCTCGACGACCCCAATTTGCCGTTGTCCCCACGAGCGTGGGGGTGAGCCGTAGGCCGCTCCAATTTTTACAACGGTGGCAACGTTGTCCCCACGAGCGTGGGGGTGAGCCGGGCTGTGGGGCTGGGGAGTTGCAGGCCCGACAGTTGTCCCCACGCTCGTGGGGGTGAGCCATAATCGGGACTTGCCGTGAGGTAGACGTCGACCTTTGTCCTCACGCTCGTGGGGGTAAGCCGCTGTGTTTCTACCTCAAGTGCTCGTCGGCACACCTGATCGACTACACCCCCGCCCTGCCCACCGCTCAGGATTGATGGGCCGTGCTTCCGGTCCGAGTGGGACGCAGACAAAGCATGGGCTAATGAGGAGAAGCACGGCGTCTCATTTGAGGAGGCCACTACTGCCTGGGACGATCCTTTCGCCCCTGAGAACGACCTTGCCCACTCCGACCCCGAAGAACACTTCCGGCTCCTTGGACGATCCTCATCCAACACCCTGCTTGCAGTTTTCTTCGCTAACAGAGGCGAGAATGTCAGAATTATCAGCGCCCGCGAGGCGAACTTCCGTGAACGACGCATCTATCACACCCGCTGATCCAATGGGCGTCACTTCTGAAACTGGGACGGATCACACCGCCGAGGCCGTCGAGGGTCTGCGCCAACAGGCGCGGCGTTATCACGCTATGGCTCAGCGGCGCGCCGACATCATCGACACGCTCGCAAACCATCTTGATTCTCTAAGGCCTGTGCTCGATAAGGCGCTCCCTGGCTGGTGGGAGGAGCACCGCCCCTTGGCACCGGTGCTTGAGGAGTTTGAAGGATGGGAGTCCGAGCGAGTAGAGGAAGTGCGGCAGCGCGAAGGCCTCTATCTACGCGGCCGGAGCACTCCCGAGCAATGCGCTGATCTGCGCAGGCGCACGACAGAAGCGAGGCTGCGCTCAGGGCGGTTGGATCAACGGCCCGAGAACCACCAACCGCTCTGACCACCAGCAATGAGCAGAGGTGAGGGGCCGTGCCTAAGAAGATCCGCGAGTTGAAGGCGATCCTTAGCAAAGCTGGGTTTCTTTGGCAGCCCGGCAAGGGATCTCACACCAAATGGACTCACCCTGCCCTGCCTGGTGTCACCGTTATAATCTCGGGCAAGGACGGCAACGACGCCCGCTCCTACCAGGAAAAAGACATCACCACCACCCTGCAACTGCTTTCCGACGCATTACGCAAGCTTGAGCAAGAGGAGCCCTAACATGAACCTTAAATACACAATTGTCCTTCGCTGGTCTGAGGAGGACGCCGTCTACCTGGTGGAGTTGCCGGAATTCTTTGATGGCCTCCAGCGTTTCCGCACTCATGGTGACACCTATGAGGAAGCTCTCAAGCACGGTCTCGAAGTTCTGGAAATGCTGATCGAGCACTATCGGGAAGAAGGCCGTCCGCTACCGCCCCTGCCAGTGCGGGAAGCAGCTTAAATGACGACCAGCAACAGCCTTAAGAACGATGGCCAGATCGAGGCACTGGCACGAGACAAGGTTCAGTTGGCGAAAGAGGTCACAGTAATACAGGCTGAGTTCCAAGCCGTTGTCCCCCGCTCGTGGGGGTAGGTCGATTCTAGAGTTCTGTAGACGTGCATTGAAGGCGTTGTCCCTATGCTTGTGGGCGTGCTCTTCTAACCATTCGCCGACTTTAACCTGCGCCTCGACTACGGGGTACCTTTTGTCTTCCTGCCCGACCGGGGTAGCAACTTATAGGACAACGGCTTCTACTTCAGCCTCGGCTACAGACCCTGAGCAAGCTCAACATTCAGTGTGTCATCAATCTTTGTCCAGTTCGGCTACATCCATACGCCTGAGCAAAGCGCAACCCTCCTCGCGCCTCACATTGCCCACCAGTATGAGCGGACCGCGCACGAACAGCCGATTGACAACTTCTGAGCCAAGCCCGCGTACAACTGTGGCCGAGGGCCGGGCGTCCTCGATGTGAGCTGAATAGACGACACGCTTGATTCCTGCGACCGAACAGGCACATAGACACATCAAGCAGGGCTCGAAAGTCGTATAGAGGCTCAAGTCGGCTCGTTCGCTGTCGCTCATCGCAACCAGCAGTGGGGCGGCGCGGCGCAGGACGACCAGTTCGGCATGGTCTGTCTGGTCTCCAGTCTCAGGAGTCAGGTTGTGACCGATGATTAACACCTCGTCACCGCGGGCAATCAGGGCAGCGACACCGGAGCCACCGCGATCGATCGATTGATTGGCATCAGCAATCGCCAGAGCCATGAGTTGCCAATCAAGTTCACCCTGACCTTGCGATACATTCATTGGCAAGATCTCCAATGCTCTATAAAGTATTCCAAAAGGCTGAGGCTGAGCTGAGTATTCTGAAGGACAATTAATTTTATTCTTGCAGATTCTGCAGCTTCAAAATAAGACTTCGCAGTGTTGCACACTCAAGTACATCCCTGCCTATCCAGACAATCCTGAAGAAGTTGCAGGTCTTACCCCGCCTGTTTCCATAAGAGTCAGTCAATAGCTTCAGGTCATTAGACCGATGAAAGCTGCTAAACAATACGGTTGCTCCGTATTGAGATCGTTGCCGTTCGGCTGAACTGTTTTACTCAATTGTCATAAGAGGCCACCATGCAACTGCTCAACAGAACACAGCAAAGCTGCAAACACTGTGCAACCATGCTCAAGTGGTACCAGGAAAATGGAACAATGACGCTCAGTTACCGATGCTCGGTCTGCGGCAGCACCAGCGAAGTGAGCTTCTCTCGTCAACTGCAGCGAGACAGAGCCCCCGCGGTGAAAAGATAGGGCCGGAGAGTAGTCATAGCACTGTGCCCCGGCTTCAAGCTACGGCTAGCCGACCCTGGCTCTGAGTGCACTCTAGAATCAAGTCAATCGGGCACGGGATACACCTGTGCCCTGTTTTGGCATGTTAGAGTGGACGCCTGAGTGAGAGGTCAAGAAGGTTCCTGCATCGAGCCTGTATGGCCAGGGCCTGAGTCATTTCTTTTCCAGTTTTGAGACGGATATTCAGCTCAACTCTGAACAGTATTTTAGCTTCTAGGTCTAATTGGGATCTAGATACATATCTACAACTGATTACAACTTCAGCGAAGGGAAACTATCGTGCAAACTACTGATGCTACTCCGGTGCTTCAGGCGCGACCGGCTCGCCTCTGGATGCCTGAGCGGGCAATTTTTACCCCTGCTGCTCTCGAAGCGTCGTGGGGGCAACAAATCTATAACCGCGTCAAAAGCCTCGGCGTACCGGTCGAGGAGTTGCCGCGCAATCGGCTGACAGGTCTACGCGGCGGAAGCGAGCGCGAAACCTGTGACCTGGCCAAGCGCACCCTGGCTGTGGTGACGGCACCCCCCAGTGCACTGAAACTCAGTCCGATTCCGCCCTCAGCCGATTGGCAATTTCACCTGGCCGAGGGGTGCCCGGCCCACTGTCAGTACTGCTATCTGGCCGGCAGTCTCGCCGGTCCGCCGGTGATCCGGGTCTATGCCAACCTGCCTGAGATCCTTGCAAATTTGCCACTCTACGAGCAACCGGGCCGCGAGACCAGTTACGAAGTGAGTTGTTACACCGACCCGCTCGGCATCGAGCACCTGACCGGCAGCCTCGCTGAGTGCATCCGGTTTTTCGGCGAACGCCCCGAGGGCCGCTTGCGCTGGGTTTCCAAGTTCGACGCGGTAGACGGGTTGCTTGACCTGCCGCACAACGGCCACACGCGTTGTCGGGTGAGCGTCAATGCCCAACCGATCAGCGGACGGTTTGAAGGCGGTACGGCACCGGTCGCTTCCCGGCTCACGGCTCTGCGCAAGCTGGCTTTACCGCGCTCTCGGGGCGGGGGTGGCTATCCGGTCGGCCTCGTGATTGCTCCGATTATGCCGCTTGAAGACTGGCCCAACCACTACGAGCAGCTGTTCGGTGCAATTAGCGCTGCCCTTGACTTCGAATGCGACCTGACTTTCGAGTTGATTACCCACCGCTTCACACCTGGATCGAAGGAGGTGCTGCTCAACTGGTATCCATCGACAAAGCTCGACCTCGACGAGTCGAAGCGCAGTGTCAAGCGCAACAAGTTCGGCGGCACGAAATATGTCTACGACGCCGAAGTGATGAAGACACTCAAGCACTTCTTTACAGCTCAGATTGCCCGGCGATTCCCCAGGGCAAAAGTGCTCTACTGGACTTAGCCGTCGGTGAGACGTTTCGACTGAGCATCGCTCAACCGAGAAGCTTCAGGCAATCGGAGCAAGGTATCCTGCGCTCTATGCTTGCCCCGGCTGCATCCCGTAGGATGACAGTAAATCGCCGCCGGAGCTTGCCACGATGCTTGTCCACCTGATTGCAGACTATGGTACCGGCGACCCTGCCTTCCTGGAAGTCAGCCAACGCCTGCAGATGTACCTGCCCGAAGCGCAGATCCTGCACCTGTCGGTACCGCCTTTCAGCACACTCGCCACCGGCTTCTGGCTGGCACAACTCGGTCTTAACCCCAGCCCCAAGGACTTGCTCGTCTACCACAACTGCGCTCCCCGCAAAGACGATGTCAAGCCGCGGCAGAATAACGAAGGCGAGGGGCTGGTTTACGCGCTTTTGCCTGGCGGGGTCTGCACAGTCGGAGTTAATGCCGGCTACACACTTTCGTTCATCAAAGAAAGTGCCCTGCAGCTCAACTGGATCAACGTCGAGCGTGCCGGGTCGCAATTCCGTTCGCGCGACATCTTCCCTGAGATGGCAGGTCAGATTGCTCAAAAGAACTTGACGGTCCTCGGTGCTCCGCTCGACAGTACCCAGCTACCGGATTTGCCGGGTAACCGCATCGCCTGGGTAGACGGTTTCGGCAACTTGAAGACGACCATCCCGCACTCCGACCTCCAGCTTGAAGTCGGTACCAAGCTCGTACTGCGCGTCGGCGATGTGGTGAGCGACGCTGTCTATTCAGACGGCAGCTTCAAAGTCCCCGAGGGCACCCTCGCCTTTGCCCCCGGCAGTTCCGGCTGGAAGCTCCCGAACGGCACCGTGGTCCGCTGGATGGAACTTTTCTTGCGCGGCGGCAGTGCCTGGCGACGATTTGGCCAGCCGAAGCTCGAAGAAATGGTCACGCTTTTATAAGCTGCTGGAGACTCCGAGAAGCAGGACAGGTTCTGAGTGTGCGATCGCGCTCACGGTGAGCCAGGAGGCAATGTGCGGACGGCTACCCTGATGAAGCGCATGACACCGACTCGCTTAAACGACTAAAACTGGTATAGAAAGTCTACTGCGCAAGACAGGATCTGATCAGTTTTTGCGAGCGTAAGAAGACAGCGGCCTGTTGACTCACCTTCCCGGTTGCTGGTTGCAATCTTGGGGAACTGTCACTTATGACACTTTTTCTGTTTATGTCTGCTTGCTATAAGTTTCTGGCAAGGTAAATCATCTGCTTTCGACATTCAGCCGACCGGATTTCGATCATAAACTTAGTGCTCTGAAGATAACCCAGCATGCGTTTCAGCCCTCCCTACCGAAACTGCATCCGGCACTAAGCATTACGGCAATTTTCCTATTCCTGCTATTCCCTGGGAATTTGCTGTCGGACTAAACCGCGAAAAAGCGTTGCCTAACTCCTCCTAATGGAGGGGTGGTTTTACAGTGCACACTCAAGAATGATGAAGGAATAATAGTTATGAATATGAAGCGAAGAGACTTCATCACATCGGTGGCGGCCTCCGGCGGTTCGGCCTACGCGGCCATGGTTGCCCTCGGATTGATGGAGCAACCGGCTGCCGCTCGGCCGACCAAATTTCAGCTGTCCAAGAACGCCAGGGGAACCCGTGTCATCATCCTCGGTGCCGGACTCGCCGGGATGGCCTCGGCTTACGAACTCAACAAAGCCGGGTACCAGTGCACCCTGCTCGAAGCGCGCCCGCGCGCTGGGGGTCGGTGCTGGACGCTCAGAGGAGGGGACCAGGTTACCGATACCGACGGTGTGACCCAGACAGCCAGCTTCGCCAAGGGTCAGTACTTCAACCCCGGTCCGGCCCGTATTCCCCAGCACCACGTCACCCTCGACTACTGTCGGGAACTCGGCGTGCCGCTCGAAGCGTTCACCAACCTCAACCGCCAGGCGTACTTCTACAACGAGAACGCCGGTCCGCTGTCGAGCCAGAAAGTGCGCGCCCGCTCGGCTACCTTCGATATGTACGGCTATATCTCAGAACTGCTCGCCAAGGCCGTCAACCAGAGTGCGCTCGACGACACGCTCTCGGCCGAGGACAAAGAACGGCTTGTCTCGTTTTTGCGCTCCTGGGGAGCCCTCAACTCGAACCTGCAGTACACCGGTTCGAGCCGCCGCGGTTACGACGTCCAGGCCCAGGGTGCCGGTACGGCCAGTGGACAATTCGCTCCACCCTACGACCTGACTTCACTATTGCAATTGGGCTTTTCTCCAGCCGGCGATTTTGGCTATGACCAGCAGATGATGATGTTTCAGCCCGTGGGGGGCATGGATCAAATCGCCAGAGCCTTCGAGCGGCAGGTCGGTAAACAAATTCGCTTCGAATCAAAAGTCGAGGAAATTCGTAAGACAACCGAGGGCGTGCGCGTCGTCTACCGCGACCGCACGGGCGTCGAGCGCCAGATTGTGGGCGACTACTGCATCTGCACAATTCCACTACCGGTGCTTGCCACCATCCCTTCAGACTTCTCACCGCAAATGCAGGAGGCAATCGCCAGTGTCGCTTATGCCGTTACCGGCAAAATCGGACTGCAGTTCAGCCGCCGCTTCTGGGAGGAGGACGAAGACCTTTACGGTGGCATCACCAACACCAACCAGCAAATCACCCAGATCTGGTATCCGTCCTATGGCTACGGCGGACGCAAGGGCGTGATAGTCGGCTATTACAACTTTGGCAACATCGCTGCCTCAGTCGGCAACCTGACCCCGGCCGACCGCCAGGCCCTCGCCCTCGCGCAGGGCGGCAAGATCCACAGTCAGTACACAACCCACTTCGAGACGGCAGTCTCCATATACTGGTCCAAGATCCCCTACAACCTCGGGGGCTGGGCTTCTTATACCACCAGCGTCCGCGAGCAGTACTACCCGACTCTCAACCAGCCCGACGGCAACATCTACCTGGCCGGCGAGCACCTGAGCTACCTGACCGGATGGATGGCAGGTGCCCTCGAATCGGCGCGGCTTGTCACCTCCAACATCAATCAGCGGAGCGCCTGAGGCTGCGACCAACTGACTACCGCTATTTCCCACCAGTACACAAGGAGAAAACGGATGCGTTCACTTTCACAATTGCTCACTTCGGGGCGAGTGCTTCTACTCACAACCTGCCTTGGTGCCAGTCTGACCGTTGCAGGAGCCGCTCAAGCGGAGCCGGTCCGGACGACATTCTACGGCGCGTCGAGTTCGTCCATTTCGTCGGCTGTGGCCGTCCCGGCTAACCGGGCGCTCTTCTATACGAGTGGAACTGTGCCGCCGGTCGTCAACCCCGACGCACCCCCCGGTGACCCTGCCCGTTACGGCGATACCAAGACCCAGGCCATCGGCACCCTGCAACGCATCGACGAACTGCTGGCCGCCGCCGGCTTGACCCGCAAGAATGTCATCTACCTGACCGCCTACCTGGTCGCCGACCGCAGCCGAAACAACATCTTCGACTACCAGGGTTGGTTTGACGCCTACGCGCAGTTTTACAACAATGCCGACAATCCAATTAAGACTGCGCGCTCGACAGTTGGGGTTGCCAGTCTAGTGAACTCCGACTGGCTCATCGAGATTGAAGCAGTAGCTGCCTACCCCCGCCAAATCGACCAGACTGAGCCGCCGGCCCGCCCCGCGAAAGCTGTAGTCGGCGGGAAGAAGGCTTCCTAGCCTGAGTCCAGCGAATCCGCGCCTGGGGAGCTTCAGGCTCACAGCGCTACTCTGGTAGCGGGAGCTTATGTCTATCCAGGCTCGGATTCGTTGGATACTCGACTCATGGACAGGTCCACTATTAAGCTCGACCAGTTTCTCAAGCTCGTCGGTGCAGCTAGCACCGGTGGAGAAGCAAAAATCTTGATTCAAGACGGTCAGGTAACCGTCAACGGCAGCGTCGAGACCCGACGGGGACGCAAGCTGGTCGCAGGCGACACGGTCGAGCTTGCGGACCAGGTCTACACCGTCCCGCCTGGCGAAGCACCGGACACGAATGCGCCTGTGGGTTCAACTTCCCTTGAGAGCGCCGAGAGTGCCACAATCCAGGAATAGCCTGGAGTGCACCTGCCGATGCCACGGTCGAACGATTTTTCGATTGCTCTATTAAAGGTACTGGTCGCGATGGGCTGGGCGGATGGGGAATTGAGCGCCCCAGAACGCGAACTGATCCGCGCCTGCATGGACGCTTTTTACCTGAACGAACAACAGCGCAATTATTTCCAGTACTACTTTGATAACCCGACCACTCCGCAGCAGGCAGAGCTGTTTAGCCGTGCCCTGGTGGAATCGGTGACAAGCGGTGCCGAGCGCCAGGAAGCGCTTGACCGCCTCCAACAACTGGTACAGGCGGATAGGCGCGTCGAGGAGCCGGAGCGGCTATTGCTCGAACGCCTGCATGTCCTGTTTGACGACACCGGCGATCTCGGGTTGCTGCTCAACCGCCTGCGGGGTTTCTTCGCGGTCCGGCCTTTTGGGGTGCGCCGCTCAAGTGACGCACTTCTAGCAGAGCTGGAAGCAGAACTCTTCTGGCTGTGGCGCGAGCGCGACTATCAGCCCACAACTCTGAGCGCCAACCTGAAAGAAGGAAAGCCCGCCACCGCACGCCAGCGCACCCTGGCTTTTGTCGGTGCCCTCGCAGGCTGCACCTGGGCAGAACTGCGCGAACCGGTCCCGCCCACGACCGGGTGCATCCGGGAAACTTTAAAACTGAAAGAAGAAGAGGCGCGTTTTGTCGAACAGTTTCTACTCGATCCCTACGTGCGCAGCCTCGACCGCTCACGCCTGGTACGCGGCGTCGAAGACTTTGCCGAACGTGAGCTTGCAGAAGGACTGGTCGATTTACTTTTTTGCCTCGCAGCCAGCGACGGTACCGTAAGCGACGAGGAGACCGAGACGATTCGCGGGATGGCGCTCGGATTGAAAGTCACCCACCGCGTCTTTATCGCCAGTAAACTGCGCTACGCGAAGAGTTAGGGGGGCTTTGCACTCTCGCCTGGGCACACTGGTGATGCCGGGGTCAGCCGGAAGCTTGATAGATTTGAGCGGGCCGACTCCAACCACCCGTGCTGAAGCTATGACCTCTCGCCTGATTGCCTTGTGCCCGTTGTCCGCTACCCCAAATCGCCCGCCCTCTCGGAGCCTGAACGCACCATGAGCCATCTGGGAGTGATCTGCCCACCGGTCTCCGGCCACCTCAACCCGATGGCTGCTCTCGGCCGCGAGTTGCTGCGGCGCGGTCACAGGGTGACCGTGTTCGGCATTGCCGACATCGGCGCAAAAGTCGAGGCGGAGGGGCTCGGGTTCGTAGCAATCGGCCAGTCCGACCACCCACCCGGTTCGCTTCCGGAGTCGCTCGCGCAACTCGGGCGTCTGGAGGGGCTATCGGCGCTCCGCTTCACCGTGGCGGCCATAGAGCGCACGACGGCGATGATTTGCCGCGATGCTCCTCAGGCCCTCAGCCGTGCGGGCGTCGATGCTTTGCTGGTAGACCAGACCGAGCCGGCCGGTGGTTCTGTGGCAGAGCTATTGGCACTACCTTTTATTACCATCTGCAATGCACTGGCAATCAATCGTGAGCCGGGGGTGCCGCCCATCTTCACTCCGTGGAACGCCCGAGACGAGTGGTGGGCGAAGCTGCGCAACCAGGCAGGTTATGCCGTGTTTGACCGCATCACGCGTCCAGTCAGCACCCGGCTTGCAGCATACCGGCGGCAGTGGAAGCTGAGCGTGCACCGTACACCCGACGAGGCCCATTCTCGCCTGGCTCAAATCAGCCAGCAGCCCCGAGAATTTGATTTTCCGCGCCGGGAACTGCCTGCCTCTTTCCACTACACAGGTCCTCTGCGCAACGCCTCACCGGCAGCGGTCGCCTTTCCCTGGGAACGTCTTGACGGTCGCCCGCTCGTCTATGCCTCCCTCGGCACACTGCAAAACAGCAAACTCGAAATCTTTAAAACGATCGCCGCCGCCTGCGAAGCGCTCCCTGTGCAGCTGGTGCTCTCTCACGGCGGCGGGTTGACCCCCGAAGCGGTCGCCCAACTGCCAGGAACACCCCTGGTCGTCTCCTACGCTCCGCAACTGGAATTACTGAAGCGCGCCAGCCTGACCATCACCCACGCCGGCCTGAACACGGTGCTCGACTCCCTCGCCTGCGGTGTACCGCTGGTAGCAATTCCAATCACCTACGAGCAGCCGGCGATCGGGGCTCGCCTGCGCTGGTGCGGGGCCGGGGAAGTTCTGCCCCTGGGTGAACTCAGTAGACCGGCCCTCGAAGTACTCGTCAGGCGAGTCCTTGAGCAGCCGGCCTACCGGCAGAGCGCCAGCAAGCTGGCCGCTTCTATCGCCCATGCGGGCGGGGCCGGCCGGGCCGCC
>JANNPH010000244.1:0-13218 GCA_031399965.1 Gloeobacteraceae cyanobacterium SOY_34_metabat_159 | reverse complement strand
CCTGATGGCCTGCCTGCCCCACGACAGTTGGCGCAGTTGGAACAATTTCATGGTCGAGCACGGTCGCCGGTGCTGCGTCGCCGGGTCTCCCCGCTGCCAGAGTTGCCCGCTGGTCGATGACTGTCCGGGAGGTACCCAGCTGACAGTTGAACTGGCCCTACGCGACGGAACCCCGCTCTAACCTTCTTTTTCCGGCTGCTGAGGAGGATAAGGAATCACCTCGCGGCCGTCGGGCAGTTCGCTCAGGCGATTCTCAAGTGAGCCGGGATTGCCGATCGGTGAGCCGTCCCAAAAAAGCTCGGTAATCGTCACGGAGCGAATCCCCTCGGGCAGAGGCAAACCCGGATCGAGTTGGCGGACGGTTTCGGCGGCGAGTTCTGCGACATCGCCCGGAGCGGTCGTGTGGTCGTAGAGCACCTGGACGTTGGTGACGTTGCCGACCGAATCGATCTCGTACTGCACGACTGTGTACTGACCGGCACCGACCCGCTCGAAGTAAAGGTCATGGTAGTGCCGAATTTTCCACGACAGATACTCGTTGTAGGAGCGCGGCAGCCCCTTCGCTTCTTGAGCGGCCTGAGGCTTGGGAGGCTGAGGACCGGGTACTTTGACCGGTGTGCGCTTTTGGGCCAGGATTTTGGGCTTATTTTTCTTGTCGGCACCTTTGGCTGTGCCCTCGGGCTTGCCGCTAAATCCGTCGAGCTTCTTAGGAGTCGCCACCAGGTCAAACTCGATCGTGCCGACCTGACCGGGTTGTGCAGATTTAGCGCCGCTTTTGCCGCCGATGGTGAGCGGCACGAGTACCGTCAGGAATAAAAGCACCAGGTGACCGATGTAGGAGGCACTGAAGGTCTGCACGAAGCGCGCACGTTTCTCCGGGGCTTCCAGGTAGTCGAAGCGACTGCTGCGCGCCGTCTTGAAGGCGTCGTAGGCACTAAACAGACTGAAAGTGAGATTAACGGCCACCAGCACCGTCAAGATCGGTGAACTCGCCAATCCTTCGACCAGTTTGTTGGGGTCGTTTGAGAGACTGAGGCTCCCAAAGAGCGCCAACAGGACGAGCACCACGTTTGGAGCGCTGAGTAAAAACCAGACCACACCCAGCAAGAAGAGATTGACCAGACCGGCCGACAACAAGAAGAGACCTTTTTGTTTTTCGCCGTTGTAGAGCTGACCGAGGCCCGGAACAAGACCGAGCGCTCCGGCCACAAACGGGTTGCGTTCGCGGGCAGGTGGGGCTGTGAAGGGCGGCGGGGCGACCGGCTCACGGCCTCCCCAGCTCGGTGAAATCGCCCGCGTGCTCACGACCGCCCGAATACCCCAGATCGCCACTGAAGCAAGAAATGCAAAGAGCAAGACCAGTGAGGCGATGCCCGATTGAAAGGCGAAAAAGTCGTAAATGCCGTGCAGCACGACGGCCCAGAATAGACCCAACCAGTGCAGGCCGCCCCAGAGTTCACCGGCCTGTTGCTTGCGCCTGGCCTGCCCCAGAAAATAACCGAGTACCAGACCCAACAGGCAATGAAAAGGGACAGCGGTGAGGGCGCGCACGACCGCCGTATCGATACCGCCGCGCAGCACGTAGGAAATATTTTCTGTCGCCCCAAAACCGAGCCCGACTGCACCGCAGTAGAGTAGACCGTCGTAGGCTTCTCGAAATTCAGCCAGACGCCAGCTGTAAAAGCGCACGCACAGGTACTTGGCCCCTTCCTCGGCCAGCCCAGCCGCGATCACGGCAAACAGCGCGAGCATCGTCAAGTTGGTAATTGCCCAGGGTCGATAAGTGAGGAGCGTCTCGACGCCGAGGGCGAGAAATGCCGAGCCGACGCCGGTGGCGGTTGCCAGGGCGACCGTGACGAGCGAACGCGGGGCCACCCAGCGCAACGCGCTCTTGGGGAAAAATGACAAAAGGGCAAGCAGCAAGAGAGCCGGTGCAATGGCGGCGGCGACGAGTAAGAAGTTGGACACGGCCGGGCTCATGGTTTAGACCCTCTCCTGAACTTCAATCTTACTGAGCTTTGCAGTGGTGCTGTTTGGTCGGAGCGCTCGGCGCAAGTGGCTTCTCGGTGGGGTTAGAGCTTAAAATGAGGTGTGGAACATGAATGAGCATATTAGCAATGGTAAAGTTCCTGGAAAAAGTTGGCGGCTACGCTAAAGAAGTCATTGAATCAGCCAAATATATAGGCCAGGGGCTCGGGGTCGTCTTCGATCACATGCGCCGCAAGCCGATCACCGTCCAGTACCCTTACGAGAAGCTGATCCTCTCCGAGCGCTTCCGCGGGCGCATCCACTTCGAACGTCCCAAGTGCATCTCCTGCGAAGTCTGCGTGCGGGTCTGTCCGATCAACTTACCCGTGGTCGATTACGACTTCAACAAAGAAACCAAGAAAAAAGAACTCAACTCCTACTCGATCGACTTCGGAGTCTGCATCTTCTGCGGCAACTGTGTCGAATACTGCCCGACGAGCTGCCTCTCGATGACCGACGAGTACGAACTGGCCGTCTACGACCGCCACGAGCTTAATTTCGACGACGTCGCCCTCGGCCGTCTACCTCAGCGCATCACCGACGACCCGGTGGTCACCCCGATTCGCGAGCTGGTCTACCTGCCCAAGGGCGTTATGCAAGGCCACGAAGTCGATGCCGGTGCGCGCCGCGCCGGTGAATTGCCCGAGGAGATCAACTCTCGCCTCAAGCCCGCCGACGCCCCGAAGGAGGAATAGTGGGACTCTCAGAAGGCGTTCAGGTTGTTTCGTTTTTGATCTTGAGTGCGATGGTGCTCGGTGGAGCCGTGGGCGTCGTGCTGCTGCGCAGCATGGTCCACTCGGCTTTCTTGCTCGGATTCGTCTTTGTGGGTGTCGCCGGCCTCTACGTCCTGCTCAACGCTGACTTCGTCGCGGCAGCCCAGGTGCTTATTTACGTTGGGGCCGTCAACGTCTTGATCCTGTTTGCGATCATGCTGGTCAACAAGCGTATCCCGCCTTCCAAACCCGGCATCTCGGCACGCAACAGCATTACCGGCATCGTCTGCCTCGGCCTGTTCGCCTTGCTGGCTGTCTCCATCTATCAGGTTCCCTGGAATATCCAGACCCCAATCCCGATGAACACCGTGATCGAGATCGGCAAGCGCTTCTTCAGCGAGTTCCTGTTGCCCTTTGAAATTGTCTCGGTCTTGTTGCTGCTGGCGATGGTTGGCGCGATTATCCTCGCCCAGCGCGAATTCATCCCCGACCGGGTTGCGGGTGGACCGGAGCCCCTGGCCCTGCCCGAACGCCCCCGCGAGGAAGAAGATGAAGCCGTGACCATTGCCAAACGCTAGGAGCGCCAATGCTGACTCTCAACGCCTTTTTATTGGTCGGTGCCGCGCTCTTCTGCATCGGCTTCTATGGCCTGGTCACCTCGCGCAACGCCGTGCGGGTACTGATGTCGATTGAGCTACTGCTCAATGCCGTCAACATCAACCTGATTGCTTTCTCAAACTTCCTCGATCCCATCAATATCCGCGGCCAGCTCTTTGCCATCTTCGTGATCAGCGTCGCCGCTGCTGAGGCGGCAGTCGGCCTCGCCATCGTGCTCGCTATCTACCGCAACCGCGACACCATCGACATGGACAACTTCAACCTCCTCAAGTGGTGATACCTGGACAAATGTTCCGATTCCCTCTACTATGTGAACAGTCGTTCATAGCAGATGGCCATGACGGTAGCATTGCGTCCGGTTCCGGTTTCGAGACCTTCTTTATTTGCCTGTGACGAGCGAGCGCGAAGTCTGCTGGATACTTTTTTAAGCGACTGGCCGGGGACGCACCCGAAGACGCAACTTCTGGGGTTGATGAGTGAACTCAACCGTTGTGGCTGGCGGTGTGCGGTGGTCGATGGCGGTCTCGAGACGCGGGCCTGGAAATTGCTGACGTCTTCCGGGCGCAACCGGCGGCAGGCGGTTGCTTCTATTGGCGAGGGGCTACGCGCCCTGGAAGACTTGCAGGAGTCGCGTCAGTTTGATCTGGTCATCCTGTACGATGTGCCCTGCTCGCTTGCTCGGGTCAGCGAGTGGCTCACCTGGACTCCCGGCAGCGGCGCTGTCCTCTGGCTGCGCGGGGTAGATGCGGCGTTGTTCGAAGAGAAAAAAAGCGAATCTGCTCCCTGGATCGAGTGGTGTGGGACACTATTTGAGAAATTTATAAAATTTTTAGACCGCTGGGGCAGCTAGTTAGGTTGCCAAGTTGTCCCCCCAAATGGTTAGATTGTCGTGGTCTTGACAATCTGTAAACCTTCGTGACTGTCCTGCCTACTGCTGCGGTGCTGGATCTGCCGGTACACCTGTCCACCGACTACACCAGTTCCCTGGTCAGTCTGGTCAGGTCAGGTCAGGGTGGCCATGTGGTGACGCTTAATGCCGAGATGGCGATGCTCGCCCGGCGCGAGGAGCAGCTGGCCCAGATTATTCACCGGGCGGACCTGGTTGTACCAGATGGGGCCGGGGTGGTCTGGGCCTTAAAGCGCATGGGCCGCGAGGTGCGCCGTTGTGCGGGGATCGATTTAGTGGAAGCGGCACTGGAGCCGCTGGGCCGGTCGGGCGCACGCGTCTATTTACTAGGTGCGGCCCCTGGGGTGACAGCCACGGTTGCCGAGCAGTGGACCCGGCGCTATCCGGGGCTGGTGGTTAGCGGTTACCGCGACGGCTTCTTTGGGCAGGCTGATGAGGATATCATCGTTGCCGGTGTGCAGCAGGCCGACCCGACCCTCGTACTGGTCGGGCTGGGCGTGCCCAAGCAGGAGTACTGGATCGAGCGGGTCCGGACCCGTTTGCAGCGGGTCGTCTTCGTCGGGGTGGGCGGCAGCTTTGATATCTGGGCCGGGACCAAAGAGCGTGCGCCGCGCTGGCTGCGCGAAAACTATCTCGAATGGCTCTATAGGCTGTATCGAGAGCCCTGGCGAGCAGGGCGCATGATGGCTCTACCCAAATTCGCCCTGGCGATACTTAGAGGAGTGCGGTACTGATGTTCAACCTGCTTGACCCACAAGAACCGGCCCTGGCTACCAAAGCATCCCCCGCCGCTGCTGACAATATTGCGAGCTTTCACAACGTCACCAAGGTCTTCGCCAATGGCTGTCGCGGGCTCAACAATGTCAGCCTGCGCATCGCTCGGGGCGACTTCTTATTTATCACCGGTGCCTCAGGAGCGGGCAAATCGACCCTGCTCAAGTTGCTCTACGGAGCCGAGACGCCCACCAGCGGCGAAGTCGAATTAGAGGGAACGGCGCTCAAGAATCTGCGCGGCCGTGCCCTGGCTCACCTGCGCCGACGCGTCGGCGTCGTCTTCCAGGACTATCAGCTCATCCCCAACAAGACAGTCGAAGAAAACATCGCCGTCGTCCTGCACGCCCAGGGCTGTGACCGGGCCGAGGTGCGCCGCCGCATCGGTCCGGCACTGCGCATGGTCGGGCTTGCCCCAAAGGCTGGTTGTTTCCCGGAGCAACTCTCCGGGGGCGAACAGCAGCGGGTGAGCATCGCCCGCGCCGTGATTCACACCCCCCCTTTGCTCTTAGCCGACGAGCCGACCGGCAACCTCGACATTCACAACGCCTGGACGGTCCTCCAGATCCTCAAGCGCCTACATTCCCTCGGGGTGACCGTCGTCGTCACCTGTCACAACGAGCAGATCGTGCAGACCTTCGCCAAGCGACTCGTGCGCCTCGAAGCCGGTAACCTCCGCGAGATCCCGATCTTTTAGGAACCCACTGATGATCCAGCGCGTTACGACTCAGGCCGACTACCTGCTGCGCGAAGCATTTACCGGCCTCATGCGCAGCGGTTGGATGCTCTGGGCGGCGGTCAGCACGCTATCGGCTCTATTATTTTTACTCGGCCTCGGGCTTGAAGTTTCCTGGCAGATGGAGAGTGCGCTCACCAAGCTCGGCAGTCAGATGGAAATCTCCGTCTACCTGGAACCGCGAGCGCGAGCCCGCCAACTCGAACCGCGACTGAACGAGCTTGTCGGCGTCGAGCAGGTGCAAAGCACGACCCGCGAGGCGGCCTGGGCAAGCCTGCAGAAAGAGCTGGGCGTCCAGGGGGACGCAACTGCGAGCCTGGGTGGCAATCCGCTCGTCGATAGTTTGCGCGTACGCGTACGCGACCCACATCAAGTCGTAGCCCTCGCCGGGCAGATCAAGGCTCTGCCCGGAGTTGAGCGCGTTCACTTTGGTTCTGAAGCAGCCGAGCGGCTTGGCCGGGTCCAGGAGGCACTGCGCTGGGTGGGCATTGCGCTCACGGCTATCCTCTCAACGGCAACCGTGGCGGTGATCACCAACACGATTCGACTGATCGTCCTTTCCCGGTCCAAAGAAATCGAGGTCATGCAACTGGTCGGGGCGACGCCGCTTCGGATCGTGACCCCCTTCATCGTCGAAGGCCTTGCTTTTGGCGTCGTCGGCGCTCTGTGTGCCTGGGGCCTGCTCAAAGTACTGGGCCACCTTGTCGAGCAAAAACGCCAGGAACTGTTGCCATTTCTGGAATGGCAACAGACGGGCAGTGAGACCGAGTTACCGGCCATTTTGTTTGGTGTCGGCATCAGTCTTGGCGTGCTCAGCAGCCTGCTCGCCGTGCGCCGCACAATCCGCTAACTAGCGCTTGAACATGCGGCGGTCGATGGCGCGCACCTGAAGCCCGCAACCCGGACAGCGGCTGCCATTAGGCGTGGCGGTGAAGACCGTGGCACAACTGGGGCAAGGTTCGCGGGCAGCATTCCAGTAAATAGAGACGCCCATAGCGATGCTGGTCAGGATAATCACGAGCAGAATAATGCCGAGGGTAAGGCTTGCCGGCACGAGCGGGAAGATCACAGCCGTAAGACCGCCCCCCCAGAGTAGACCCCAGCCGACTCCAGCCAGGATGCGCCGTGAGGCGGGAAATTCAGTGGATGCGGGCGATGGGGGTGTCGTCATAATTCATGTTACCCGGCTTCATTCGAGGCGAGATAGGCACTCGGCAATCAGGCGGCGGTTGATATGGGCATGAGGCTGGACATCGCTCGCCCGACGCAGTGCATCGATCGCGAGGCGGTATTCTTCAAGCGCCATGTAGCAGAGCCCGAGTCCGTGCAGAGCCCCAAAATGCACCGGGTTAAGGGCAATCACCTGCTGACAATCTTCAATTGAGTCGTGCCAGTGCTGCATCAAGTAGCGCACCGTCGCCCGCTGGTTGTAAGCCTCGGCAAAGTCAGGATGTTCTTTTATCAGGAGCGTCAACAGGTCCTCAGCCCGCATCCAGGCTCCTTGCTCCATCAGCTTGACCGCATCGAGCAAAGCTTCTCGGGGCGCCACTCCCCCGGCATTAAACCAGCGGTCCCACAGTCGCTGGGTCGCCTCTTGCCTCTCGTCTGGGTCGTCGCCCCGCAAGGCGTTGAGCAGATAGTGTTGGATCGCTTCTTCAAGGTCAGACATTACGAAATTTGAAGAAGGTACGTTTTCAAGCATACCGCTAAACATCAAAAACGCCCGGTGGAGTCTCCACCGGGCGTTTTTGACATTGTGACAACTAGAACGTGAAGGTGGCGCGCAGGGTGCCGACCGTGATGCCGTTGCTGTTGTTGGCGTTTACCGGCGCGATGTAGAACTGCACATCGGGGGTAATGCTCAGGCGATCGCTCACCTGGAAGCGGTAGAACACCTCGACGTTGCCCTCGGTACCGGTGGGAATGAAACTGACGTTGTTGGAGAACTGACCACCGGTGACCCGAATCGGCTGACCATACATGGCAGCGAAGGTATTTCCGGCACCAAACAATCCGGGTAGAGCAAGACCGGCCTGCCAGGTATTGGAGGTAATCGCCGAGAAGCTGTCGGAGGTAACGCCGTTGATGCGCGAGTTGGCAAGCCCGTAGCGGCCGAAGATGGCGAAGCCCGGTGCAATGGCCCACTCGGCGTTTACACCGTAGGCGTCGGTAATACCGGCGACCCCGAATTCACCCAGGCCAGCGCCCAGCACAGCGCCCTGCTCCTGGAAGCGCGAATACTGGAGCTTGATCGAGGCGGTCCGGCCGGGGTTGAACTCGATTTCACCCGAGACGATGTTGCTGCCGCCAAATAGACCGCTATCGCCGAAGGAGCGGGACGAACCGCCGTTGGCGGCAATGTAGAGGGCGCGAATGGCGAAAGCGTCGCCAATCTGCCAATCGAAGCCGCCGCCGGGACCGGTGAAGATAAAGGTGACGAGCGGGTTGTTGATAAAGAAGCCGCTGGAGAAATCGACTTCTTCGTTGTTGGCAAACGAGTTGGTGTCGATAAATTCGAATATGTCGATGCGCGGGCCGATAAACACCCGGAATCTATCGCTGAACAGGTTGGTCGTGTAGCGGATCTTGTCGAAGGAGACCGCCGCACTACCCTGGGTGTTTCCGGCCGCCAGGTTGAGGTTGGACTGGTCGTAAGCAACGTTTCCGGGGCCGAGGCCGTAAAAGAGGGTGCCGAGACCGCTTGCGATGCCCTGGTAGAGAGCGCCGAGGTCTTGACCAGTGACGCCGCGCAGGCGGATCAGCAACTCATCCTGACCGGTAAAGGTTGCGCGGATATTGAGGCTCGTACGGGCGACGAAGCTCACGTTGGATGCCGTCGTTGAGACCGGGCTAAGCGGACCGCGCAGCAGTGCACCGCCTGCCGAATCGCCGAAGGCAGGACCGAGACCGCCGGGGGCCGTAAAGACCCGACCGGGGTTGGAGCCGCCGCCGCCGGTAACGGCCATCACGACCGACGCGTCCAACTTGGAGTTGACGTTGAAGAGCTTGCTCTCGATGTCCTTGGTCTTGGCTTCGAGGGCATCGACGCGACCGCGCAGGGCGGCGAGTTCGTTTCTAAATTCGTCTTGCAGGCGCTGCAGGGTGGCGAGGTCTTCTTTGGTCGCCTTGTCAGCTGTCGAGGCGGTAATCAGTTCGTTGACGCGCTCAAGACAGGCGTTGAGACCGGCGGCAAACTCGTAGCGCGAGAGTGGGCGATTGCCGCGGTAAGTTTTGTTGGGATAGCCCTCCAGACAGCCGTAGCGCTCGACAACGGATTTAAGCGCCTGGAAAGCCCAGGAGTTGGGGTCAACGTCGGTCAGCTCGGAGACCGAGTTTACCTGGGCCACGGAATCACCCAGGCCCTGTTGCAAATATTTATTGATCTGTTGGGCGTCCGAAGGCTCGGCAAAAGCCGGACTTGTAACTCCCAGCAAGGCCAAAAGACCCAGGGTCCCGGCAAGCACGCTCGACTTACGCATATCTATACTCCTCACAAGGCTAGAACACACCTCTCCAGCCATCACTGATGCTACAACATCTCCTGTCTCCCGTATACGTCTTTTCCCAAAATTTGCGACGGTACAGGGCAGCCTGAACAGGGGAGGCGCACAGTTTGCTTTTTTGACACTGTTACGATTTGTAATAGGATGCGAGTAGCAACCGCTATTTGCCCTCCGGGCCATTGTTGAGATACCCATGATGCTGCCATTCAAATTACCGGTTCCCGGTGGGCGCGCCGACGCCGGCGAGCAGATGATCAACTCGGTAGTGGCCACAGCGATTCGGGCTTTGCTCAGCAAGGTCGAAGACCTCAAGGTTTCCATCTACTGTCAGCCGACGAGCAAGCTCCTGCAGGGGGCAATCGACAACTTCAGCCTCGAAGGGCGAGGAATGGTGATCAAAAACCAGTTCCGGGTCGAGAGCCTGCGCGTCGATACTGACGCGATCGCCATCGACCTCGGGGCAATCCTCGGGGGCAAAGTGCGCCTCGTGCGTTCGACCGACGCCATCGCCTCGGTCGTGCTGCGCGAAGAGGACATCAACACCTCTTTTGAGGCCCCACTGGTCGTCACCAAGATGTGCGGCATGCCCCTGGACGGCAGCGACGAGACAGTCGCCTTCCGCAATACCCGGGTGCAGTTGCTCGACAACAATTGCATCGCTTTCCAGACGGATGTCCTCTTCGAGACCTCCGGCCGCGAAGACAAGGTGCATTTGCAGGCGCGCATCGCCGTCGAGGACCAGCGCCGCATCGTGCTGGTAGACCCCGAATACGACCCGGACTCAGAGACCCTGGGTCCACTCTTCGTGGCCCAATTCAACCGGATTATGGACCTCGATAAATTTAATCTCGACGGTGCCGTTTTGCGCGTCCACCGCCTGCGCGTGCGCAACCAGCAACTGGTCTTCGAGGGGCGCGCCCGGGTCAATCATTTTCCCCGGCCCAAGTCCGAGCGATCCTGAGGCTTGAGGGCAGCACCAAGCAGGTATCACGATATGCCAGACTGGCATTGAAATCCTGTTGGTGAGCCATGTCTGACGCTCAGAGCGCACCGGTCCTGATGCTGGTGGACGGTCATTCTCTGGCCTATCGGGCCTACTTTGCTTATGCCCGCGGCGGGGCTGAGAGTGGTCTACGCACGACGACAGGCATTCCGACCAGTGTTTCTTACGGTTTTTTGAAGTTGCTGCTCGACAATCTCGAACGCGAGCGGCCCGACATGCTGGCAATTACCTTCGACACGCGCATGCCGACTTTTCGCCACGAAGCGGATGCCACCTACAAAGCCGGCCGCGCCGAGGCTCCTGAGGAATTCGGAGGAGACCTCGACAATCTGCGCACGATCCTCACAGGACTCGACCTACCGCAATTTGAACTACCTGGCTACGAAGCGGACGACCTGATCGGCACCCTCGCAGTGCAGGGCGCAAAAGTCGGCTACCGGGTCAAAATCTTGAGCGGGGATCAAGACCTCTTTCAGCTCATCACCGATGAAGGAGATGAGGGCGGGACGATTACCGTCCTGCACCAGAACGTACGCACCGGGACTGAGGAATTTGGTCCTGCCCAGGTCAAAGAAAAGCTGGGCATCACCCCGCGCCAGATCATCGATTACAAGGCTCTCTGTGGCGACAGCTCCGACAACATCCCCGGTGTCAAAGGGATCGGTGCCAAGACGGCGGTGAAGTTGCTCGAAGAGTACGGCTCGCTCGATCGAATTATGGATGCGGTCGATCAGATTCCTGGTGCTGTGGGCCAGAAGTTACGCTCCGGCATTGAGGATGCCCGCCACTCCTACTGGATGGCGTCTATCGAAAAGAACGTACCGCTCCTGGTCGATTTTGAAGCCTGCCGCCTGCGCGGTATCGACGAAGCAGCGGTGACCCCCTTACTCGAACAGCTCGAATTCAAATCATTTTTGCGGCAGTTGCAGCGCCTACAGCGCCTATTTGGCGGCGCTCCGCCAGAGCCGATGACCAAAGAGCAAAAAGCGGAGGAAGCCCGAGCCGGGGTCGCGGGCGCGAGTGAGGACGATTTGTGGTTCGACTTTACGACAAGCCGCGTCTTCGATTTAAAAGTGCACATTGTGCAGAGCACAGCACAATGGCAGGACTTTCTCGCCGCCCTTCTTGCCCAGGAGGGTCCCGTTTCCTGGGACACAGAGACGACCAACATCGACCCGCTCGAAGCCCGGCTGGTTGGTATCGGGGCTTGCTGGGAGGGAAAAGTTGCCTACTACCTGCCCCTTTCCCACCTGGAAGGCGAGAATCTGGAGATAGATCCGGTGATCGCGGCCCTCAAGCCCTACTGGGAAGATCCCCAGAAGCCAAAAATCTTCCAGAACGCCAAGTACGACCGGCTGGTACTGCGCAACTACGGCGTTCAGCTTGCGGGGGTCGTCTTCGACCCGATGCTTGCCAGTTACGTACTCGACCCGGAGGGTAGCCACAACCTCGCCACCCTTTCCCAGACCCACCTGCAAATTGCCATGGGATCTTACGAAGCGCTCGTGCCCAAGGGAAAGACGATCGACACAGTCGATATCGAGTCAGTTGCCCACTATTGCGGCGAGGATGTGGCCTGCACTTACCAGTTGATGGGTGTACTGCAAGCACAGCTTGAAGAAGACCCTCGCCTCGCCGGTTTGTTCAAAGCAGTCGAACTGCCCCTCGAACCGGTGCTCGCCTGCATGGAGGCGCAAGGCATCCGCATCGACCGCGCCTACCTGGGAGAATTGAGCCAGGAACTCGACCGCGACTTGAAGTTACTGGAGCAAGAAGTTTACCGGCAGGCGGGTTCCACTTTCAATCTTGGCTCTCCCAAACAGCTGAGCGACCTGCTCTTCAACAAGCTCGGGCTTGCCACCAAGAAAAGCCGCAAGACGTCCCTGGGCTTTTCGACCGACGCTGTCGTGCTCGAAAAACTGCGCGACGACCACCCAATCATCGAAACAATCCTCAGTTACCGCACCCTCTCCAAGCTCAAATCGACCTACGTGGACGCCCTACCCTTACTCATCAGTCCACGCACCGACCGCGTACACACCGACTTCAACCAGGCGGTGACCACCACCGGCCGCCTCTCCAGCTCCAACCCCAACCTGCAAAATATCCCGATACGGACTGCCTTCTCGCGCCGCATCCGCCGCGCTTTCATCCCGGAGCAAGGCTGGCTGCTGGTCGCAGCCGACTACTCACAAATCGAACTACGCATCCTTGCCCACATTACCCAGGAAGCAGTCCTGGTCGAGGGCTTTCAGGCAGAAGAGGACGTCCACGTCCTGACAGCCCGGCTCCTGCTCAACAAAAAAGAAGTGACAAGCGACGAACGACGCCTCGCCAAGATCATCAACTACGGCGTCGTCTACGGCATGGGTGCCCGCCGCTTTGCCCGCGAGACCGGGGTCAGTTTCACAGAGGCCGAAGACTTCCTCAAAGCCTTCTACAAGCGCTACCCGGCAATCTTCGCCTACATGGAGCAGACCCGCGCCACCGTACTCGAAAAAGGCTACGTCGAGACCTTACTCGGCCGACGCCGCTACTTCCGGGGCCTAAACGCCCTAGGCCAACGCGACCGCGAAACAGCCCTAAGAGCCGCCATCAACGCCCCCATCCAGGGCACAGCGGCCGACATCATCAAGCTCGCCATGGTCCGTCTTTTCGAAGCCCTCAAAGGCCGTGCAGCCCGTCTCCTGCTCCAGGTTCACGACGAACTGGTACTCGAAGTCCCACCGGACGACTGGCACGAAACCGAGGCCCTCGTCCGCACCGAGATGGAAAGCGCCATTGCCCTATCAGTCCCCCTAAAAGTCGAAATCAACAGCGGCCAGAACTGGATGGAAGCAAAGTAGCCCCCAAGAAAGAGCGAGCCCTTCCAGGCACCTCAAGCCCTGCCTTTGTCCACCGCTAACGCCATTCACTCTGCCCGCCCGGTAGCAGGCCCC
>JANNPH010000146.1:0-29279 GCA_031399965.1 Gloeobacteraceae cyanobacterium SOY_34_metabat_159 | reverse complement strand
GGAATCTGCGGCAGGTGCTCGAAGGCGTTTTGCAGCGACTGTTGCCAGGCACGGCGCATCTCGACCCAGAAGGGGTCACCTTCCTGAAGGCGGCTACGCTGCTTTATAGAGAAGGTGTCGCGCTCGTAGATTACTAGGTCGATAGGAGCCCCGACCGACAGGTTCGAGATCATCGTCGAATCCATCGACAGCAAGGCACAGAGGGCACCGTTTTGTAGAGTGCTGTTGAAGTGGAAGACCCGATCGAGGATCGGCTTGCCGTACTTAGTCTCGCCAATCTGTACAAAGGGCGTGTCTTCTGTCGCCTGGATAAAGTTGCCCTGGGTATAGATCAGGTGCAATGCAGGCGCCTCGCCTTTAATCTGACCAGCGACGATCAGGCTGATTTTGAAGTCGATTTTGTCTTTTTCGAGAATCGGCCGGTCCTGCTGTTCGACGATGCGGACCTTGCCGCCGATATAGCGGCAGATGCTGAACATCGTCGTCAGTGTATGCAGGTTGTCGCCTTCCTGGTGCAGTTCCAGCCGCAGTAAGTTGATCACCGACTGGGTGACCGACAGGTTGCCGGAGGTGAGGATGAATAAAACGCGTTCGCCCGGAACGGAAAAGTCGAATACCTTGCGATAACTCGACACGTAATCGACACCGGCGTTGGTCCGCGAATCGGCAGCAAGCACCAGCCCCGCTTCCATCAAGAGTCCCAGGCAATAGGTCATCCAATCAGTCCTGCAGTCCAGACCGATCGATTGTAGAGCGAAGTACCTGCTCCAATCGCGGCAAAGCAGTCGTGAGCACCATTTTTAGCCGGTGATGCGATAGTCTATTCGCAACATCGCCCCGACCAGGAGAGCGCATGTCACGTTTTGTCCTCGTGAGCCTGCTGGCCATCGTGGTCCTCAGCCCGTGTGTCGCCTCGGCGCAGGAGTTGCAGTTTTCTTTTAACCCGCCGACAGAGCGATCCCTCATCGAGTCGCTCAAGAGAACTCGGATAGAGTCCAGCTCTGGACGACCAACCTTAACCGAAGTTCTCGAGATGCAAATGCAGGTTGTCGTCAGGCGTACCGGAACCGGGTACACCCTCGTGCGCAAGCCCCTGCTGCTGCGCCGGACTTACAACGGTAAGCCGGTCCAGGCCATTCCCGGACCGATAGCAGGCGTCGTGCTCACCGACGAGACCGACATCAACGGGCAGCTACTCGCCCTGCACGGCTACGAGCGCCTCGCAAAGCGTAGCGGGCGAGTAGCGGGTGCGGCTGTCAAAAACTTCGTAGCCCAGGCCGTCGCTCACTGGAATAGCCGCATCGGCCACTTCGCCGGACGCTCGATCCAGCTAGGAGACGTGGCAGTGACTAGACAGAGCTACGACTTATTGTCCGGCCCACCAGCCTGGTTTTACACAGCGACGAAGTATACCGGTCTGGTACCGTGCGGCTCGAAGCGGTGCCTACAGGTGCAATTTTCCTGCGATTCCAACCCCTCAACCCTGGGCCTTGCGATTAGCGCCCTACCGGAATCGGGCTATCGGGAAGCGGCTCACCTCCAGCCTGCTCAAGACGGCCTGGAAATTACCGGTAGCGGCCATCGGCTCATCGACCCCGATACGATGCTCATCTACTCTGAATCTGCACAGCGCAGCATTCGGACCTGGACGCAACGACCCGGCCGAGCAAAAGTCTGGAAGACCACGCTCGAAGCACTCGAATACAGCTGGCGTTGACCGATTCTCGCTACTTTGGTCAGGTTTCGCGCCGATAACCCAGGTCGCGCAGGGTTGATTCCGACTGCCGCCAGCGCTCTTTGACTTTGACGAACAACTGCAAATAAACCTTCGTATCGACGAGCTTCTGCATCTGTAGCCGGGCCCTGGTGCCGATGGTCTTGAGCATCTGGCCGTCTTTGCCGATGAGGATGCCTTTTTGCGAGTCACGCTCGACCATGATCGTCGCCAGTACGCGGGTCAATTGCGGGCCTTCTTCGACCTGATCGATGACGATGGCAACCGAGTGCGGCACTTCTTCGGCGGTGGCAAGCAATACCTGTTCCCGAATCAGCTCGCCCATGATGAACCGCTCGGGCTGGTCGGTAAATAGATCCGGCGGGTAGTAATAGGGACCTTCCGGCAACTGAGCGACGACGCTTTCGAGTAGTATCTCGATGCCGGTACCGCGCGCGGCCGAGATTTCGTAGAGAGGCGGCACCAGATCGAAGAGCGCCCGGTAACTCTCTACGATGGCAAGCGCCTGCTTTTTGGGCTGCTGGTCGAGCTTGTTGAGTACTAGCCAGACCGGGTTTTTGATGCCTTTCAGGCCCTCGGCGATAAACTGGTCGCCGCTACCGGCAGGCCCCGACCCATCGACTAGAAACAGGACACCGTCCGCCGCGCCGACCGAGGTGCGGGCGTTGTGGACAAGCACTTCGCCGAGCTTGTGGTGCGGTTTGTGGATGCCGGGGGTGTCGATCAAGATGAGCTGTGCCGTGGGCAGCGTCAAAATGCCGCGCAGGCGGTTGCGGGTCGTCTGGGCCGTTGGCGAGGTGATAGCGACTTTTTCGCCCACCAGACGATTGACCAGGGTCGATTTACCGACATTCGGGCGGCCCAGGATGGCGATAAAACCGGAGCGAAAGCCTGGTGGTGCTACGGGAACGCTCATGCCGTGCTGCGGGACAGTTCGGCCAGTTGCTCGCGCTGGGCGGCGGCGATGCACGACTCGACAAGCGGTGCGATGTCGCCCTCGATGGCTGTAGTGAGCGTGAAGTTCTGGCCCAGGCGGTGGTCTGTGACCCGGTTGTCTTTGTAGTTGTAGGTGCGGATTTTTTCGGAGCGGTCGCCAGTCCCAACCTGGGCGCGGCGCAGGCCCGAGACAGCTTCGTCCTGTTCGCGCTGTTTGATGTCGTAGAGCTTGGCGCGCAGGATCTGCATCGCCCGCGCCTTGTTCTGGAGCTGCGAACGCTCCTCGGTGCAGTGGACGTGGATGCCGGAAGGCTTGTGCACGAGGTGGACAGCCGTTTCTACTTTGTTGACGTTCTGGCCGCCTGCACCGCCCGAACGCGCTGTCGTGATTTCGATGTCGTTGGGGCTGATTTCGACATCGACTTCTTCCACCTCGGGCATGATGGCGACGGTTGCTGTCGAGGTGTGAATCCGGCCCTGGGTCTCGGTTACCGGTACTCGCTGGACGCGGTGGACGCCCGCTTCAAATTTGAGCTTCGAGTAGACGCTGTCACCGGTGATTTCGAGGATCACTTCTTTGAATCCGCCCATCTCGGCTTCCGATTCGCTGACGAGCTTGACTCCCCATCTCTGGTTCTCGGCGTAGCGCATGTACATGCGCATCAAGTCACCGGCAAAAATAGCCGCCTCGTCGCCACCGGCCCCGGCCCGGATTTCGAGCATGATGTTCTTTTCATCGTTGGGGTCGCGCGGCAGCAGCAACAGCGTGATTTCGTCTTCAAGCTGGGAGACGCGCCTGTCGAGATCAGAGAGTTCTTCCTCCGCCAGTTCGCGCAGTTCGGGGTCTTGCTCGTCGCGGATCATCGTGCGTACCGATTTCTGCTCTTCGCTCAGAGTCTGCCACTGAGTGTAAGCATCGACTGTACGCTCAAGTCCGGCCCGCATCCGCACGATGCGCAGCATCTCGCGGGCATCATTCATCAATCCGGGATCGCCGAGGCGGTCGGTCAGTTCGCGGTAAGTGCGCTCAATATCTCTGAGCTTTTCAACCATCAATAGTGGACTTGCCATTGGGACGCTCCTTTGCATACGAAAAGTGGGCCGTCAAACAAATGACAGCCCAGCTACAAAAACGGTGGAGGAGCGTCGAACACGGCGGTTCAGCGCTTGGGCTTGGCCTGAACGTTGCCGTACTTCTTGAGGAAGCGATCGACGCGGCCTTCGGCGTCTACAATCTTCTGCTGCCCGGTAAAGAACGGGTGACAGTTGGAGCAGATTTCAACCCGGATGTCGCCTGCCTTGGTAGAGCGTGTGACGTGCTCGGTGCCGCAACCGCAGATGATCTTGGTCGTCTCGTAACGAGGATGGATATTAGGCTTTGCCATTGGTCGATAACCCCACTAACGCTTGGAGAATTGAGGAGCTTTGCGCGCCTTCTTGAGACCGTACTTGCGGCGCTCTTTCGCTCTCGGGTCGCGGCGGAGATAGCCTTCGATCTTAAGCGGTCTGCGGTTTTCGGGAGTCAGTTCGCACAGCGCCCGAGCAACGCCTAAACGCATTGCCCCGGCCTGACCGGCGATACCGCCACCGGATGCGTTCACTACTATATTGTACTGATTTTCGAGGCCAAGCGTCTCTAGCGGGGCCTTGACAAGGCCGATGAGCGGCTGGCGGTAGTGTAGATATTCGTCGCCGGGACGGCCGTTGATGATCAGCTCGCCGGTGCCCGGTACGAGGCGCACGCGGGCGATGGCGCACTTGCGGCGTCCGGTGCCCCAGTAGACGGCTCCAGCGGTGGTCATGTCAGTCCTTTGAGCATCTTGCTCATGTCAATCGTCTCGGGTTTCTGGGCTTCGTGTGGGTGCTGAGAACCCTTGTAAACTTTGAGCTTGGTAAATTGAGCGCGGCCGAGGCGGGTGTGGGGCAGCATTCCCCAGACCGCTTTTTCGACAATTCGCTCGGGCAGGCGTGCCTGCAGGTGGCTGAAGGTCTCGACTTTCATGCCGCCCGGCCGCCCGGAGTTGCGGCGGTAAAGCTTTTGGGCCGGTTTGCGCCCGGTCACTTCCACTTTCTCGGCATTGATGACGATTACAAAGTCGCCGGTGTCGAGGTGTGGGGTGAAGTTTGAACGGTGTTTGCCGCGGATCAGGCCGGCAACGATCGTTGCCAATCGCCCCAGATGTTGCCCGGCGGCATCGACTACCAGCCAGTTACGTTCGATTTCATCGACTGGGGGTAGGTATGTCTTCGCTGTCACGATCAATTGCTCCCGTGCTGCCCGTTGCGCACACAAACTCGAATTATACACGGGCAAGCCCCAGATTACCAAGTACAGTCCAAGATTCAGCCGCCCGTTCCTCTAGAGGTCGAGCTGCACCGAGGCGTGCTGCCACTGCTCGGGGGTATAGGTCTTGAGGGCGAGGGCGTGAATGCGCCCATCGTCGATGTAGGACTGCAGCGACTGGTAGATGAGCTTGTGCTGTTTGAGCATGGTGAGACCCTTAAACTGCTCGGCGACGACGACTGCCTGAAAGTGATCGCCGCCGCCGGTGTAGTCCTGCACCTCGACCTGGGCTTCGGGAAGATCTTTGAGAATAAGGACGCGGACGTCTTCAGCAAACATAGATTGGCTTCGAGAAAATACTCTCCTATTTTGACCCGCGACAGCCCTCGACTAGAGCACGCAGTCACAGACGCCCTTTTTGAACGATCATAGGAATGGCATCAGCAAAGGTTTAGCGTGGGCTTTTTTACAACGGCGGGCAATTTCTTAGGTATCTTCACCATCTTCTGCATGGTGGTGACGCTGGTCGCCTGGTTGACCAAGCAGCCGTGGCGCTTTAGAGCGTTTGGGACGACCGCGTTTCTGGTCGTGCTCACCTCGGGCGTCTGGACACTCGCTATCTTGCCGAGTATCGTCCGTCCGCGCGTGCGTGGAGCAGAGCCTTTTACGCCGGTATTCGACCGGGGCGGCAGCCTATCGGTCATCGTCGTCAGCGCGAAGATTACCGCAGCACAGCTCGATGCGACCCTGCGCAAGGCCACCATCGATCTAGGTTCAACCGGCAGAAGCGTCTCAAGCGGCCAGCGGTTCACGATTCTGGCACGCACGGTCGTCCATCCCAGGCCCGGCGTCAGCCGCATCATCGAACTGGGCACCCTGGAGCGCGCCGCTGATCCGAAAGACCCACCGCTTATCCGCATCGATGAAAAGGGGCTGGCCGAGGCTCAACGCCTGGCCGGTCCCGCAACCAGCGTCAGGCGATAATCAGGAGAGATTTTTCTGTAACGCGATGGACCCCCAACAACTGTTTCGCCTGACGACCCAGGGTGTCGCCGAGATTTTTCCCGGCGGGGCCGATGCCCTTGCCGAGCGCCTGCAAAAAGCCCGTGCCAGTGGACAGACCCTGCGCGTCAAACTCGGCGTCGATCCGACCCGGCCCGATCTGCACCTCGGTCATACCGTGTGCTTGCGCAAGTTGCGGCAGTTTCAGGACGCCGGTCACACCGCCATCTTGCTCATCGGCGACTTTACGGCCCAGATTGGTGACCCGACGGGCAAATCCGAAGCCCGACCGCGGCTGACGCCTGAGGAGGTCGAGTACAACGCCCGCACGTATCTTGAGCAGGCGCGGCTGGTACTCGACTTCGATACCCCCGGTCGCCTGGAATTACGCCGCAACTCGGAATGGCTGACAGGCATGAATCTGAACGAGATTATCGGCTTACTTTCAGCAATGAGCGTTGCCCAGATGCTCGCTAAAGAAGACTTTGGCGAACGCTACACAAAAGGCACCCCCATCTACCTGCACGAATTTCTCTACCCTCTCATGCAGGGTTACGACTCGGTCGCCCTCGACGCCGATATCGAACTGGGCGGAGTCGATCAAAAATTCAACTTATTAGTCGGCCGTGACTTGCAGGGCCGCTTCAAACAAAAACAGCAACTGGGATTGGTGGTGCCGCTACTGGTCGGTCTCGATGGCGTCAAGAAGATGTCGAAGTCGCTCGACAATTACGTCGGCCTGACCGAAGACCCGCTCACGATGTACTCGAAGCTGGAGAAGACCCCCGACGCACTCGTCGAAAACTACTTCGAGCTGCTGAGTGAACTGCCGATTAGCGGATTGCCCACGAGTGCCCGCGAACGGCAGAAACTGCTGGCGCTCACGGTGACAGGTCAGTTTCATTCCGTTGAGATAGCAAAACAAGCCCAACTTGATGCCATCAATTTAACTTCCGAAAAGGGGCAGGGATCCGACCAGGTGCCGGTCTTCGCGTTTACAGCCCTGGCCTTTCCGCTGCCGTTGGCGCAGCTCTTAAAAGAAGCAGGTCTGGTCGAGAGTAGTTCGGAGGGTCGCCGTCAGATTCAAAATGGTGGCGTGCGCCTCAACGGACAGAAGCTCACCGACCCCAAGCACACCTTTGTCGGGCTCGACGAACTTGAAGGCGCAGTCCTGCAAGTCGGCAAAAAACAGTTCCGCCGTCTGGTGACGTAGGGTTACTCCCGGCGCAACCATTGCACACCTTCTTCGGTCGCGATCCCCTCTAGTGGCTGGTCCCAGGAATCGGTGGGAACGGTATCGAAGACGAGTTGTTGATAGCTGACTGCGAGAGCCGGGAGGGTGAGGCGGCTAAAGAAACGGTCGTAGTAGCCGCCGCCGTAACCAATCCGGTAGCCGCGCCGGTCACAGGCGACGACCGGTACCAGGGCCAGGACTGCCCCAGTAGGGTCGATGAGTGCGCAGTCCGGGTGCGGTTCATCGATCCCGAAAGTACCGCGTCCGACACGCTCGGGGTGATAGGAGTGCCAGACCAATGCTTTACCGACGGTTCGCGGTATGGCCCAGGTGCCGGTAGAAGCCATCAGCGGGCGCAAGTCAGGCTCGTTGCGGAAGGGCAAGTAGGCAAGGACCGGCCCCGTTGTAGCCAGGATAAGACCTTCGAGGTGATGACAGATCGCCGCGCTCAGGCGGGTGCATTCTGCTGTAGTCAGAGCCATTCGATGCTCCAGGCAACGAGAACGCCACTCGGCTTTGCTCACTCGGGACGAGGCTGGCGGTCGATGGGTCGAAAAGGCCGTTCGGGTCGGATAAGACCCTCGCCGCGCTCTTTTTGAGCGCGAGTGCGCAGGCCGGTGCTGGTGCCGCTGCTCTCGCGGTCGCTGGTCCGACCCCGGAAACCACCGCCATCCCCCGGTCGTCGCGGACCGCCGCGCCGCCGGTCCAGGGGCTTGGGCAGGGTAGCAATCGGAGTGCCGTCCTGAATGTCGAGGGTCTCGGTAGTGCGGCGCACTTCGATGTCCCAGAATTTGCCGCGCGCGTCGTCGGGCAAGAAGCCTTCGAGCCGCAACTTGAAGGCGCGACCCGGTTTCTTCTTTTTGCTCTGCTGGCGAATCTTGACCAGGACAAAACCTTCCTGGTGAGACTGAAAGGCAACCTCCCCCCGAATCGAGAAAAAGCCATCGACGCCTTCGAGGTTGGCGGTCGAGAAGAGCAGTGACTTTCCTTCACCGCTTGCGACTGCAACCGGCTCGTGCTGGCCTGGTCCGGGTTCCTCGGTGTCGACGTCGTCAGCCTCCTGGGCAACGAGGCTGTCTTCGTCTTCCTCGCTGTCGCCATCCGCTTCTGTGTCGATATCCTCTTCGGTGTCTGCGGAGTCTTCTTCTTTCTCGGATTTGAGTCCGTCCGGGCTGAGAGACCAGACTCCGACTATCTGGGTATGCAGACCGCCCCCTTCGCGCGTGCGGGGGTAGACGACCCAGGGATGGTTGGCGGCGAGGTCGAGGTGCTTGCGTACCAGGCTGAGGACGCGACCGAGCAACACCGCGTCGATGGTGACGCCGTCGGCGGTGTGCAGTTTGCCCTGGGTGATTCGCTCTTCGCTCGGTTCGTAGCGACCGTAGACAATGCCGATTGCTCGATACTGTAAGGGTTCGCTCGGAGCGGGAAAAGGACCGGACGTGTCCTCATCGGGAATGATGAGACTGTCGAGATCGATGGAAGCCGGAGGCATTGAGTTCATGTGGTGCGGGCAGGTAGCGGAGCTTACACAGACTGCACTCACTTTGCCATAAGCGGTGGGGTTTCGCACCTTTCAGCGTCCGCCGGAAATGCTGCTCCGGTACCTCTTCCACTATGGGCTCAAAGTGTGACTCGCAAGGTAATCAAGCGTGGGGAAAAGTTGCGCAATCTGACTGCTAGAACTCGACCGGTGTCCTGGTCGTCGGGTATGGCGGTCATCGAGCACTGCAAAATACCGGAGCGGGACGCCGCTCAATTCGACCCCAGGTCCGGCCTGTTGAGTGCGCGGGGTAAGAAATGTCACCTGGAGCACGATCCCAAAGAAAACTGTGCAAAAAGCAACAAAAATTGGTCTGGATCTTCTTTACTGGAGGGAGCACCCCGTTCCAGTTCAGGCAATTTTTGCGCTGTTCTGGTCCTCTGTGATTGCCCTTTGCGAGCGATTTTGAACAATGAAGAACTCTAATGCGGTGTATCCGGCGGTACTGGTCATCCTCGATGGCTGGGGACACCGCGAGCAAACAGACGGCAACGCGATTGCCGCTGCCCACACCCCGATCTTCGATGCGCTCAGCGCCACTTACCCGACGACGCTCATCAACGCCTCGGGCAAAGCAGTCGGCCTGCCGAAAACTCAAATGGGCAACTCCGAGGTCGGGCACCTCAACCTGGGAGCCGGTCGCATGGTGCCCCAGGAACTTGTGCGCATCAGCGACGCGGCCGAGGCCGGTGAACTGCTCACCAACCCGGTACTGACCGAACTGTGCCGCACGGTGCGCGAGCGCGGCGGCAAGCTGCACGCGGTCGGACTGGTTTCTGACGGTGGTGTGCACTCTCACCTCGATCACCTCTATGGATTGCTGGACTTAGCCAAACAAGAAGGTTTCGAGAACCTGTTCATCCACGCGATGAGCGACGGCCGCGATACGCTGCCGACCTCGGGCCTCACCTACTTTCAGCAACTGGAAGAACGCATTTCCCAGGTCGGTATCGGCACCGTGGCGACTCTTGGCGGCCGTTACTACGGGATGGACCGCGACCGGCGCTGGGACCGCGTCGCGCAGATGTATCGGGTGATGACTGAGACTGGCCCCGGCATCGGCAAGCAGGCAACCGAGGCGCTCGCCGAATTTTATGACCAGGGCAAGACCGACGAATTCATCCCGCCTACGCGCCTCGCGGCCGGGGCCGTCGAGCCGGGCGACGGCGTCATCTTCTTCAACTTCCGGCCCGACCGTGGCCGACAGTTGACCCGCGCCTTCGTGCAGGCCGACTTCGACGGTTTTGTGCGCCCCTACCTCGACCCGCTCGCTTTTGTCACTTTCACCCAGTACGACGCGAGCCTGCCGGTGCCGGTCGCTTTTGCGCCGCAGACTCTCGACAAACTGCTGGGAGAAGTCGTCTCAGAGCGCGGTCTCAAGCAATTTCGGATTGCCGAGACTGAGAAGTACGCCCACGTCACCTACTTTTTTAATGGCGGCATCGAGACACCCTACCCTGGTGAAGACCGCCTGATGGTCCAGAGTCCGCTCGTGCCGACCTACGACCTCAAGCCCGAGATGGCGGCCGACACCGTCACCGCCGAGGCGATCAAAGCCCTCGGCACAGGCCAGTATTCATTGGTAGTGCTTAACTACGCAAACCCCGACATGGTCGGGCATACCGGTAACTTCAAGGCCACCGTCCGTGCTGTCGAGACCGTCGATGAGTGTCTGGGCAAACTGGTCGCGGCCGTCGTCCGGGCCGGAGGCACCTTGATCGTCACCGCCGACCACGGCAACGCCGAGTTGATGTGGGACGAGGCCGGCAATATCTGGACTGCGCACACCACCAACCCGGTGCCGCTCATCTTGATTGAGGGCGAAGGGCTCCAGATTCCCGGCTGGGGGACTGACGCCCAGCTGCGCTCAGGCGGAACCCTGGGTGACATCGCCCCGACTCTGTTGGAGATACTGGGCATTCCCCAACCCCCAGAAATGACCGGCCAGTCGCTCATCGAAAAAGCAGGCGTCGAACTTCGCTCCAACCGCAGTCCGCTGCCGGTCGGTCTTTAGGGTGAGACCGGGGCCAGACGACTGTCTGGCCGGTACCTTCTATAAAGACAAAATTGCGCGATAGCGAATTGCCAACTCGGTCCAGCAAATTCAGTTAGTTTTTGTTAGGAACGATGAGCTCTTCTTCGTTAAATATTAATAACAATTGCTGCATAAATGGTCCTCCGCGCCAGCTATGGTATTTTAGTGATGCGCGTTAGCACCCCCGATGAAAGTCATTTTTAATGCTGCAATACTAAGCCTCGGCCTATGGAGTACGGGCTATGTGGTTCCAGTCGGACAGCCGTACTCTCTTGCGCAGGCGGTAGACCGTTACGATACCGATGATGCCTTCAAGCTGTTGGCAAGCGGGCAGCAGAAGTATGAGCGGTCTGACCTCGCAGGAGCACGCTCTGACTGGGAAAAAGCCCTGATATTCTTTGAAGGGAAAGGGCTAAAGCCTCAGCTTGGCCAGGCTTACGAGCAATTGAGTAAAGTCTATGCAATGCTGGGTGATTATCCCCTGGCGACGGATTTCGCCCAGAAGAGTCTTAGCCTGGCACTGGAGACGGCCGACGGCCGCACCGAGGGGCGGGCTTACAACAGCCTTGGTAATATCTATCGCTACCGGGGCGACTATGACCGGGCTCTCGAATACCTGACCCGTGCTCTGAAACTGGCCCGTGAGCACCGGGACCGGCCTGCCGAGGAGTTGGCGCTCAACAACATCGGCGGTACGTACTATGCTCTCGGCGATAAACCCAAAGCGATCGGTTACTACGAGCAGACCCTGAAGATTGCGCTCGACCTCCAGGACAAATTTATCGAGCGCATTGCCGCCAACAACCTCGCTCAGTGCCATCTCAACCTGGGCAACCTGACGGCGGCCCGCGACTACTCCCAAAGAAACCTCGCCCTCGCCCGCGAAAAAGGCGACAAGCTTCTCGAAGGGCGGGCCTACATCGGTCTGGGCTGGCTTGCCACGCTTGAAGGCGACTATAAAGAAGCGATTCGCCTCGAAGAGCGGGCGCTCGTGCTGCTCGAAGCCGTAGGTGACAAAGAAGGCATCGGCAATGCCTACTTCCGCTTGAGCAAGGCGTACCAGGAGTTGCGCAATTACCCGGAAGCCGAGGCGTTTTCCAGAAAAGAGCTAAAGCTTTTCCAGTCGATGCAAAGAAAAGGCAGTGAGGCCCTGGTGCTTTTGCACCTCGGTGAACTCGCCGCCGACCAGCGCCAGTACGCACCGGCGATTGCCCACTACCGGCAGGCCCTGGCTATCGTGCAGGCGAGCGACAGCCAGAACGCTTATCTTGCCAGCGTCCTCTTCAACAAAATTGGTGCAGTGCGCGAGCGCGAGGGCAACCTGACTGAAGCCCGCGACGCCTTTCGCCTGGCCAAAGAAACCGACCTGCAAAACGGCATTGCCACCAACAACTTCATCCGCGTCAGCAAGCTGATGGCTACCAACATCCTGCTCGAAAACCAGCAAGAAGCCAACCGCTACTGCCAGGTGGCCGAGCAGGAGGCTTCGACCTATACGCTCACCCAGTGTTCGCTTGCCATGTTGCAGACGGGTGAGCTGCAAAAAGCGCTCGCCTTCGTCAAACAGGCTCTTGAACATTCCCGCGCTCCCGCTGAACTGGCCTACGCCCACTATCTGGAAGGCACGGTCCTGAGCGCTCTGGACCTAGCTCCTGCAGCAGAAAAAGCGCTGATGAGCGCCCTGCAGTTTAAGCCGGTGCGCTCTTTAAGAGCCGACATCTACCTGGCGCTCGGCGTGCTTAAATCTGACCCGGCCCAATTTGAAAGGGCCAGGACCAGTGACCCGACGATTACCCAGGTCTCTTCGGTCTCCGACCTTGGCGGTCGCAACCGGCGGGTCCGCCTGCCGGTGCGCGGTGAGCGCGAACAGGACGGCGCTTTTCAAGAAGCCTACGTGCCGCCTATCTACCGGCGACTGCTGATCAACGGCAAGCCCGTGCTGCTGCTGGTCGATACCGGGGCCGCCTACACACTGCTCAATGAAGAAGACTGTCGGCGCACGGCCGTCAAACCGACCGCCGACAGCCTGCTGGTCGCCTATGCGGACGGCCGCCAGGAAAGGCTGAAGCGCTACTTGCCGGACTCGATTAAGTTAAATGCCCAGACGCCCCAGACACTGAAAACTCCCTGGCTCTTAGGCAGCACCGGCAAAGACAGTCTGCTCGGCCGGGACCTGCTGCGGCAGATGATGACGGTGCGCTGGTTTAAAGAAACGCGAGGCCATTAAGATGATTTTCGACTCAGCCGTTTAACCCGATTTGTTCCCTGCCTATGAATACCCGTGGCAGGCACCACCGCATCACAGCCAGTGAGGAAAGCGCGAGATGGTCAATTTACTTCCCTTCCGGCCGAAACCGCCGGTCGAGGCGAAACCGGCGACGGTCAGTGATGCGCTGCAGACGATTGCCCTGCAACTGTTGCCCATCTTCCAGGCCCGCAAGCGCATCCTCACCGATGCGACACTATCGGCCCAAGAACGTGGGCAGCGGCTGCAGTCGCTTGACCGGCAGGCCCGCCTGCAGGGGTTGCCGAAATTTACGGAACTGCTGGCCCGCGTCTGTGCGTCGCGTCCCCAGGTCTACTCCAACGGTCATCCGATCGATTGCGAGGAGTTTGCAAGCCAGGTAACGCTTTTGACCCTCGACCGCATCGTCGATTACAACCCGGAAGCGGCGCGTTTTTCGACCTGGCTTTCGCGCTCGATTTTGCCCCACGTCTACAGCGCCATGCAGCGCCAGGTCAACCCGGCCTGGGGTCGCCCGGCTCCAAAGACCGAACGCGGTGAAGCCCAGCGCCAGCAGGTCAACCAGCTTGCCCGCTCTTATTCTCTCGACCAGCCTCTAGCCGGTACCGAGCGCACCTCCCTCGCCGAGGTGACGCCCGACCGCCGACCTTCCGCCGAGGCCCACTTGCTCGAAGGCCAGTGCCGCGATTGCTTTTTGTCGGCGATTGACCGTCTGCAGGAGAGCGAGCGGGTCCTGCTCAAGCGCGTCTACGTTCACGAGGAAAGCCAGAAGCAGATAGCGGCTTCTCTGGGCATCACCTCGGCGGCGATCTCGATTCAACTCAAAAAAGTACACCGCAAATTGTTTGAGCTACTCGGCACACCCTTCCAGGAAGAATGCGCCGACACCCAGTTTTGTGAATCTCTGCGACGGAGCAAGTAATGAGCCCCCAAGATTTTGACCGTTTTGAAGAGGCACTGCCGGAGTTAATGCGCGCCTCGGGCTGGAAGGGCCGTTCGGTAGAACCGGCCGAAGAACCGATGCCTGAGGAAGTGCAGGGTTGGCTTGCGGCGATGGACGAGCCCCTCGAAGCGCCGGTCGTGACGCGTGTGCGGCATCTACCCCTCTGGAGCAGTGCGGCGGCGGCACTCGTGGTCTGTGCCCTCGGCCTCGGCGTCTACACGACGGTCCAGTCGCCGAGTGCTCCGGGCATCTACAAAGCGGGCGAACTGACGACCAATCTCAGCATCTACAGCGACAACCTGGGGGCTGCCCTCGAAGCGATGTCCGATCTGTCTACTCCCGAGCAGAGTGCCAACGCCGTGACCGAGGTTGAACTCGTGGTGCTTTTGCGCCAATCCGACATAAAGATCACCAGACCGGCCCAGATCGTCAAGTCGGGCGGTGTGGCTCTTGACCGGGCGAGCCTGAAAGCAATCGAGCAGTTGCAGGAAGTCGGACTGGTGCCCTGGCAGGGACCGGACAACTTGCTAGTCCGCTACCGGTTGATTTTTGACAGCAAGCAGCAACACGTTATTGCCTACGGTCAACCGGTTGCCCGGTGATGGGTACCAAGATTTTTCTATAGACTACGGGTATTGCGCTCGTCCAAGAACTGAAGTTGCCGGTAGAGTACCGAGATCCGTGGTAGACCAGTGCCCCGTGCCTCAGCGGCGTTGAGCGGATTTGCGTAGATCGCTTCCACTTCGAGCGGACGGCGGCGGTCGAAGTCAATTTTCATGCTCGTGCGGTAAGGCTTCATCTGGGCTGTGTGGGTCAGCATCTCCTCGATGTAAGATTCGGGGATTTCCCGGCCGCAGGCACGCGCACCCTGGAGGACTTCTCCCATTAATTGTCGGGCCAGAGCGCAGGTGGCGGGGTGGGACATCATCTCGTCGGTGCGCGCATCGAGGATGACCGAGAGGCCATTAAAGGGGATATTCCAGACAAGCTTCCGCCAGCGGGCGAGGTACAGGTCTTCCACCAGTTGAATTTCAATATCGGCCCGCTGAAGGTCGCCCGCTATCGCTTCCATCGTCCCGGTCACTCCCCGCGCAGTGTAGTCTTCGTCGTAAGCGCCGAGGGTCATAAATCCGTAGTCGATATGCTCGATGAAGCCGGGACCGGTCTTGTTGGCACAGACGAAGGGCATGCCTCCCAATACTCGATTGGGGCCGACGATCCGGGCTGCGGCAGCTTCGCCGCCCAGGCCGTTTTGGAGGACGAGCAGGACGCCATCGGGCTTGAGACAGGACTGTAACAGTGCAGGCAGCCGGTGGTTGTCGGTTGTCTTGAGGGCGACCACTGCGACATCGCAGGCGGGGAGTGCCGCCGCATCAACATAGACCTGCACGGTCGGCAGCCCAAAGTCGCCTGCCGGGGAGAGCACTTTGAGGCCGTACTGAGCGATGTGGTCATAGTCGCGATGGGCCAGAAAATGAACATCAAGGCCCGCCCGTTGCAGGCGAGCCCCGTAAAAACCGCCGACCGCCCCGGTTCCTAGAATGGCGTAGCTGCGCGACATGAGACCTCTCAAAGCATCGCAGCACAGTCTACAGGACGATGACAGGACCTGGAGCACTCTGTTGGGCTAAAGAGTAACAGTCAGTGAGGTCCGCGATGGTGGAATTGCAGGCAGTCGAGCAGACGCGGCTCGGCCGGACGGATACTTTAATCAGCGCTGTCGGACTTGGGGCGATGCCGATGTCCCTGAGCACTCGGCCGAGCGAGGAGCAATCGGTGGGGGTGATTCACCGCGCCCTGGATCTGGGGGTGCGGCTCATCGACACGGCCGATTCTTATTGCCGGGATGAACCCGACAAGCACCACAACGAAAAGCTGATTCGCAAAGCGCTCGAAAGCTATGCGGGCGATACGAGCAGTGTGGTGGTAGCGACCAAGGGCGGTCTGATGCGCCCCGGCGGCGACTGGACCCGCAACGGCAACCCCGACCACCTGCGCCGGACTATCCGCGAAAGCTTCGAGGCCCTGGGTGGTCAAAAGCCCATCGACCTCTGGCAGTATCACGCGCCCGACCCTGCCTACTCGATCGAAGCTTCGCTAAAGCCGGCGCAAGAAGCACAGGCGGCGGGCCTCATCCGGCACATCGGCGTCTCGAACTTCTCAGTCGAGATGATCGAGCAGGCGCGCACCGTGGTCGAAATCGTCTCGGTGCAAAACCAGTACAGCCCCTGGTCGCGGGGGCCGGAAAGCGACGGCGTACTTCGTTACTGCGAGCGCGAACAGATCACTTTTTTGCCCTGGAGCCCTCTCGGTGGCAGCCGCCGCGTCAAGCGCCTCGAAGAATTTCCGGTCCTCGTAAAGCTTGCCGAGGCCAAAGGCACCTCGGTCTATAGCCTGGTACTCGCCTGGCTGCGCTCCAAGTCGCCGGTGGTGGTTCCCATTCCCGGTGCGAGCAAAGTGAGCAGCATCGAGGATTCAGTCGCAAGCCTTAAAGTGTTACTGACCGCCGCCGAGGTAGCCGAGATCGACCGCACCGCCCTGTAACGAGCGGGATGAAAGTCTCAGCCTCTGGTGAGCACAATGTCATTCAAGAGGCTGAGGCTCCCCGCCTGCGGCAAAAGGTAGCTTGTGGTGGATTATCGCGAGCGATGTTTATGCAACTCAAACCGGTGTCTCAGCAAGTGGTTGTCGTCTTTGGAGCGTCGAGCGGGATTGGTCGCGGGGCCGCCCTCGAATTCGCCCGGCGCGGAGCAAGGCTTGTCGTCGCGGCACGCAGCGAGTCGGGGCTTGCCTCACTGGTCGAAGAAATCGAACTGCTCGGCGCTCAGGCAGTGGCAGTCAAAGCGGACGCGGCTGATTTCGAGCAGGTGAAGTCGGTAGCCGATAAGGCGCTCAGTGTCTACGGCCGACTGGATACGTGGGTACACGCGGCGGCGACGGCGATCATCGGCCGCTTCATGGACACGACACCGGAAGAGTTCAAGCGGGTGATCGAGGTGGGTCTGCTTGGGCAAGCCTACGGGGCGATGGCTGCTCTACCGCACCTGAAGGACGATGGTGGCGCCTTTATCAGCATTTCTTCTGTGGAAGCCCGGCGCGCTCTACCCCTGCAAAGCGCCTACGCCTCCGCCAAGCACGGCGCTGCTGGGTTTCTTGAATCCCTTCGAGTCGAGTTGATGTACGACAAGATCCCGGTGAGCATTACTGAGATCTTGCCTTCTGTGATCAACACGCCTTTCTACGACAATGCGCGCACCAAAATCGGGGTGAAGCCGACCTCGGTGCCGCCCTTTTACTCGCCCGACATCGTGGTTGATGCCATTTTGTATGCGGCGGAGAATCCGATTCGCGAGATGACCGTGGGCGATTCGGGCCGCGTGCTTGACCTGGCACAACGCCTGTCGCCGTCGCTGGTCGATAGCTTGATGGCCATCTTTGCCATTCCTCTTCAGCACAGCAAAAAGCCGAAAGCCGAGACCGACCCCAACAACCTCTTTGAACCGGTGGAATCGAACCCGGACTTTAATCGGGCCGATGGCGAGTATCGCAATCTAGTAATCCCGAGCTTCTTCGACTGGCTCGACAAAAACCCGCTCGCCAAACCCGCCCTTGCCGCCTCCCTGGGGGCTGCCACCCTGATGCTGACCCAGGCTCTCAGCAACGACCGCAAAAGATAGCAATCCAGCCCAGCCACCGAGGAAGTAATTTTTGAAACGCGTTAATGTAAAGCGCATTCAGGAACTGGCGTCTAAACTTTTTGGCTACGAGCAACTACGGCCCGGCCAGTTGGAGGCCATCAAATCAGTCCTCGCCGGGCGCGACACCCTTGCCGTCATGCCGACAGGCTCCGGCAAGTCGGCCATCTACCAACTTGCTGCCCTGCTCATCGACGGGCCGACCCTGGTCATCTCACCCCTGATTGCCCTCCGGCGCGATCAAGTAGCGGCGATTGCCGAGCGTCCGATACCAGCTGCCGCCCTGGTCAATTCGACTCTCAATGCTGGTGAACGCCAGGAAGCCCTGGCTGAGTACGCATCGGGAGAACTAGAATTTTTGTTCCTGGCACCCGAGCAATTCAGCAACGAGGAAACGCTCGAACACCTGCGGTCGCTCACTGCGGATGAGATCGAACCGGTTGCCGAGTGGATTGGTGAGTCAGAAGCACCGGTCGCCCTCGAAGCGTTGCAGTCGGCTCTTGCACTCTCGCAATCGAAACTCACCCACGCCCTCGACCGGCTGGAAGAAGTCGGGGCCATCGAAGTGCTCGATAGCGGCGAAATCGTCGCCGCGCCAATCGACCCGGTGGAAGCGGCCGAGGCAGCCGCCCGTGCCCAGGAGCACCGCCGACAGTACGAGCGCTCGCGGCTGGAGATGATGTGCGGTTATGCCGAAGTGCGCGACTGTCGGCGCGAGTATCTGCTCAACTACTTCGGTGAAGACCGCGACGAGCCCTGCGGATTTTGCGACAACTGCAAAGCGGGTTAGACCATCGAGGCCGACAACACCCTCTACCCGGTCGGTAGCCAGATCGTGCACCGCTCCTGGGGATTGGGCCGGGTGATGCGCTACGAAGGCGACAAAATGGTCGTCCTCTTCGACACAGTCGGCTATAAGACGCTTGCAGTCAGTCTTCTAGAGGGCCAGGGCCTGATTAAACTGCTGGAGTAAGCGACCTCACAGCCAAGGTTCTCACGCACAAGCTGAACCGGAGCGGTGGTTCGGCAACGGGCGTCGTTCTATTTATCCAGAACATCGGCCATCTGGAGACTACTCCATTCATCCGCCTACTACCGGTGCCAGACATTCTTGGCACTTTCAACCTGTTTTCGTACAGATTGTTGCGCAGCTTGTGAGAAAATTCACGGCAACAATGCTCCAATCATCGTGACATTTGCATGGCCTGCGCAACCAAAAACAACTGTCCGGTGAAGAATGGCGGGAATACTGAAAATAATACAGGGCACTTTGACGCTAAACAGGCCGCTCACAAGCTGAATGTGTGAGAGAAGTCACGTCCGGTTTTGAGTTGCTAAAAAGTGAAAGGAGTGAGGAAAGATGTTCGAGAGCATTGGTGCCAGATATTTAGGAGAACCCTTCGATGACTCGATGGGAGAGCCCTCTGCAAAAGCTGCCCATTCTGCTTTAGCGAGTGGCCGGTGGGCCGAAGTTGAAACAGTATTCCGACAGTCGGACTTGCCCAGGAGGCTCTTAATTGTCGAGAAAATTGCCAGTGATGAAAAATCCCTGGACAGGCTGGAAAAGCTTGGCAAAAATTCATCAACCAGTCTGTGGCAATTGCTCTGGGGGACATCCCAGGTAAGCTATGCATGGCGAGTGCGTTCTGGCCTGGATGCCAGGTACGTCCAGAAAGAACAATTTGAGCGATTTTGGGGAATCCTTCTGCGGGCAAAAGAGGTATTGCTCGCTTGTGTCAACGATGGCGAACAAACCTGGTCGGAAGGGTTAACGTGGCTGATCAAAGCTGAAAAGGGCTTGCAGAACCCGGAATCAGCGCAAGGGGCCTGGACCACTCTGGAGCAGTTTCATCCGGGACATACGGTTGGGGCACTGGCTTATCTCGAATTGATTGCGCCGAAATGGTACGGCTCAAGAGAACAAGTTCTCACTTTTATTGAAGAGATGTGTCATAGTCACCCCGAAAACCCAACATTGCTGTGCCTCTGGGCTGCCGGGCATGCAGAAATCTGGGTGAGCGAGAGTATGGAAGATGCTACGACTTCGCTTGGTTACTGGAATGTCAATGAAACAAGAAAGCAGGTTTTAGAAGCCTGGCATCAATGGACAGCCACACAAAGCGCCCAACAGGACGAGTGGCATCCCTGGTGCGAGGTAGCCTGGCAAAACTTTGCTTTCGCTTTAAGTCAAATGGGAGAACGGCAATTTGCCAGGCAAGCGTTCTCAAAACAGAGAGTGTCGAAGCCACTATCGAAGCCCTGGATCTACAGTGGATCCAATTATTATCGCGTTCAGAGAATTCTATTGACTGGACAAATTCTCTAATCAATATCGCTCTCCAGTAGTGGAAAAGAAGCGCGACACAGAGATGGCCACCTGGCTGAACTGGCCTACTTCGACCGGATATCGCCGCTTGAGGTATCGCCACACCTGGTGGACCCGGCAGCAGGGGGCACGCGGCGCGGGCCTGCCGATCGATCTAATTCAGGGTAGTCCGAGTTCGCGTGAAAAGAAAATGAGCGAGGCGGCGCGGTCGCCGAGGCGCTGGCTAAAAGAGGCACCGACGCCGTGACCGGCGGCGCGGCGGGTCAAGACGAGTACCGGGTGGCTGGAGGTGCTGGCTTGCTGGAGGCGGGCCGCCATCTTGCGCGACTGGTAGGCATCTACGCGGGGGTCATTTTCGCCCGTGAGCATCAGCACGGCCGGGTAGGCTGTGCTGTCTTTCACCCGGTGCAGGGGTGAATAGGCGTAGAGGGCCTTGAATTGCTCGGGGTCTTTGACACTGCCAAATTCGGTGATGTTGAATTCGCCGTTCGGGTGCAGTTCGACCCTGAGCATGTCGTAGATACCGACTGAGCTGACTACTGCCCGGTAGAGGTCGGGGCGCTGGGTAAGGGCGGCTCCCATCAGTAACCCACCGTTGCTGCCGCCTCGAATGCCGAGTTTAGCCGGGGTCGTCCATTTGGCTTTGATCAGAGCCTCGGCGGCAGCATTGAAATCGTCGAAGACGTTTTGCTTTCTGGTGAGCCGCCCGTCCTGGTGCCAGCCCTCGCCGTACTCGCCGCCGCCCCGAATATTGGCAACCGCCCAGACGCCGCCGCGCTCTATCCAGGCAAGATTGACTCCTAGAAAACTGGGGGCGACGGTCACGCCGTAGCCGCCGTAGGCATTCAGGATAGTTGGAGCCGTGCCGTCTTGAAGCGTGCCACGTTTGGCAAGCACCGTCACCGGCACGCGCGTCCCGTCTTTGGAGACGGCTTCAATTTTGGTGGCGACTACTTCTGAGTAATCGGCCGCCGGTTTGACACTGAAGATCGTTGTCAGATCGCCGGTCGTGGCGTCGTAGCGAAGCCAGCGACCCGGCTCCGTCCAGCCGGAGATAGCGATGAGGGCGGCAGATGAGCGCACGTCTGAAGCAATCTGGGTAATCCCGATGCCGGTTTCAGGGAGGGCCAGGGTTCTGACAACCTTGCCGCTGTTGTCGAAGTGGCGCACCCGCCAGTCCGGCCCCCAGACCTCGGTGACAAGAAACCCACCAGCTATCGGTGCAACAGAGCGCATCGCCCAGTCGCCCTCCGGTACAAGGATGCGAAAAGTACCCGACTCAATCGCCAGGATCTGGCCTTTGGGAGCACCGCCCGTGGCAACCGCCAGGAAGCGCTCTCCCACGAAAGCACCTGAAATAATCCCTTCACGGGTCCTCAGTAGCGGCTCCCACTCTTGACCGGCCCGCATGAAGAGCGCTTTCGGTTCGCCGTCGCCCGCGTGCATTAGGGCCGCCACGAGCTTGCCGCCGGCCGAACTCGATAGTTCGTACTCGGCGACCGGCGAGAGTCCCTTGCCAAACTGCAACTTGTCCGTGAAAGCAGGCTTGTTGAGCCGGTGGTGGTAGAGCACGATATCGAACTGCTCTCTTGCCTTCGGTACGGTGCCGCGCAGGGGCAGGCGAGCGTACACAAAGCCTTTTTCATCGCTGTCCCAGGCGAGGGCGGCAGGTGTCGTGCCGCCCCCGGCGCGGGGCAAAATTTCCGGCAGGGCTTGAGCAGTCTTCACATCGACGATGTGAATCGTCGTATCCTCGGTACCCTTCTCAGCTGTGCCGTAAGCCACGTAGCGACCGCTCGGTGATGGCCAAAATTCGGTGATGGCCGTCGCACCCTTAGTACGGTTGGGGTCTACGAGTACACGTTCCCGACCGTTGGGCCAGGGCTGAGCGACCAGGACCGGTTGCTCTTCAGGAGGCGTCTCGCGCAGGTAAAAAAGCTGCCCGGCGGCCAGTTGTGGTCTGGTGCGCTGCTGTGAAGTGAGCGACAGTTCGCGCACTCGGCCGGCGAGCCGTTCGCGGTTGGGATAGCGGCTCAATACCCCCTCTGCGTAGACGTTCTGGGCGTCGAGCCAGCGCTGCACCTCGGGCAAAGCAGCCTCTTCGAGCCACTGGTAAGGGTCTACAACCGTCGTCGTACCGTAAGTGGTGCTTACCGGAATTTTGGGAGTCGGCGGTACCGCGTCGAGGGCTGCCGCCTGTATCCCGGCAAGGACCAGGACGGCCAGACACACCAACGCTCCGAGCCCCTTCACTACCCAGGTGTTTTTCATCAAACCAACCGAGAACAGCCGTCCAGATTATAGGTTGCAAGAACCTTGCCCGTGCTATTCGTAGCAGGACATCGCTGGACGCAGGGCTATACCGCTTCTTCGACAGCGACCATTTCTTCTTCCGGCAGCATCTCAGAAGCGGGTGCTACAAATTTGCAGCTCGTGCAGGCCACCATGTCGTCGCCTCGCTTGCGCGGCTTGTAGACCAGGATCGAACTGCACTCCGGGCAGGCGGGAGTCGGGATGGGGCGGCTCCAGAGCACGTAGTCGCACTCGGGGTAGCGGTCGCAGCCGTAGAAGATTTTGCCCATCCGCGACTTGCGCTCGACGATGTGGCCGGCCTTACATTTGGGGCAATCGACGCCGGTCGGCTTGGTGAGCGACTGGCTGGCACCGCAATTGCTGCACTTGAGATACTCGCCGTTGCGGCCGTATTTGACCGTCATCGGTTCGTGTTCGCACTTGCTGCAGACGACTCCGAAAGCGGGCCGGTCTTTTGGTACCGGTTTATTCTGGCGGTCGAGCTGGTGGGTAAAATCGCAGTCGGGATAACCCGAGCAACCGAGGAAGTTGCCGAAGCGTCCGTAGCGGTTGAGTAGGGGCCTTCCGCACTGCTCGCACAGAAAGTCGGTGACGATCACGACCTGCTTCATCTCTTCGTCGGCGGCTTTCAGGGTCTCTAGAAAAGGACCGTAGAAGTTGGCCAGCAGCTTCGTCCAGGTTTGAGAGCCATTTTCGACTTCGTCGAGCTGGGCCTCCATGTTGGCCGTGAACTCGGTATCGACGATGTTGGGGAAGTGGTGGACGAGCTGGTCGTTGACCTTCATGCCCAGGTCGGTCGGGATCAGGGTGCGGCCCTCTTTGTTGACGTAGCCCCGGTCCTGGATGGTGGCGATGGTCGGTGCGTAGGTGCTCGGTCGCCCGATGCCCTGTTCTTCAAGAGCCTTGACAAGGGTTGCCTCGGAGAATCGGCTGGGGGGCTGGGTGAAGTGCTGGCGCGGTTCGACTGCAAGCAGCGTCAGGGCTTCGCCAGTTTCGAGCACTGGGGCAGCACCGTTCACTTCTTCGGGGGTCGCTTCTTCGCGCGCCTGTTCGTAGACGCGGGTGTAGCCGTCGAAGACCGTGCGGCTGACAGAAACCCGGAAAAGTGCGTCGGCGCGCCGCTCCTGCTTGGCGGCAATCTCGACGGTGCGCGTCTCAATGGTGGCTGAGACCATCTGAGAAGCGACGAAGCGCTGCCAGATCAGGCGGTAGAGCTTGAACTGGTCTGGGGTGAGCGACTTTTTGATCTTGTCGGGGGTGCGGTTGGTGTCGGTCGGCCGTACGCATTCGTGGGCGTCCTGGGCACCTTTTTTGGCACCGTACTGGCGGCGGCGGGAGGGGTAGTACTCCTTGCCGTAGGCCGACTGGATGAATTCGCGGGTAGTGTCCTGGGCTTCTTCGGCGACGCGGGTGCTGTCGGTACGCATGTAGGTGATAAGCCCGGTCGGCCCTTCTTCACCGAGGTCGATGCCCTCGTAGAGTTGCTGGGCAATCGCCATCGTCCGCTTGACGGTGAGGTTGAGCGCCCCGGCGGCTTCGCGCTGCAGGGTACTGGTGATAAAGGGCGGTTGTGGGTCTTTCTGGCGCTCGCGGGTCTTGACCGAATCGACGAGGGCCGTCGCTCCCTGGAGGGCACTTACGATCGCGTTTGCTGCGTCACCGTTGCTCAGATCCGGCTTCTTGCCTGACCAGCGCACGAGGTCGGCGCTGAAGGGCACAGCGTCGGCGGTCGTCTGCTTGAACTGGCCATGAATGGTCCAGTACTCTTCGCTCACGAACGCCTGGATTTCTTTTTCGCGGTCGCACACGAGCCTGACGGACACCGACTGTACGCGGCCTGCCGAGAGCCCGCGCTGCACTTTCTTCCAGAGCAGGGGGCTGAGCTTGTAGCCGACCAGGCGATCGAGGATGCGGCGGGCCTGCTGGGCATCGACGCGGTTGATGTCGATGTCGCGCGGGTGAGCAACCGCATTTTGAACGGCCTGTTTCGTAATTTCGTGAAACTCGATGCGCTGCATGCGATCGAGCGGAATCTCAAGGATCTGGGCGAGGTGCCAGGCGATCGCTTCGCCTTCGCGGTCGGGGTCAGGTGCCAGGTAGATCCGGTCTGCGTTGCGGGCCGCACCCTGCAATTCTTTGACGATGTCTTCTTTTTTCGGAATGATCACGTACTTGGGCTCGAAGTCTTTTTTGACGTTGACCCCGATCTCTTTTTGGGGAAGGTCGCGGATGTGTCCGGCCGACGCCTTGACGACGAAGTTCTTGCCAAGGATCTTGCTGATCGTTTTGGCTTTGGCAGGGGACTCGACGATGACTAGCGATTTGCTCATATGGTCTTTTGAGAATCCTACGCAAACAGCAGGCGGAAGTGCTCCCGCCTGCTCTCTTTAGTATGTTTCTTGCTCAAGCGAGCCGTGACCCCAGCTTAGCCGATCTACATCTATAGGTAAGAGCCGGCCTGGTTGTCCGACTTTTGCTTAAGCCTAGATGCCCGAGCCGTGCATGAAATCTTCGATGATACGCGCCTCGACCGAGCACATCGGCGGGACCGGCTCACCGGACTGGTCGGAGCGCATCTGCTTTAGTTCGCTTTCGAGTTCGTCGACCCGACGGATGAGCGAACGGATGATATCGGTCACCGGGTCGGGAAATTGGCCGTGGGCGAGCGGGTCGATGCGTGCACCGTCCTGATAGACCACCCGGCCGGGAACGCCGACGACAGTACAGTCGCTCGGCACCGTGCGCAGTACCACCGAACCCGCCCCGATGCGGGCGTTGTTGCCGACTTCGATGTTGCCGAGCACCTTGGCCCCGGCTCCGACTACGACGTTGTTGCCCAGGGTCGGGTGGCGCTTGCCTTTTTGCTTGCCGGTGCCGCCGAGTGTCACACCCTGATAGATAAGCGCACCGCTCCCGACGATGGCCGTCTCACCAATCACGACGCCCATGCCGTGATCGATGAAGATCCCAGGCCCGATGGTCGCCCCTGGGTGAATTTCGACACCGGTCAGCAGGCGACCCAGGTGGGCCAGAAAACGTGAAGACCAGTAGAAGCGATTCATATAGAGCAGGTGGGCAATCCGGTGGACGACGATGGCGTGCAGGCCCGGATAGCAGGTCACTACTTCCAACCAGGAGCGTGCTGCCGGGTCTTTTTCAAAGATGGCCCGGAAATCGGCGCGAATCGCTGCAACGAAGTTCGCCAACGTTTTATACACGAACCGCCGACCTGCTAGTTGAGTTGAAAGGCACCTTTATTTTAACAGTGCTTCAGGGCGACCCGCCTATCGCCGTCTCGCGCAGTTCGCCGAGCACACGCGCCACCAGGTCCGGCGGGACATCGGCCCGCAGGCAGGCCCGACCCATAGCCTCCGGCAGCACAAAGCGCACCTGGGCAGCCTCGACTTTTTTGTCCGATTGCATGAGCGTCATCAGCGTATCGGTCGAAACATCGGCTGTATAGCGTACCGCAAGCCCAGCGCGGGCGATCAGGTTTTCCTGGCGCTCGGCTTCTTCTCGACTCCACTGCGACATGGCCGCTGCGATGCGCCCGGCTGCCACCATGCCGAGGGCGACCGCCTCGCCGTGCAGATAGCGTCGGTAGCCCGTGGCGCTCTCGATGGCGTGGCCGACGGTGTGTCCGTAGTTGAGGATGGCCCGCAATCCCCCTTCGCGCTCGTCGCGAGCGACGACCTCGGCTTTAGCCTGGCAGGAGCGCACCAGGATATCCGTCAGGACCGCAGAATCCAGTCGGTCGAAAGTGCTCAGGGACTCCAGGCGCTTGAAGAGTTCAGCGTCCCAGATCACGCCGTACTTAATCACCTCGGCCAGACCGGCGCGCAACTCGCGTGCGGGTAAAGTCTTAAGCACCAGCGGGTCCACCAGCACGAGCGAAGGCTGGTGAAAGGTGCCGATCAAGTTTTTGCCGAGGGGATGATTGACGCCGGTCTTGCCGCCGATTGCTGCATCGACCATCGCCAGCAGGGTCGTCGGCACCTGAACGACCCGCAGGCCGCGCAGCCAGGTACTCGCCGCGAAACCGGCCATGTCACCGACTACCCCGCCCCCGAGGGCGACGATCAGCGACGAACGTTCGAGCCGGTGTTCGAGGGCCGCTTGATAGATGCGCTCGACCGACTTCAGGGTCTTGAAGCTTTCCCCAGCCGCAAGCTTAATCGTCGTGGTCTCGAAGCCTGCTCCAGCCAGCGACCGGCATACGCGCGCCCCGTAGTGGCGGTTGACGACCGGGTTGGTGACTACCAGGGCACGGTTGACTTTACCGAGGGCGGCTGCAGACTCGCCTATCCGGTCAAGACTGCCTGCCTCGATGCAGACGTCGTAACTGGCAGCGGGCAGGGCGACGGGAATGCGGATCATCTTGCTCTCACTGCAATGTGCCCGGTCAGGCTGCCGGGGTGCCTTCGAGTCTACTGCAGTGGCCAGGAATCAGAGTGGGGCCGGTATCGGTTCGGGTTCCGGTGGTGCCGGGGCCGGATCAGGAGGTAACGGCTCAGGCGGCATCGGGGCTGGGGTCGGAGTCGGCAACTCAGGGGGCAGCGGCTCAGGCGGCATTGGAGCCGGGGTCGGAGTCGGCAGGCTGGGGGGTAACGGCTCAGGCGGCATCGGAGCGGGAGTCGGGATCGGTGCACCCGGAGCGGGCACTCCCGGAATCATCGCAGTCAACAGTCCATTCATTACAATCTCCCTGGCTTTCGCACAGCAGCATAGCGGCCCGGAACCGCTCTCCACATCTGGAGAAGGGGGGAGGCAGGCGGCTTCTGCCTTCGGAGTGAATACAAAATCAGGGCAGATATCCGATGATCGCTCCATGTTTATCAAAGACAGCAAGTGGAGCACGGTCGCTCCTCAACTCCTTCCCGACCCGCTGCCCGACTATGACGCCGTTGGCGAAACCCTGGCGAGAGCGAGGACAGTTGCCGACTACTGTGCTCGTAATGCCGGTGCCGTCGATTGCGAGGGCGCCTTTCCGGTCGCGGAATTCGAACAATTAAAAGCAGCGGGCCTGCTTGCTGTCTCTCTGCCCCGCGCTCGGGGTGGGCCTGGCCTGGGAACTGCACCGGGGACGGTCCTGACCCTGCTGCAGATCCTCGAACAACTGGGGTGGGGAAACCTCGCCGTCGGCCGCGTCTACGAAGGGCACATCAATGCCGTCCAGCTTGTGCAACTTTTCGGGACAGGCGAGCAGCAACTCGTCTGCACCGCCGACGTGAGCCGGGGCAAGCTCTTCGGAGTCTGGAACACCGAATCTGAAGACGGCGTCAGACTCGTTCCCGGATCTGCCGGGCGCTACTACCTGGAGGGCGCAAAGACCTTTGCCTCGGGGGCAGGCCAGGTCGAGCGGGCACTGATCGGGGCGGCCCTGCCGGATGGGGGCGGTTGGCAGCTGTGCCTGGTACCGATGGACAGCGTCACGACCAGGATTGACCCTTCCTGGTGGCAGCCGCTCGGGATGCGCGCTTCGGCCAGTTTCAAGGTTGACTTTACCGGGGTCGAACTGGACGCCTCGGCCCTCATCGGCCAACCGGGCGACTACTACCGACAGCCCTGGCTGACCACCGGTGTCATCCGCTTTGCCGCCGTGCAATTGGGCGGGGCCGCCGCTCTACTGGACGCGGCGCGTGAACACCTGCACAAATGCCAATACACCAATGACCCCTATCAGAAAGCGCGCATGGGCGAGGCAGCCATCGCCATCGAGAGTGGGCGACTGTGGCTCACAGGCGGGGCACGCCTGATGGAGGAGTTGCTGGTCTCTACGGATGACGCCACAGCCGCAAAGACGGTCACCTACGCCAACATGCTGCGTACGGCGGTGGAGTCGGCCTGCCAGCAGGTGATGCAACTGGTCGAACGCTCCTGTGGGGCGCGCACCCTGGTCCGTCCGCACCCGGTCGAACGCATCGTCCGGGACCTGACTATTTATTTGCGCCAGCCGGCCTGCGACGCGGCCCTGGCCAGTGTCGGCAGCTACGTCCTTGAGCAGACCAACCCCATCCAGTGCCTGTGGTCAGGTGATGAGCGCCAGTAGCGTTTTTTCCCACCCGGAAGCGATTCTCCTCTGTCCACCCACGGCGGTAGCAGACTTTGGCCCGACTTTGATCGTGGCTCCGCACCCGGATGACGAGTCCCTCGGCTGCGGCGGGGCGATTGCTCTGCTGGTCCAGGCGGGTTGTCCTGTGCAGGTTCTGGTGGTGAGCGACGGCACGAAGTCTCACCCGAATTCACGCCGCTATCCCACCCCCAGATTGCGTGCCCTGCGCGAAGCCGAGACGACCGAAGCCCTGGAGTGCCTTGGGCTATCCGCCGAAGCGGTCACCTTTCTCGGGCTGCAAGATGGCCAGTTGCCTTTTGCGGGTGCCCCTTTTGAAGCAGCTACCGAACACCTGCGCAGGTATTTTCAGCACGCCGGGCGTCCCCAAACGGTGCTACTACCCTGGCGGCGCGACCCGCACCCTGACCACCGTGCCGCCTTTGCTCTGGTCGTTGCGGCCCTGAGTGCCGGTCCGCTGCCACGCCTTATCGAGTACCCGGTCTGGCTCTGGGATACAGAGCAGGTCGAAGCCCGGCACCTGCCTGAGGCCCGAGAAGTGCACGTCTGGCGGCTCGACATCGCCACGGTAATCGAGCGCAAGCACCAGGCCATTGCTGCCCATCGCTCGCAAACGACCGATCTGATCGACGACGACCCGGCAGGGTTTCGACTGCTGCCGCAGATGCGTTCCCACTTCGAGCGGCCGTGGGAAGTTTACCTGGAGGTCAACCTGTGAGTGGTTCTGAGCGCCCTTCGCTTTTACCCGATTACTTCGATGCAATTTACGCGGAGCACGAGGACCCGTGGGGGTTCGAGACGAGCGACTATGAGGCGGCCAAGTACACCCAAACCCTCGCCGCTCTGCCCAAGCCCCACTACCGCTCAGCCTTTGAGATCGGCTGTTCGATCGGTGTCCTGACCGCTCGCCTGGCCGAG
>JANNPH010000067.1:0-6647 GCA_031399965.1 Gloeobacteraceae cyanobacterium SOY_34_metabat_159 | reverse complement strand
ACGGCCCAGACCCGGATGAGCGGCACCGACCTTACCGGCGGACGGGTCTTAAGGAAGGGTGCAGTCGATTCGATCAAGCGCTACGTCCAGGATCAGGGTGGTCAAATTCCGGCTGACCTCGACGCAGCGACCAACCGCGTCTCCCGGCTGGGTGGCACTCCCCTCGCGGTAGTGGACGGAAAAGAGATCTTCGGGGTGATTTACCTTAAGGACATCGTCAAGCCCGGCATCAAAGAGCGCTTTGCGGAATTGCGGAGCATGGGTATCAAGACCATCATGCTTACCGGTGACAACCGGGTCACAGCGAGCGTCATCGCGGCTGAGGCGGGAGTAGACGACTTTATTGCCGAGGCGACTCCCGAGGACAAGATCCTGGTCATCAAGAAAAACCAGGCGGAGGGTAAGCTCGTCGCCATGACCGGCGACGGCACCAACGACGCCCCGGCGCTTGCCCAGGCAGATGTGGGGGTAGCGATGAACTCGGGCACCCAGGCGGCTAAAGAAGCGGCCAACATGGTGGACCTCGATTCCGACCCGACCAAGCTGATCGACATCGTCACCATCGGTAAGCAGCTGCTCATCACCCGTGGAGCACTCACCACCTTCAGCATCGCAAACGACGTCTCCAAGTACTTCGCGATTATCCCGGCCCTCTTTAGCGCTGCCGGTATCGGGGTGCTCAATGTCATGGCTCTGACCAGTCCGACCTCGGCCATCCTCTCGGCCTTGATCTTCAACGCCCTGATTATCCCGGCTCTGATCCCACTTGCCCTGAAGGGGGTAAAGTTTCGGCCCCTGACAGCCGACCACCTGCTCACCCGCAACATCCTCATCTACGGGGTAGGCGGCTTAATCGTTCCCTTCATCTTCATCAAGCTGATCGACATCGTCGTGACGGCCGTTGGCCTCGCCTGACCTCTCTGGAGAAACCCAAATGTCTTCCCTTCGTGAAATTGGTACTGGTGTCCGCATGACGATCTTTTTCTGGATCGCCTGTGGCCTCGCCTACCCCCTGATCCTGACGGGCTTTGCTCAGGTCGCTTTCCCCGGCCAGGCGAATGGCTCCCTGGTGCGGGACGCCAACAACCGGATTGTCGGCTCCTCGCTGATTGGACAGAAGTTCAGTGCCGACCGCTACTTTCAGGGCCGCCCCAGTTCCATCGATTACAAGGCCGAGGCGAGCGGTGCAAGCCAGCTTGCTCCAACCAACAAGGTGCTGATCGATCGGGTCAAGGCCGATACCGAGGCGTTCGTCGCCAAGAACGGTACTAAGCCAACCATCGACCTGGTCACCACTCCAGGTTCGGGCCTTGACCCGCAGATCACCCCGGCCGGTGCAGAGGTGCAGGTAGCCCGAGTGGCACGGGTTCGCGGTCTTGACCCGGCACGGGTGCGAGAACTCGTGAGTGCCAACACCGAGGGACGCTTCCTGGGCATCTTCGGCGAACCGCGGGTCAATGTCCTGGCTCTCAACCTGGCTCTAGATCGGCCGGGTGGATAAGTGCAAATAGCGGCCACATTCAATTCGCGCCCCAACGCCGCCCTTAAAAACCAAACAGTGACCCGATAGCCCTCTAACTGCGATACGCTATCCGAAACTTGCGTTTCGAGGCGTCGCATGAAGCTCAACGGCCTGGACTGGGCGGTGATCATCATCTACCTGGGCATGATCGTGTCCATTAGCTGGTCGTTGCGCAAGTTTGCCCAGAGCGGCCTCGAAAACTACTTCCTGGGTGGTCGTCAACTGCCGGGCTGGCTCAACGGTCTCTCCTACGCCTGCACCTGCCTCAACGCTGACGTGGCACCCGCCTACTGCGGCATCGCCGCCGTCACCGGCCTCTACGTCGGCTGGTTTTACATTAGCCGCTTCGGCTGGGCGCTCTTAATCGGTGGTGTCCTCTTCGCCGTATTCTGGCGGCGGCTCAATATCTTCACCGCCCCGGAGTTTTACGAGCTGCGCTACCAGGGGCAGGGAGCGGGTCTGATGCGCAGTTGGATTGCTTTTCGGACCTCGTTTATCGCCATCGTCGCCTGGAGTGGGGCGGGCTTGCTGGGCCTCAGCAAGATCGTCACGCCGCTATTTGGCTTCGATAAAGTGCAGACCCTGCTTATTGTCGTGCCGATTATCCTTGCCTACCTGTATTTCAGCGGTTACCTGGGCGTGATCATGATCGATGCGGTCCAGGCCCTGTTTGTACTGCTGGGCAACCTGGTGCTGATGGTGGCGGTGCTGATCGATTTCGGCGGCCCGACCGGTCTTGCTTCCTCCCTGGTGAGCCGCTTCGGCTCCGAGGTAATCAGCAGCGTCCCGCCAATCGACAACGAATTTCTCTCGATCTTTGCTGTCCTCGCCTGGACCCTGGGTACCTCGATTGGTTACGGCGGGGACGCGGCTCCGATGGGGGGTGCGGTCGAGGGCCAGCGCATCCTCTCGTGCCGCAACGGTCGGGAGGCGGCCAAGATGTACGTCTGGACCGAGGTGGTGCTTTTTGCCTTCTTGCTGGTGCTCACCCTGCCTGCCCTCGGGGCAATCGTCGTCTGGCCGGGGCTGCACACAGGCGAGATGGACCGCGAACTGACCTATGGCCTGCTGCTCCAGCGCTACTTGCCCAACGGTCTACTGGGCCTTCTCATCGTCTCGATTCTCTCTTCGCTGATTGGCTCGGTGAGCGGCAACCTCAACTTCGGCTCCCAGGTAGTCGTCAACGACCTCTACCGCCGCTGGCGTCCGGATCGACCCGAACAGCACTATCTCAATATCGGCCGCTTCGTACCGGTGCTGCTGCTGAGCCTGGCGATGGGGGTCGTCTGGGGAGTGAGCTACGTATTCGACATTGCTGTCTTTATGCTGGGCATGAGTGCTGCCGAACTGCCGGCCAACTGGGCGCAGTGGTGGTGGTGGCGCTTCAACCTCAAGGCTCGCCTCACCGCCTCTTTTGCTGGACCCGCCATCTACTTGCTGGTCCGTCTGGTCCTCTTTCCCGATCTCAACTATGCCGTGCAGATCTTGATTGCGATGGCCTTTTCCACCGTGCTCTGGGTAGCGGTAGCCCTGCTGACCAAGCCCGATGACGAGCAGACTCTGAGGCGCTTTTACGAGCGGGCGCGGCCCCTGGGTTGGTGGGGGCCAATCTCGGGATCGGTGCGGACGCCGGTCGAAAGTCCGGCCGAATAGACCGCACCGGCGCGGGCTTCTGCCAGGGCCTGCTCTGCGGCGATGCGGGCGCGGTACTGGGCCTCGAATTGCCGCGCGTTGTCGATTGCTGCGGCAAAGTGGCGGGACATCAGTTTGGCCACCGTCAGGTCTTCCTGGCAGTAATAGCGGCCTGATTCTGCGGTGACGAAAGTGACCACACCCAGCTTCCGCTCCCGGACGGGGAGTGGCACCGAAATACAGGAAACCGGGCACAGCACTTCGGCAAGCACACTGTCCTGGGCCGTTCCAGTGATTGCCTCAGGCGGCTTGCTCCGAAAAAGTCGCAAATCAGAGCCGACCCTCACCAGCTCTGGGGTTCCAGTCTGAAGCCGGTGCATCAACCGCTCTTTGTCCGGGTCCCGGTGCGCAATTGCCAGACGCTGGAGTGTGCCGTCCTCGTCGGCAATATCGAGGAGGCAGTAGTCGGCAAATTTCGGAACGGCCAGGTGAACCACCCGGTTGAGCACTTGCTGGTAATCGAGCAATGACTCGACAGCCAGACTAATTTCGGTCAGAAAAATGAGCATCCCGGCGGCATAGTCTCGCTCGGCAATGTCTTCAAACACCACGGATTGTGTGATCAATCGATCGCTCGGGCGTTGGGAAAGGACCATCTTGGGCCTCAGTAGGAAATGGGAGTGCACGGATGATTGAAGTGTCGTCTCGGGCGCAATCGCACGTTCATCGAGCAGAAACGCCACCCAAGCACCGCGCAGCGATGGCCGGGACTCAATCCACGGGCAAAATCGACAAAGGCACGGCGCCAGAGCGACCTTGCCCGCGTCGCCCGCATACCGGCCTCAGCCCAACCTGCATCTAACTTTTGTATTGAATCCATCACCAAGTTGCCTTTATTCGGTTGCTGTGTCTGCTGATGTCTCTAGTCCCATTCAATCAACCGGGGCATAAAAATAACCTCAAGACCGCAGGCGTCAGAACGAGGCAGAGGTAAAGATAGAGATCGGTCAGATTGCGGGCGGTGCAACGTGTCATTCCAGGAGCCGGGACGGCGCACCGCCCCGTGGGACGCCTATGCCCGTAGCGCGGCGGTGGTGGTCGCGGCGACGGCGGTTGCCTGGCTGATGTTCAACCGGCTGGCTCCGGTGAATATCGTCATGGTCTACCTGTTGGGCGTCGTATTCGTCGCCGCCCGCTACGGTCGAGGTCCTGCAACCCTCGCCTCGGTCCTGAGCGTGGCGGCGTTCGACTTTTGCTTTGTGCCTCCGTATCTGAGCTTTGCGGTCTCCGACACCCAGTACCTGGTCACTTTTGCGGTGATGCTCACGGTGGCACTGCTCATCAGCGGCCTGACCGATCGGGTTCGGCAGCAGGCTGAGGTCGCCCGAGCGCACGAGCGGCGCACCGCCGCGCTCTATGCTATGGGCCGCGAATTTGCCGGTGCGGCTAGTCTGAATCTCCTGACGACTGTCGCGGCCCGCCACATCGGCGCGGTCTTCGAGAGCGAGGCCACTGTCTTGCTGCCCAACGACCGGCAACAATTCGCCCCACCGGACGGAGTGCCCATTGAATCCGAGGCGGTACTCTGGGCCTACGAGCATGACCAGCCGGCGGGTGCCCATACCGATACCCTCGCCGCTGCCGCCGCCACTTACCTGCCGCTGGTGGGCGGTGGGAGAACGGTGGGGGTATTGCGGGTCCGGGTCAAACTGCCTGAGCGTTTGACTGATCCGGAGCAATTTCAGCTACTTGAGACCTTTGCAAGCCAGACGGCTCTTGCCATCGAACGTCTGCAGCTTGCCCGCGAGGCGGCGGCAGCGCGCCTGCAGGCTGAGACCGAACAGATGCGCTCGACGCTGCTCAGTTCGGTCTCTCACGACCTGCGCACGCCCCTCGCGGTAATCGCCGGGATTACCAGTTCACTGCTCGTCGGGCCGCCCGCGCCGGAGGCCGAGCGGCGGGCGGCTCTAGAGGCGGTCTATAGCGAGGCGGGACGTCTCAACCGTCTGGTCGGCAACCTGCTTGAGATGACCCGCCTTGAATCGGGCACCATCCAGGTCCACAAAGAATGGCAGCCGCTCGAAGAGGTGGTGGGTGCCGCCGTGGGCCGCCTCGACCGGCAACTCGTAGACCGACCTTTGAGGATTGACCTTGCCCCGGACCTGTCCCTGGTGCCCCTGGACGCCGTGCTGATTGAACAGGTTCTGATTAATTTGCTCGACAATGCCCTGCGCTATACCCCTGCGGGTTCGCCTCTAGATCTCTCCGCCCGCCGCGACGGTGGCGGGGTGAGCGTCGAACTGGCGGACCGGGGTGCGGGCCTGCCGCCGGGAGAGGAGGAGCGCGTGTTTGAGAAATTTTATCGGGTGGCGGGTGCGGGCGGCACGGGTGGGGCCGGGCTGGGGCTCGCCATCTGCCGGGGCATGATCGCAGCCCACGGTGGCCGCATCGAGGCCGTGAGCCGTCCCAGTGGGGGGACTATTTTCCGCTTTTACCTACCAATTGACGGGAAGCCGCCCGCCCTTGAGCAGGAGGAAGAACAATGAATGAAGCTCCAATGGTGCTCGTCATCGAGGACGAACCACAGATCCGCCACTTTCTACACAGCACGCTTGCAGGCGGCGGCTACCGGGTGCTGGAGGCGGCGACTGCTGCTGCGGGCCTGGAGTACGCCGCCCGGCAGCCAGACCTAGTGCTGTTGGACCTGGGCCTACCTGATGGGGACGGGCTGATGCTCACCCGCCGTCTGCGCGAGTGGTCCCAGGTCCCGATTGTCGTAGTGTCGGCTCGGGGCCAGGAACAGGATAAAGTAGCCGCCCTCGACGCTGGGGCCGACGATTATCTGACCAAGCCCTTCGGCGTGCAGGAGTTGCTTGCCCGGATCCGGGTTGCACTTCGCCATGCCGCCCGCGTCGGGGGCGCAGTCGAGGAGCCAGTCTTCACCACCGGGGCTTTGCGGGTGGATTTTGCCCACCGCCAGGTATTCGTCGCCGACCGGGAAGTCCACCTGACCCCCAACGAGTACAAATTGCTGAGCGTCCTGGTGCACAAAGCCGGTAAAGTGCTCACCCACCGACAACTACTTAAAGAGGTCTGGGGACTGGCTTACGCCAACGAAAACCACTACCTGCGGGTGTACATGGGCCAGTTGCGCCACAAGCTCGAAGCCGACCCCGCCCGCCCGGCGCATCTATTGACCGAGCCGGGTGTGGGATACCGCTTCAAACCCGAATAGGGCGTTCGTCCAAATCTTGAGAGTTTCTTGACGCCCTGCACTCTTGAAATAGAGGTTAGCACCACACAAATTGTGTTTCTCTCGCCATCTTCTGTGGGGTGCCTTCTGAGCAAATTTGAGCAGGGTGCCACGGTGATAAGTGCAGTGTTGTTCGCAGTGCTGGTTGCGCTTTTGCTTTTGTTTCAGAGCTTCTGCTACCGAACGTTACGCCAGGTGAGCGGGATCCCACTGCAGCCGTATCACTGGCTCGACCGCTAC
>JANNPH010000132.1:0-12503 GCA_031399965.1 Gloeobacteraceae cyanobacterium SOY_34_metabat_159 | reverse complement strand
CATGTGCCTACGCAGCGGACGGCTATGCGCGTGTCACAGGGACGACCGGCGTGTGCTGCGTCACGGCGGGCTGCGGACTCACGAACGCCGTGACCGGCCTGTGTGTGGCGGGACTCACCAACAGCTCCGTGGTGTGCCTCTCTGGCCAACACCCCACCACCGAAGACTACATTGGCTCCTTCCAAGAAGCCTACGGCTCCGATGTCGTGCGCTCCTTCTCGAAGTTCGCCAAGCGGGTACTCGATTGGTCAACCATTGAGGTCGACCTGCGTCAGGCCTTCCGTGAAGCGATCAACCCACCGCAGGGCGTGTCGATGCTAGAAATTCCTCAGAACATTCTCTATCACATTGATGACGAGAAGAAGCAGCGTAAAGGCGCGAAAGTGTACGGCCTTGACGAACTCCGGTCGCAAGGCGATCCCCGCCAAATCGAGAAGACCGCTGAACTCCTCTTCAAGGCCAAGAAGCCGTTGATCGCTGGCGGTGATGGGATCTTCTGGTCCGGCGCCGCCGCGGAGTTGAAAGAACTCGCTGAACTCACGAGCACCCCGGTCTATTGCCGACGCGCTGGACAAGGGGCGGTCGATGAAGCCCACCCGTTAGCGATTCGTGGAGCCTGGAAGAAACCGTTCACCGGTGAAGCTGATGTCGTCCTCGCCGTGGGTTTCAAATACTGGAGCGGTGAGAAATTCGGTGAGCCACCAACGTGGAGCGACAAAGCCACCTATATTCAAGTGGATCCGCTGGATCCTGGGGGCGACCATTGTGCTGCTGCTCGGCCAATTCCTGGGTAGCCGCGCAAAACGGTAACCCTGGCAGGCAGCTCGCGCAGTCCCAGTGATCAATCTACTGTCGGTAGCGCCACTGTGAACTCCGTCCAATTACCAGCACTGCACACGGCAATCGTCCCACCCATCCGCTCAAGCAGGCTGCGCACCAACGCCAGACCCAGACCCGTCCCGCCCTTTCCGCGCGCATCTCCACCCGCGACCCGGTAAAACTTCTCAAACAGGTGCGGCAACGCCTCTGCTGGGATCGGCGGGCCGTCGTTGCCCACCGTGAGCAGCACCTTGCCCTCACCTCGGCTCAGACCCACGACGATGCGTGCCCCCGGCGGTGCGTACTTGCACGCGTTGGTCAGCAGTTCGGCGACGATCCGCTCAAGCCAGGCCCGGTCGGTACGCAGCAGCGGCAGGTCTGCAGGTATCTCCACACCCAACCGCTGGCCCTGTGCTTCAAAACGTGAGGTGAACCCGGCGAGCAGTCCGGCAAGACACTGCGGCAAGTTCAGCTTGCACCACTCGGGTTCGACGACGCTCGCCTCACAGCGCTGCAGGTCCAGTAGATTGTTCACCAGTTCCACTTCCCGCTCGCACTCGCGTTTGAGCAGTTCCATGTAAACGGTCTGGCGCTGGTCGGGGCCGGGTTGTTCGAGCATGTGGAGGGCGAGCCGCATGTTAGTCAGTGGCGTGCGCAGTTCGTGGGAGACGGTGCTCAAAAAGTCGTCCTTGAGCAGGTGGAGGCGTTCGAGTTCGGCCATCTGGGAAGCGAGCAGATCCTGGTGACGACGACGCTCGGTAATGTCGAGCACCATAGCCAGGATGTAGAGCAGTTGCCCGGCACTGTCGCGGACGCCGGCCGCAGTCAGGTGTGCCCAGAAGCAGCTGCCGTCGGCGCGAACGAAGCGCTTATCGAGCTGGTAGCTGTCGGTGTCACCAGCAATCAGCGCCTCGGCCAGGGACTGCTCGGCGGGCAGGTCTTCGGGGTGAGAGATTGCATAGCAGTTGAGGGCAAGCAACTCTGCCTCGCTATAGCCGAGCATGCTGCAGAAAGTGCGGTTGACCAGCACGAAGCAGTGGTTGCTGCACTGGGCGACGGCGATGCCGAGGGGAGCGTGGTCTAGAAAGCTGCGAAACTGAGAAGGACTGAGCAGGAGCCCCTGCCGCAGCAGTGGCTGCACCACCAGGTCTTCTCTTAGTTGGCGGACTCCCTCTTCGTTGTGGGTCGATCGCCCGAGGCGCTCCAGCAGTTCAGGGATGTCGGCGCTGCCGGTGCGGGTTACTAGCCATTGCAACCCGTCGAGGGCGGTTTTACTCAAAGGCATCTGGACAGTCGTGCGATCCTGCTGGCCCTGGAACGCTGCAAACGGATCAGGCTTATCGAGCAGCATAAAATAAGTATTTTAAAACCGATTTCAATATACCCTCCTGTTCTTGTGCGGACTTCAACTCCCTGATAAAAATACAAGGTAGCCCGAGGATATCCAGAGCATCGGCCGTAGTCTTCACAGATTGGTTCACAAGTCTTCAACCCGTGAATCGTGATTCTGGATACAAAAGTTCTAAAAATACATGTCTCAAACCCAGGAGTGCTACAGTTGTTCCTGCCGGTGTGGCCCATCTGGTAGGAAACCCGTGAAAATTCCGCCTATCGTCTACATTTTGCTGGTACTGGTACTGGCTGGCGGAGGCTATTACTTCTTCAAGCAGTCCCAATCGACCGACCCTGGCCCCGATATTGGTCGCGACGGTGCTCCACCCCTGCCCGCTCCAGAGTCGGCTCCCCAGGAGCAATCGAGTAGCCCCGAGCGTCCCGCGAGTCCTGGTCAGAGTGCTGCGGGTAACCTGCGCATCGATGGTTCGACGAGCATGGTCGCCATCAACAAAGCACTCAGCATCGGCTATCAGCAGAGCTTCCCCGAGGCCAACGTCACCTACCAGGCCAACGGTACCAACCAGGGCATCGCCGCCCTTTTGAGCAGGCGTGCCGAGATTGCAGCCGCCTCCCGCCCACTCAAGCCCGAGGAAGCGCAGGAGGGCCTGAAAGCGGTCGTGATTGCGGCCGATGAGATTGCCGTCGTAGTTGGCGTCAAGAACCCCTTTAAAGGCGGACTGACTACCGGGCAACTGGCTGACATCTTCTCCGGCCGCGCCACCAACTGGTCGCAGGTAGGCGGTCCCAATCAGCCGCTCAAGGTGGTCAACCGCAACCCCGACAGCGGCACCTACGAATTCTTTCAAAAAGTCGTTCTGGACAACCAACCCTTTGCCGCCGGGAAGAACGTCACCACCCTCCTGCGCGACGAGACGACACCGCTGCTGCGCGCCCTCGGTACCGATGGCATCGGCTACGCCACCTCGACCCAGGCGGTCCGTCAGAAGACGGTACGGGTGGTCCCGATCAACGACCTGCTGCCGGCGAGCAATGCCGAAGACTATCCATTGCGCCGCAACCTCTATTACATCTACCTGGACCCGCCCTCTCCGCAGGTAGAGAGCTTCTTGAAGTACGCTCAGTCCTCAGAAGCAAAACAGGCAATCCGTCGCTACGGGTTCTGAAAACTCCTTCGCAGGGATGATCCCCAAACCGTTGTCCGTGCTGTTACGTATTGTTAACAGCAGTATTGAGAGCCGGGACAGCATAGTGGTTATCGAAAGCGGGCAGCAGGCACTGGAAAATCACCTCCTCGACAGCGGTATCGTGAACCGTCGGGAATTGGACCTGGCCAAGAAAATCCAGCAGGCCAAGCAGGGGCCGCTGCCGATTCTGCTGTGGCAGTTGAGCTTTATCACCCTCTACCAGTTGAGTGCTCTCCTGGATTGGAGCAGTCAGGTTTCTTAGGGTTGCAGGCCGAGCGCTACTATGGAATTGTCGAGATCTGCTCGTGAGATCTTTTGCAGAGCGCATCCTATGCTGATCCGTCCCGTCCAGTACCGCGATCTTGAATCTGTCCGCAAGCTCTACGACGACACCAGCGGCTGTCAGACCTTTCCAAGCCCGGGGGTGCTCCAGCCCCTGCGCGGCATTCATCGCCTTTACGGACCGGTAAAGCTCTTGAGCTTTTTTCCGAACCCGGTGCAATTTACTTTTTGTTTGCACGTCGCTCAGCTCGATGGCCAGATTGTCGGACTGGTGCAGGTGCGTCCTGCCAACGCCGACCGCACGACCTGGCAGGTCGAGCACATCGCTGTCGCCCCGGAGATGCGCGGCCAGGGCGTCGGTACGCGCCTGTTGCGCCACGTCTTTGAATATTACCGGGAAGCGCGCAACTGGATGGTCGAGGTCGACATCCACAACCGCAGTGCCCTTTCTCTCTACCGCGAAAACGGTTTTCAGTCGCTTGCTCAGTTTTGCTATTGGGAATTGTCGCCCCAGGTGCTCTCAAATCTCGCTCACTGCGAGACGCAGCCGCTCAACCTGCTGCCGATGAGCAACGCTGACGCTTCTTTACTCTGCCAGCTCGACACGGCGACGATGCCGCCGATGGTCCGCCAGATCTACGACCGTCACCCCAACGACTTCCAGCGCAACCTGGTAGCGCGCTCCTTTGACCTGATGGCCGAGTCGGTCACCCAGGTCCAGCGCGTTGCCCGCTACGTCTACGAGCCCCAGCGCAAAGCAGCCATCGGCAGCTTCCACCTGTTGCTCTCCAAGACCGGCCTGCAGCCCCACCGCGCCCACCTGCTCGTCCACCCGGCTTATACCTGGCTCTACCCGCAGCTTGCTATCTACATGGCCCGCATCCTGCAAAACTACCCGCCTCAGGCCCTGCACCTGGTCTCAGCCGACTATCAGACCGAGCGCGAAGAATTCTTGCAGTCTCTTGGCGCTGAAGATATCGAACGTCGGCTCTTGATGTCGCGTTCGGTCTGGCACAAAGTGCGTGAGGCACGCAGCATGCGCGAAGGCCTGCAACTCTCGGAGATGCTGCCGGGATTCTCCCTGGGTAAGCAGGCCCTACCAGAACCGATCCAGCGCTCTGAAAGTAACACCAACCAGGAGCCGCCCTCGAAGCCGGGTTGGCAGGAGTGACCCTGACGATTGCCCTCCCGAAGGGTGCCCTGCTCAAAGAGACGATTGCCCGCCTGCAGGCACTCGACATCGACTTCGGCGAATTTTTAGAAGACCGCAACCGGCTTTTGCGCCTCAAAGATGCCTCGGGACGCTACGAGGGTCTTTTAGTGCGCGCCACGGACGTACCGGTCTACGTCGCTTACGGCCAGGCCCAGTTGGGGGTGGTCGGCTACGACGTGCTCCAAGAAAAACAACTGCCCGTCGCCCAGATTGCCGACCTCGGCTTCGGTTACTGCCGGATGTCGGTGGCCGTCAAAAGCGACAGTCCCTACCGCTCGGTGGCCGATCTACCTGCCTACTGCCGGGTTGCCTCCAAGTTCATCACCTGCGCACGCCGTTACTTCGAGCACCAGATGCTGCCGGTGGAGTTGATTCCTCTCTACGGGTCGGTCGAACTCGCCCCCCTCACCGGTATGGCCGAGGCAATCGTCGATCTGGTCTCTTCGGGGCGCACCCTGCGCGACAACGGCCTACTTGAAATCGAAAAAATCTTCGACAGCACCGCTCGGCTCATCGCCCACCCCCTCAGCTACCGGCTCAACCGCCCCGGCCTTTACGAATTGATCGGCGCTCTCCAGAGCGAACGCTAACGGCAGCTCAGAAATTTTGCGGATCAGGCCCCGGACGGGTGTATATTTTGCTACAGTAACGTCCGTGGACGCACGGTGGGTGCAAACTACCGGTAGCGGGTAATCTAGCTTCAACCTCGACGCACTTGAAAATTTCCATGCTTTCCGCCGCTCAAACTCCTGTCTTCCTGCCGCACATCCTACTGGTCGATGGCACTCCTGCTCTCATCATGACCCGCTGGGAAGCCGTGTTCGCTCTATTTGGAATTCTTCCGGCCCGTCCCGGTGAAGAACAGGATCTGCTCAGCCGCCTGCAGACCCTGGCCGTACACTGTGCCCTGGGTCTGGTAGAACGCCAGGAAGCCTACTTGTGGAGCAATATCCTGGCTGACAACGTCGAGGACGCGCCGCAACTGAATGGCTGGCTGGACCTTTATATCGATACCTACCTTGCCCGCCCCGGTGCCCTGGCCACCGCTCAGGGGCTACTGGCTGATTGTTAAGCAATATTAAAAATTAGCGGAGACTGTGAGCACTCAGGCAGGTTGTCCGAGCGGTGAGATAAGATGCGCTCCGACTTCTCTATTTGCAAGCTGTCATGCCGATTGCCTTTGTGCGTCAGACTTTGAGCCTGCTGCTCATCACTATTACACCCGCCATCGCCCAGACTCAGCAGACCGCGCCGATCGAGGGGCTGCGCGATAAGAGCCCACGCGTCCACGCCCTTACTAATGCCCGCATCGTCGTCGCCCCCGGTAAGGTGATCGATCGCGGCACGCTCGTCGTGCGTAATGGGGTCATCGAGGCAGTTGGGGCTGGGGTGAAAGTGCCGACGGACGCCCGCGTCTGGGACCTGACGGGCCGTACGCTCTATCCAGGCTTTATCGACAGCTACTCCTATCTGGACCTGCCTAAAGCACTGCAGCCGGTCAAACCGGTCGCGGACGACCCGGCTGCGGCTCCGCCGACGCCAAAATCGGCCCAACCGGGAGCAGTCTCCTGGAATGCGCGGGTCACTCCCCAGCGCAACGCGGGAGAAAACCTGGTCATTGACGCGAAGCAGACCGAGAAGCTACGGTCCCTGGGTTTTACGACTGCGCTCGTCGTACCGGGCCGGGGCATCTTCCGGGGCAGCAGCACCCTGATCAATCTGAGCGGCCTGGCCGGTAACCAGTCGATTCTCAAACCCGTGGTCGCCCAGCACGTCGCCTTTGAGCAGGCCGGCTTTCGCGAGGATGTCTACCCCACTTCGCTGATGGGTGCAGTGGCCCTGGTTCGCCAGACTTTCCTGGATGCCGACTGGTACCGAAAGGCCCAACTCGCCTACGCAAAGCAACCCCAGAGCCTGAGTCGCCCTGAGACCAACGAGGCGCTTGCAGCCCTCGCCGGGGCGGAGGATAAAAAGTTGCCGGTCGTCTTCGAGGCGGACGACGAACTGGACCTGTTGCGGGGTTTGCGCATCGCCGCCGAGATGGACCTGGTGCCTTACTTGCGGGGCAACGGCTACGAGTACCGGATGATTCAGGCTTTGCAGGCTAAGAAAGTGCCGGTGATCTTGCCCCTCGACTTTCCGGCCGCCCCCGAAGTGGAGACGCCCGAAAAAGCGCTCGATGTCACCCTCGAATCGCTGCAGCACTGGGAGCAGGCAGCCAGCAACCCGGCTCGCCTCGCTGCTGCCGGTGTTCCGTTTGCTTTCACCACGGCCAAGCTGGCCAGGCCCGAGGACTTCTGGACGCGGCTGCGCAAAGCAGTCGGTCGGGGGCTGAGTGCTGAAAATGCCCTCGCCGCGCTCACGACGACGCCCGCCCGCCTCTTCAATATCTCCGAGCGCTATGGCACCCTCGACCCCGGCAAAGTGGCCAACCTGGTGGTCGCCGACGGTGACTTATTTACCGGCAAGGCGAACGTGCTCACCGTCTGGGTAGATGGCCAGTACTATCCGACCGAGCGCGCCTACGAAGCCGATGCCCGCGGTACCTGGAAAGTCGATTGGACCGGGGTGAAGGCGGCTTCTACTCTCACCATCAAAGGCGAGGCGGCAAAGCCGAAAGTGACGATTGCTGATAGCGAAGTCGGGGCCTCCAGTAAAGACGACCAACTCATTCTGCTTGCCCCAGCAAAAGCTTTCGGCCTCCCTTCGGGAGTGGTCCGCCTCACAGCCCGCGTCGAGGGCAGTGCCATGAAGGGGAGCGGTCAGTTGCCGGACGGTCAGCTCTTTAGCTGGCAGGCGACCCGCACCGCTGCTTTTGTGCCCCCGGTAGAATCTGTCAGCGAGAAAGTAAGTGCCGGCAAGCCTACTTACCCGGCAGGCGAGTACGGCCTGAGCGCCATCCCCGTCCAGAACGAGTGGGTGCTGGTGCGCGGTGCGACGGTCTGGACGAGCGGTCCGGCCGGGCGACTACCGGAAGCCGATGTGCTCGTCAACCGGGGCAAGATTGTCGGTGTCGGCCGCAACCTGAGCGCTCCGGCCGGGGCCGTGGTGATAGACGGGCGCGGCAAGCACGTCACACCGGGACTGATCGACGCCCATTCCCACACAGCCATCAGTCAGGGCATCAACGAGGGTACCCACGCGATTACCAGCGAAGTACGCATCGGTGACGTGCTCGACCCAACCGACATCAGCATCTACCGGGAACTGGCCGGGGGCCTCACGGTCGCCAACGTCCTGCACGGCTCGGCAAACCCGATCGGTGGGCAAAACCAGGTGATCAAGCTGCGCTGGGGCGGTCTACCTGAAGACCTCAAATTTGAAGGGGCACCGGCCGGTATCAAGTTCGCCCTGGGAGAAAACGTCAAGCAGTCTTTCCGCGAGCGCTCAACCCGCTACCCGCAGTCGCGCATGGGTGTTGAGCAACTGATCCGCGACGCCTTCACCGCCGCCCGCGATTACGAACTGGCGACGGCGCGCTTTAAGAGCGGGGCCTCGGCCGTGCCGGTGCGCCGCGACCTGCAACTGGAAGCCCTCGTCGAGATTTTGCAGGGCAAGCGCCTCCTCCACTCGCACTCTTACCGACAGGACGAAATTTTGATGCTCGTGCGCCTCGCCGAGCAGATGAACTTCAAAATCGCCACCTTTCAGCATGTCCTCGAAGGCTACAAAGTGGCCGAGGCGATTGCCCGTAGCGGGGCGGGCGGCTCTTCGTTCAGCGACTGGTGGGGCTACAAGTACGAAGTAGTTGATGCCATTCCCGAAAATGGCGCATTGATGGCCCGCTCGGGCGTCGTCGTCTCCTTCAACTCCGACAGCAACGACCTGGCCCGGCGGATGAACACCGAGGCTGCCAAGGCGGTCAAGTACGGCGGTATGAGCGAAGAAGAAGCGCTCAAATTCGTCACCCTCAACCCGGCAAAACAACTGCACATCGAGCGCCGGGTGGGTTCCCTGGAAGCAGGTAAAGACGCCGACTTCGTGCTCTGGAGCGGTTCGCCCCTCTCGGCCTATAGCCGCGCCGAGCAGACCTGGATCGACGGACGGCTATATTTCGACCTCGACCGGGACCGCACCCTGCGCGAATCCAACGACCGCGAACGCGAAGCACTGATCCAGAAAGCGCTCGTCGAACGCCAGAAAACCCTCGCCCTGCCCCAGAAACCTGACGACACGGCCACCCCACCGCCACCGACCGATACGAGGAGCTACGTTCATGCCTTGGAACACCGTTCGCTGTACCACGATGGCCGCGGCCATATCAACTGTTCTGATCACGACTTCCACAATCTCGGCGAACGTTAATGCCCTGCGTGCCTCCGAGGAGATCCCGCCCGTAGCCCAGAGCCGTCCGATTGTGCTCACCGGGGCGACTGTGCACACGGTGAGTGGCGAGACGATTGAAAACGGCCAGGTTCTGATGGAAGGGGGACTGATCCGCTCGGTGGGTCGCGCCCTGGCGCTGCCCGCTCGGACTGAGGTCGTAAATGTGAGCGGCAAGCATATCTATCCGGGTCTGGTCTCAGCGAATACGGTGCTTGGCCTGGTCGAAATCGGCGCAGTGCGCGCCACGATTGACACGGGTGAACCGGGAGCCATCAACCCGAACGTGCGCGCCGAGGTCTCGATTAACCCCGATAGCGAACTCTTCCCTGTCGCCCGCGCCAACGGTGTACTGACCGCTTTGAGTGTGCCCCAGGCGGGTAATAGCGGCCTGGTAGCTGGTACCTCCGCCCTCATCAAGCTCGACGGCTGGACCTGGGAAGATATGACCCTCAAGTCGCGGGTGGGCCTGCACCTCTTCTGGCCGACGCTCACCATCAACCGCGACCCCAACTTCCCAAAATCTGCCCAGGACCAACAGACCGATATCGACCGGCGGTTGCGCCAGCTGCGCGACACCTTCGCGGTCGCCCGCGCCTACAGCATTGCCCGTAAGACGAACGGTACGGCCCAGGCAATCGATGCGCGCTGGGAATCGATGCTCCCGGTCTTTGAGGGTAAGCTGCCGGTCTTTATTCACGCCGAGGCAGCCAATCAGATCAAGTCGGCCCTCGACTGGAGCGAGAGTGAAAAGCTCTCGATGGTTCTGGTGGGCGGTCAGGATGCCTGGCGGCTTGCCGGTCTACTCAAAGCCCGCGATATCCCGGTGATTATCGGCTCGGTGATGACTCTGCCGGTGCGCCGTGGAGACAGCTATGACTCTACTTTTGCCAACGCCTCGAAGCTTTTTAAAGCAGGGGTGCGCTTTGCCATCGCCAACGACGGCACTACCTTTGAGGCGCACAACGACCGCAACCTGCCCTACCAGGCGGCAATGGCTGCTGCCCACGGCCTACCGAAACTGGAAGCGCTCAAAGCCGTTACCCTCTACCCGGCCCAGATTCTCGGTGTGGCAGGGAGGCTCGGTTCGCTCGAATCCGGCAAGGACGCAACTTTAATTGTGACAACCGGTGACCCACTTGAAATTTCGACTCGTGTCGAGATGGCTTTTATTCAGGGCCGCCCGATCAGTCTCGCCAACCGGCAGACTCGTCTTTATGACAAGTACCGCCAGAAGTATGAGCAACTGAAGACGGCTGCACCGATATCGGCCTCCGGTCAAAATTAAGCCTGGTTCTATCCGGTTGAGAAAACTTGAGGGGCTATGGGCTGGGTGAGATCTGTCTACTCTTAGAGGCGAGGGTCGGCCTGCGGGTGTACCATTGGTGGCTGAGTGTCGGGAGTATCTAAAATGGTTGATAGAAATTGCGCAGAAGTCTGCCAGCAGGGGTGTATCGAGGCGGCAAACGGACAGCCCGAGGCCTGCCCGCATTACGAGTACATGTTGCAGGCTCGCGCCTCAGTCCAGAACGCCGACTTCGATCGCCTGATGGAACTGGCGGAAGAGGGTGCGCTTGAATCGCGCCTGCGTGGACTGGGCCAGACACCAAAGTTTGAAGATTTGCCGCCGGAACTGCGCGAAGGGCTTTCGTAAGCCTGCTGTCTGTGGCTGAGGGGTGTTACCCTCCGAGAGGATGTTTACCCCAAATTTAGATGCTTGACTCTCAAACGCGACCTCGCTATGCTCCCTGGCTTGAGCAGGCACGTGAGGACCTGATTAAGCCCCGTAGACAGCGCATGCTGGAACATCCGTTCATGCAGGCGATGCGGCGGGGAACGGCAACTCCGGCTGATGCCGAGCGCTATTTCTCAGGCCTGATGTGGCATTTGCTTGCCTTTGGTACCCACGTCTCATTCTTGATGAGTAAGCGGCCTGCCGAGGCGGGGCAATTGCTGGCCGGGCGGGCTGAAGATAAAGACGGCGATACCGATATCCTGGCGCGGATCGTGAGAGCTTTCGGGGGGCCGGTAGAGCAAATTGAGGCGGACCCCTGGAGCTATCGGCCTCATCGGGTCTGGTTGCACCATGACTCGCTGTTGCGGGCGGCTATCTATAGTGTCGATTTACCCTGGCAGGTCGGGACGGCGGCGCTCAATGTCGGGATCGAGGCGCTGGTGCCGGATATGATCGAGCCGCTTTTTGAGGCGTGCATCGCGCATTACGGTGTCACGCCTCGGGAGGCGGCCTGGCTTGAGTCGCGCTCGGGGGAGGTTGAACGCCAGCACGGCGAAAACGGGTTTGTCCTGCTCTCGCACTTTGTTTCTGATGAAGATGCTGCTTTGCAGGCTCAGTGTCTTTTTTATATCGATGCGCTTTCTCAATCGATGGCTTGTGGCCTGCTCGATAGTGGCCTGGTTGAAGCGTGACTTTAGTCGTCGGCTCTCTAGTAGTCTGGAAATGTTGCTGTGAGGATGCCCATGAATATGGATGAACTGAAGCAGGCTGCTGCTGCTGAGGCGGTGCGGCTGATTGAGTCTGGAATGGTGGTGGGCCTGGGTACCGGTTCGACGGCTGCTTTTGCAGTCGCGGCGGTCGGGGAGCGGGTGAAGCAGGGGCTCGATATTGTCGGGATTCCCACTTCTGAACGGACCCGGCAGCAGGCGGAGTCGCTGGGCATCCGACTCGGTACGCTCGCTGAATTTCCGGCGGTGGATGTCACGATCGATGGGGCTGATGAGGTTGAACTGGGCAGTCTCTACCTGGTGAAGGGGCTGGGGGGGGCTTTGCTGCGTGAGAAGATTGTGGCGAGTGCCAGTAAGCAGCTGGTGATTATGGTCGATGCTTCTAAGTTGGTCGAGCGTCTGGGGAGTAAGGGGCCGGTGCCTGTCGAGGTCGTTCCCTTCGGTTGGCAATCGACTGAGCAGGCGCTGAAAAAGCTGGGGGCGGTGCCGCAATTGCGGGTAACGTCGGGGTCGGAGCCCTACGTGACGGATGGTAGCCACTACATTCTTGACTGTACTTTCGAGTCGATTGGGGATGCTGCGGCGCTTGAGGCGGCGATTGCGCGGACGGTTGGTGTGGTGGAGAGTGGGCTTTTTGTGAACCTTACCAGTCAGGTGATTGTCGCCAGGGCGGAGGGTGTTGAGGTGCTTAAGCCTGCTTGAGTTTTGGGGTGGGGCTGTGTCGTGGGCTTTAGAGTCTGTGGATGTGGGGGGCAAGGGGCTTCCGCCCCCTACCCCCCACACCCCCTGACCCCCGAGCAAGGGGCGGCGTCCGCCCCCTGCACCCCCTACAAGGGGAGTCTGGTGGGGCGTCAGATGGGATT
>JANNPH010000131.1:0-42610 GCA_031399965.1 Gloeobacteraceae cyanobacterium SOY_34_metabat_159 | reverse complement strand
AATCCCATCTGACGCCCCACCAGACTCCCCTTGTAGGGGGTGCAGGGGGCGGACGCCGCCCCTTGCTCGGGGGTCAGGGGGTGTGGGGGGTAGGGGGCGGAAGCCCCTTGCCCCCCACATCCACAGACTCTAAAGCCCACGTCAAACTCCCCCATCCTTCTCCTTCAAGGGCTCGAAGCTAAGAAGCCTTTGCCTCCCGCCGCGCCGCCAGAGCAGCAAGAATCTCCTGATGACGCGCCTTGGTAATCGGGTACCAGCGGGCAAAAAGCAATCCGAACAACAAAGCCACAGCCGGAATCGGCCCAATAATCAGCCGTAAAGCAAAAAGAGCCGATTCCGGCTGAGTCGGGTTCGGCACCGCCTCACTCGCGCTAATGAAGCCCGAGGCGTCGAGCACCTGACCCACCAGCAGCAAACTCCCGGCAAGACAAACTTTCTGCAGCAACACCAATAGCGCGTAGAACACCCCCTCGCGCCGCTCACCCGTTTCAAGCTCATCGAGGTCAATCACATCCGGCAACATCGACCAGGGGATCAAGTAAGCCGTCGAGACCCCCATCCCCGCCAGTACACACAGCAAAATCATCGCCGTCGTCTGCCCCGGCTGCAACAGCAATAGACCAACTTGCGCCGTGATCAACGCCCCCATCCCCAGAAAGTAAACCGCTTTCTTGCCAATCCGGACACTGAGAGCACTCCAGACAAAGAGCATTACGAAGGCTGTGCCCTGGATAGCAAGAATCGTGCGGGCAAGCCAGACCTCCGACAACCCCATCCAGAAACCGACGTAATAGGGCACAATCGTCGCCGTCAACTGCACCGCGAGCCACGAACACAGATAAATCCCGACCACAAAAAGGTAGGGACGGTTGGCAAAAGCGACTGACAACTGCGCCTGTATGGGCATCGCGGACGGCTCTCCAGCCTGATAACGTTCGCGGGTACCCAAAAAGCACCAGAAAAGCGGCAGCACCGAGAGCACCGCCCAGACCCCGCCACTGACTAGATACCCGAGCGCCGGATTGCCGGGAAACTGCCCGACAATCAGCGGATGGGCCACCCCGGAGACCAGACTGCCACCGATTGAAAAAGCAAACCGGTAATTGGAGAGACTGGTCCGCTCGTCATAATCTTCCGTCAACTCCGGTGTGAGCGCCGTGTAAGGCAGGTTGACCGCCGTAAAGAGCGTATTGAAGACGATAGCGACACACAGGTAGTACCAGAAAGAAGCCCCCGGATTGCCCGCAAACGGCACCAACCACTGGGCAAAAAAAGCAACCCCGAAAGGCACCGCTCCAAACAACAGCCACGGTCGCCGCCGCCCCCAGCGGCTCTTGGTCCGGTCCGTCAAAATCCCGACGGCCGGGTCGATCAGCGCATCCCAGACTTTACTGATGGCGAGGATACTGCCCGCCACTCCCGCCGACAAACCGACGACGTTGGTCAAAAAAGGCAACAGAAAGAAGACCAGCAGATTGCTGGTGATGGCCGGTCCCAGGTCTCCGGCCCCATAAGCAAGCTTGGTCGATAGGCTGAGGGGTTCAGGTGGCTCGTTCACGGGTCTCCAGGTACATGGCTGGTTTTACTATCGGTCGTCATCCCAGAGCGTGGGACCGAGTTAGGACAGTTGCGCAATTGTCCCCCGGTATCGCCGGTATCGTCACCTGACCGGGTCCTGTGCCAGACACGAAAGTGGCCCTTTTGCGCCTCGCCCTGGCCGGTACAAAACCTAAGCTACCGATATCGAGAGCGAAGTTCTCGAAGACACCAACTTCCAGAGGCCACCAGCCATGATCGACTACTACGCACAACTCCCCTCTGAGTCGCTCGAATTCCTTCTCTTGCAGGCCGGAGCTATTTACTTTTTGCTGGTACTTGCACTGGCAGCCGTCGCCAACCTGGTCATCGCGCTATTCCAGTGGCTGGCAGTGCGCTAGACATCACCAGGCGTACTCCTCCCCTGGACAGAGCCCAGGTTCTGCCTGCTGCCGGTGGTGGACTTTAGATGACGAATCTAAACTCAGAATAGGCACAAACAGCAATGGAGGTTCAGCATGGGCCACCGCGACAAGTTCTCTAAAATTCAGCAAGAAGCGCGTGAGCAACTCGATGATGCTCGTGAGCAGTTCGACGGCGGCCTCGCTGAGACTGCCCGTCGACTACGCGAGACCGCCGAACGCCTGGAAGACCAGCTTCAGTCGGGCGGTCGCAAGGTCAGCCGTATGACCGACCGTTTTTCTGATCAAGTCCGCGACCGCGCCGACACCATCCAGCACGAAGTCGGCGAGTTTGCCGAACGCTTTGCAGACGACGTCGGGCATCGGGCGAAATCACTCAAGCGCGACGTGCGCGAATTTGCCGACGAGCAGAGCAAGTCCAACACCCTCGGTACCCTGCTGACGCTTACCGCTGTCGTCGGCGTCGGCATTACCGTCGTACGCCTGCTCGGCCGCAAGTAACACAACCGGTGCGGAGTACTGCTCCAGCCTGCTGAAGGCACGATCCGCACCAGTTCTCTAACTTTTCTCGGCTTTGAGCTTGCCCGTCAGTGGACTGACCTCAGAGCCAACTTTCAATTGACCGCGCAGACCCTCTGGGTTGATCACAGCATCAACTGTGACCGTCTTTTTATCCGGGCAGGTGCCCAGCTTGGCACTACCGGCAACTGCGAGTTTGCCGGAGATTACCTGGCCGTTTAGTGCACCGTTGCCTTTGAGGGCACGGGTGAGTACGTTTTTCTTGGCATCACTTGCAACAATATCGGCGTTGAGATAACTGCCCGACTGCCCGACTACCAAGAGCGGTGGCTGGGCAAAGCACCCGGCAACCAGGGCACTCTCGATCACGTATTGACCACCGACCGCGTCAGGGGCACGCAGGGTGCGCGCTCCATAGCTCGTGATCAAGCTGAAGGAGAGCACGATAAAGCCGACCATGCCCAGGTAGAGAACGACTGTTTTCGGGTTTGCTTTCATCACTTCTCCAGTTATGGTGTCTGGGCACCGACGAGCTGCGGCTTGGTGGCAAGCAGCGTCTCGATGTGGGGTGTGGCGGTTTTGTGGTGCTTGACGATGAGCAATGAAGACTGGCAGCGCGTCGCCAGTTCGTCGGTGAGCTGCCCGAAGATCTGACGCTCGATGCCCCATTGGGGAGTGGAGCCTACCACCAGCAGATCGGCGTTGCGGGAGGCTTCAACGATGTTGGTCAGTGGCTCGTCGAGGATAGCTGAGACTTCAATCGAGACGCGTTCCTGGAATAGAGCAACCAGGTCTCGCGTTTCGCGGCTGAGCACTGTGGCCTGCAAAATTTTAATCTGAGCACGGTGGCTGATGCCGAGGCGCAAAGCCAGTTCGAGTGCCAGACGGTCGTGAACTGTGCCGGAATAGGGAACGACGATGCGCGTGCCGTGACCGACGTTGAGCCCACGGTCGATGAAGACGGCGACATCGGCTGCGGCCGATTCAAGGATAGGACGCACATTGCCGCCGAGCAGGTCCTGGCTGAAGGTCGGGCGGTGCCAGCCCAGGAGCACCAGGTCGGCATCGCGGGCCTGGGCAATCCGGCAGAGGTCGGCCGACACGTCGTCTGAGACCTGGCTGAAAGTACGGATATGACGGGTGTCGCCGCCCGCCTTGGCGACGAGCGCGTCGAGGCGCGTCTGGCTCTGGGCTACCAGTTGTTCGGCCTGTTCGGGCAGGCTGTCAAAGCTGTATTCGTCCCCCAGTCGGACCAGGTTGACCGCGTGGATGCGGGCCTGCTCGCGGTCGGGGGTAGCGAGAGCCAGGGCAAGCCGCAGTAGCCCCATCTGGGAATCCGGATTGGCCATCGGCACCAGGATGTCGTAGGTCGTGGCGGCCTCCGCCTCCCCAGCCTGCTCTTCAGGCAGTTCCGCAGTCGGTCCGAACCGGTGGGTGGGATAGATCCATTCGAGAATCGGCGTGGTTGCAAAAGTTGTGACCAGGGCCATGATCACCATCATTGCGAAGAGGGCGGGCGAAATGACACCGAGGTCGAGCCCGATATTGAGGATGATGAGTTCCATCAGACCGCGGGTGTTCATCAACACGCCGAGGGCCGAAGCGTCGCGCCACTCCAGGCCTGAGAGTTTCGCCGAGATGGTCGAGCCGCCAAACTTGCCGATGGTGGCTGCCACGATGATCAAGGCGCAGTCGAGCCAGAGCGCCTGGTTGTTGAGCAGGCCGAACTGGGTGCGCAGCCCGGTATAAGCGAAGAAGATAGGCAATAAAAAGACGACCGTAAAGTCCTCGGTCTTCTCAGCCAGGTCGCGCACGAAGACTCGGCGCTGGGGCATCACTGCCCCAAACAGGAAGGCACCGAAGATGTTATGGATGCCAATCACTTCAGTGATCGTGGCTGAGGTGATGACTCCAATAAAGATCACTGCGACCCAGACCTGGGAAAGGCGACCACTGCCGCTTTTTTCGACGAAATCGGCGAGGCGGACGAGTAACAGGCGGCCCACCGTGAGCATGAAGCCGATGTAGACGATAGCAAGCAAAGTGGTCGGTACGGCACCTAGCAAGTCACCCGAGCGCACCACCGAGATCACGAAGGCGAGCAGGCACCAGGCAGTCACGTCATCGACTGCGGCACAGGTGATGGCGATGGCCCCGAGGTAAGTCTTGTGCAAGTTGCGTTCGGTGAGGATGCGCGCCAGCACCGGGAAGGCCGTGACCGACATCGCCGCTCCCATGAAGAGCGCGAAGGACGTGAAAGGCACGGCATTGGTCGAAAGCGGTTCGTAAAGATAGAGCGCCAGCAACGCACCCAGGAAAAAGGGCGCAATGATGCTCACGTGGCTCACAACCACCGCTGCGTGCCCTTTGCCTTTCAGGTGATCGGCGTTGAATTCGAGCCCGACCAAGAACATAAAAAACACCAGCCCGATCTGAGCCAGCACGTTCAAGTAAGGCAAAGTTTCAGGCGGAAAGAGCTGGGCTGAGAGATCGGGCGCAATGAGCCCCAGAAAAGAGGGACCGAGCAGGATGCCCGCGACAATCTCGCCAATGACCAGAGGCTGGCTGAGCTTTTTGAAGAGCAACCCCATCAGACGCGAAAAGGCGATGATGACGCCGATCTCGATGAGCAGCAACATGACGATATGCGCGTCGCCTGACGGTGCAGCCGCAGCTGCCAAGACAAAATTCGGCAAAAACACAGCAAGCCTCCAGCATGGGCTGTCACCTACAGGCTAAGGGCTACAGGCGCTGCTATCCATATGACGATCGTCGTATTTCGCGCCCGTTGGGACGCGCCTATCGTCAGTAGCCTCCCCAATTGAGCAGTGGCGTCACGGAAGGCTTTCCCTGCACTGTTTTGATGTGGCGACCCAACCGATCGCACCATTCTCAGCCAACACGACCGAGATAGCAGCTTCATGGTCAGCCTGCTCAAACGCTGCACAGCAGTCTTCTAGGAGTAGTGCGTAGAAGCCGAGATCGCTCGCTTGACGATAAGTACCCAGCACGCAGCACTCGGTTGTCACCCCGGTTACGAGTAGATGGGTGATCTGTCGCTCGTGCAGTCGCTGCTCCAGCGGAGTTCCGACAAATGCAGATTGAGCCGGTTTATCTAGCTGCCAGTCTTCCGCCTGTGGAGCCAGTTCGGGGATAATCTCTGTGCCTGCCTCTCCCTGCACTAGAAATCGCCCCCGGTTGCCGATATTCCCTACCGGATAACCGGCGTTGATGTAGCGCAGCCGCTTACAGGGCGACAGATCGGATAAATCGGGCTTGTGGCTCTCGCGGGTGTAAATCGTCCAGATCTTCTGGCTGCGTGCCCATTGGATAACCTGCTGCAAGGGCGGAATGATGGCCTGCATCGCGGATACATCGGCGTTCAAGTTCCGGCTACAAAAACCCGCAGGGTCACAGAAATCAATCTGCATATCGATCACCAGCAACGCCGTTTGTGACGGTACCAACTCGAAGTGTTGCCGACGCGTGGGGACCGTAATCTTCTTCATTCGATCCATCCTTCGCGCAGTGCTCTTACTGCTGCCTGCACGCGGTCATTGACGCCAAGCTTGGTGGTCAGGTTGCTTACGTGTACGCGCACCGTACCGCCAGAAATGTGGAGTGCCTGGCCAATTTCTTTGTTGCTGAGGCCATCGGCGAGTAGCTTCAACACCTCCATCTCGCGGGCCGAGAGCGGGTTGGGTGTCCCGGTTGCCGGGAGGCGCCTTAAGTCGCGCAGTACGCGGTCCGCCACTTCCGGGTCGAGCCAGGTTGCACCGCTGCTCACGGCCCGGACGGCTGCCAGCAATCGCGTGGGTGTATCGAGTGAACCCTTCAAGCAGTAGCCGTCCGCCCCGGCTGCGAGTGCTCCGAAGACGCTCTCATCCTCGTCGTGGGACGTGAGGGCAAGGACGCGCAGGTGCGGATATTCGAGTTTGAGCAGGCGAGTCACCTCGATGCCGCTCACGACCGGCAACCCCAGATCCATCAAGATCAAATCCGGTTTGAGGCGGCGACTGAGGGCGAGGGCTTCCTCGCCGTCGCGCGCTTCACCAATGACTTCCAGGTCGGGTTCTCGGGAGATCATCTGGCGCAGGCCGAGGCGCATCAGGGTGTGGTCTTCAACGATGAGCACCGAGATCATAGGGCACTCACCGGCAGGGTGAAATAAAAAGTGCTGCCCAGGCCGGGTTTACTGTCTGCCCAGATCTGACCACCGTGGGCCTCGACTATCTGGCGACATAAATAAAGACCGAGACCCGTGCCGTAACTCCCTTCCTGGGTAAAGCGGGTAAATAGATGAGCCTGTCGTGCCGGTAAAATGCCCCGGCCGCTGTCGTGTACGGCCACCTCGACCCCCGCTCCGCTTGCCTTGATTTGCAAGTGCACTTTGCCGCCGACCGGGGTGAATTTGAGAGCATTGTCCACCAGGTTGACCACGACCCGCCGCAACTGTTGGCGGTCTACGGGAACGGTCGGTAGATCTTCTACCGATTCAAGCGAGAGCGACAGGTTGCGCGCCCGAGCCAGCGCCCCCAGTTCGCCCAGACACTGCTCGATAAATGGAGCAAGCTCGGTCGGTTGTTTGTGTAGCTCGATGCGTCCGGCCTCGTAGCGGTAGATAGTTAGCAGGCTCTCGACTAAACCAAGCAACTCCCGATGACTCTCGACCACCGCCTGAAAGATTTCTTTTTGCGACTGTGAGAACGGCCCGTACTGACCATCCAGGGCAAAGTTTAGGGTCTGCACCGCTGCCAGCAGGGGAGTGCGCAGGTCGTGGGTGAGGGTAGCTACGAAGTCTTCGCGCAGCCGTTCGCCTTCTTTTTGCTCGGTCACATCGCGTACAACTGCCACCCCACCGGCACTCTCGCCGGTCACAGAGCGCAAAGGCGCAGCGGTGATCTGCAAGATGCGGCCCGTACCGCCGGCGGCGGTGCGCCGGTAAAGTGCACTGAGCGGTCCTGAGGTGATAGCGCGGGCGAGTACGGCCTGCCTGGGAGCGACCGGTTCACCCAGGGCGTCGCGCAGTTCGAGGGACTGCCAGTCAGGAACGGCTGCCGGTTCGCTCTTGATGAGCGTCCACAAAGTCCGGTTGGCTGTGATGATGCGGCCCTCCAGGTCATAGACCAGGACGCCCTCGGCGATGGCTTCAATGATCAGTTCGAGCTTGGTCTTCTCGGCGGAGAGGCTGGCGAGCAGTGCCTGGTTCGCCTCCGTCTCAGAGCGGATGCGTTCGTTCATCGTCTTGAATGAATCGATTAACACCTGCACTTCCAGGGCCGTGGCGGCGGTCGCGGCGAGGGGTTGCGGGGGCGGGTGACCGCCGGCAATCGCTTGCATCTGGACACTGAGATTCTGCAGGGGCTGGCTGATCCGTTCGCTTAACCAGAAGGCGAAGCCGATCGAGCCGAGGGTAGTGACGAGCAGGCCGATGCCAAAACTCTCGAAACTAAACAGGCCCCTCGACACTTCGCCCGCGTCGCTCAAGACAATCACCCCCCAGCCGGTCCCCGCAACCGGCGCGTAGGCTCCCAGCTGCACAGCCTCACCCCCTGGCTCGCGAAAGCGCGCCGTGCCCCGCTCGCCTCTCAAGACAGCCTGTACCGGTGCAAGGCGGCTGAAATCGGTGGCACCGCGCACGCGTTGACCCAGAACGCGCCCGGTCTGATCGACGACGCGGACCTGGCGGCGCGGGCCGGATTGAGCTGAGATCTGCGCCTCGATCGTGCTCAAGTCGAGCAAACTGACCAGGGCGGCCCGCTCAAAGCGCGGGTAAGCGTAGGCGATTGCCGCCAGGGACGCCGCGTCGTAAATCGACCCGAATACGGGCGAGTAGTGCACGGGGCGAATCGAGGCGCGGGCTGGAAACACCGCCGCAGGCAATTGCTGGTTGCGCCAGAGAGTGGGTCTGGCACTGGCCAGGACCCGGCCGCGCCCATCGACCAGCAACAGATGGCGAAAAAGCGAAGTCGTGCTCATTGCCCTGGCAAGTGCCGCATCCTGCTCGGGCGGCGGCAACTGCAGCAAGTCGGGAACCGTACCGGCAGCTTTTTGGGTCGGTTCGAGCACCAGGTTCAACTCGTAGCGCAAGTTGCTGCTCATCAGGTCGGCCAGCTGCAGGTTGTCCTGAAGCACAGCCGCCTCGCGCCCACTCGACATCCGCCTGAAAAGCGAGAGTTCGACAATGCCGAGCACCAGCACCGGCAGCACTGCCGCCAGGACGAAAAAGAACAGGTACTGGGTGCGCAGACGGGTCAGCATGCAGGGTGAGAGGGCGTGCCGCTTTCAGTATGACCGTCGGGGCCACTCATGCCGGGGAGCGGGTAGATAATCGGAGTATCCTGACTGCGGCGCTCGATGAAATTCCGCTTCCACATCCAGCCGGACGGCGATGTACCGGCTTCGACCCAGCTGCTCAACCAGATTAGCTTTGCGATTGCCTCGCGCCAGTTTCCACCTGGCTACCAGTTGCCGAGCACGCGACAACTGGCGATGGTGACCGGCCTGCACCGCAACACGGTCAACAAAGTCTACGGCCAGCTCGAAGAACTCGGTTTCGTCGAGGCGCAGGCGGGGTCAGGTATCTACGTCAAGGCCCTCACTCCCCAGGCCAGCGACCGGCTTGCCCATCTCAGCCAGTACCCGCAGGCTCAGACCCTGGTGCAGGAGAGTATCGACCGACTGCTCAAACTCGGCTGTTCCCTCGAACAGGCCCTCAGCCTTTTTATTGCCGAGATCGATTGGCGGCTCTGCTGCAGCGCGGTCGTCCTGGTGGCTGCCCCGGCCGCCGATCTCGGTGTCGGGGAACTGATGAGCCAGGAACTCAGCCAGGCGCTCGAAATTCCGGTGCAGATGGTGCCGCTTGAAGAGTTAGAACGGGTGCTCGACAAGACCCGCACCGGCACGGTGGTGACCAGCCGCTATTTTCTGAACCAGGCCCAGGCGCTTGCCACTCCCTACGGGGTCAGGGTACTGAGCCTCGACATCAACGAGTACGAAAAAGAAATTGAAGTGGTGAAGACCCTACCCCAGGACAGCTGCCTGGGAGTGGTGAGCTTGAGTACAGGAATCCTGCGCGTGGTGGGCATCATCTCCCACAGTCTGCGCGGTGAAGAGATCTTGGTGCTCACCGCGCAGCTTTCCGACACTGCCCGCCTGCGCGCCGTCGTCCGCAGCGCCCAGACGATCATCACCGACCAGGCAAGCTTCGAGGCGGTCAAAACGACCATTCACCAGATGCGCGCCGACCTCATCCGCCCGCCACAACTATTGTGTTCGGACAGCTACATCAAACCCGAGTCGCTGGCACAACTTAAGCGCGAACTGGGATTGCAGTGAAAGTCGCAGCCCCAGTTCGCGCTTAAGAGTGCCCCGAGTCCTACTTGCTGTGTGGGCGGTGGGAGCCGACCGGGATGTGGTAGCCTTCCGGGTCGCTCAGATGGCAGGTGCTCACGATCGAGCGCAGGTAGGTCCAGTTGAACTTCGATTCGTGGACGTACTCGGGCCAGTGGGCCTTGATCGCCCGGTGGGCGGCGGGCAGGTGGTAGTACGGGATGGCCGTCGAGAGGTGGTGGGGAATATGGACGCCAATGTTGTAGGCGACCAGCTCAACCCACCAGGGATAGTCACAGTGGACGGTACCGAAGAGTTGCGCCTTGACCGGGGTCCACTCGTCCGCCGGGTGGTAGGGGATGTCGGGGTGGTTGTGGTGGATGAGGGTGAAGGTGCTCAGCCAGAAGTGAAAGACAACCCACGGCATCAGCCAGTAGCTCACGAAGCCCCAGAGACCACCGAAGTAGAGCAGGGCCGGGAAGAAGAGGGCGGCAAAAGCGAGTACAACCACGATCGAGAGGCGCGCCTCGGGCCACTCCTGCGGGCGGAACTTGCGCTTGTCGTAGTGGTAAGCAAACAGGTGAATTTCCGACGCGAACCACCAGGCGTAGGCGTGGGCCTGGTGATAGAAGAATCGATTAAGGGGAGACATCCGCTCGTAGGTTTCGGGGCGAATCGTCCGCCAGGAGTTGTCCTTGTCCTGGTGGTTAGTCCAGGCGTGGTGGCGGTTGTGCATGATCCGCCAGCTATGAAACGGATACAGGGTCGGCAGCAGCATGACGTGGCCGACAAATTCGTTCAGTTGCCGGTTTGGCGAAAAAGACTGGTGGCCGCAGTCGTGAGCGAGGACGAAGTTGCCCCAGTAGACCGTCCCGATCCAGACCCACAGGATTGGGGCGGCCCAGACCGGCACGATTGAGAGCAGCCAGTAGGAGAGAGCGAGCACTCCCAGATGGACCGCGACTGCCCAAAGCCCGCGCCCGGTGTTTTTCTCGAAGCACTCGCGCGGGATGGTTTCGAGCACTTCCCGGTAGGTGACGTCTTCCAGGCGGTTGAGCAGTGCGTGGTTGTGCGCGCGGATGCCCGGCGCAGGGGAAGTGTTAATCGTCAAGTTTGCGCTCCTCGCACAGATATCCGGCCTTGTGTACCGGTGTGGCTGAACTTAGCTTTCCCTGGATCTGAAGTTTGTGGATAGATGATTCCAGAACCCTGAGCCGCAGGCTTTTCAAGCAGAGAACCCAAATTCGGGGCTGCAGACTGTTTGTGTAAAAGGATATTGCGAAGTTCTCTAACGATAATATCAGCAATAACGGCAGGCTGAAAGCGCGACTGCGCCCGGATTTGTTCGTCGGCGACCCTGGCCCTGCTGAGCATTTATACGCTAATTTGTCAACCGCCACCACTCGATTTATGAGAAATGCGCGCGGTCGGCCCGGTGAGAACGCCGGTCAGCAACGAGTCTGCGACCGCTTTTACCTCGGGTCAAATTGTTAGAAAACTGCCAGGCTCGTCAATTCATTCAGCCAGAGGGCGAGGGCGGCAAGCAGGCCACCGGCCAGGTAAAAGCGCGCAACGACCTGGGTCTCGTGCAGGCCGCCCAGCTCGAAGTGATGGTGCAGCGGGGCCATCCGAAACAGGCGCTTGCCCTTACCCTCCGGTCCTTTCGTCGCCTTGAAGTAGCTCACCTGCAGGAGCACTGAGATGGTCTCCACCACGAAGACGCCACCGACAATTGCCAGAGCGACCAGTTGACCGCTGAGCATCGCCACGGCTGCGAGCGCTCCGCCGATAGCAAGGGAACCGGTGTCGCCCATGAAGACGCTTGCTTTGTGGCGGTTGTGGATGAGGAAGCCCAGGCAGGCACCGGCCAGGGCAAAACAGAAGAGGGCCAGGTCGGGGTGTGCGCCAAGCACGATGAGACCGAGGGCAGCGCTTGCAATCGCCCCGGTACCGCCCGCGAGAGCGTCAAGACCGTCGGTGACGTTGACAGCGTTGGCGGTACCGGTGAGGGCGACCAAGGCCAGCGGCCAGAAGAACCAGCCCAACTCACCGAGAATGGCTGTACTCGAAGAGTGACCGCTCCAGGCGTGGTATCCGCAAAAAAGCAGTGCCGAGACGAAGAGCAGCCCCATCTTGAGGCGCGGGCTGATGCCTTTGTTGTTGCGCCGTGCGATCACTTGAAAATCGTCGAGCCAGCCGACCAGGCCGAAGGCGGTGCTGAGCAGGACGGCAGCGCGCAGGTCTGTACTCGCCGGGGCAAAAAAGAGCGGCAAAACGAGCGCCCAGGGCATGAAAAAGAGCCCACCCATAGTTGGGGTACCGGCTTTGACCTGGTGCGACTGCGGGCCGTCTTCGCGGATAAACTGTCCGGTTTTCCAGCGCCTGAGCAGCGGAACGGCGACAAAACCGGTAGCCACCGTCAGGGCAAAGGCCAAACCGAAGATATTGAGATGGGACCCGGCCCGCCAGTAGACTAGACCGATCAAGACGGCACCGAGGGCGAAGGCGGATCGCCAACCGGACGGTAGACGGGAAGCTAATTCCATAGGTGGCTCGGAGGGTGGCGCTAGGCTAGGGTCGGCACCCAGATTACAGCATCTATGATTTCAGTTGAAGCAGCACAGGAACTCATCCTTTCGGCGGTGAAGCCCGCCGCTCCCGAGCGCCTCGACCTCTTGAACGCCCGAGGCCGCGTGCTCACCGAGCCTGTCGAGGCCCGCACCGACTTCCCGCCTTACGACAATTCAGCGATGGACGGCTACGCCGTACGCTCGACCGACGCCCTTGATGGTCCTCTTGAAGTGATCGAAATGATTGCTGCCGGTCAGCTGCCGACCCGTGCCGTAGCACCCGGTCAGGCCGCCCGGATTATGACCGGGGCTGTGATGCCTGAGGGTGCGGACGCGGTGATCATTCAGGAAAATGTCACGGTCAACGGCCAGCAGATTACTTTTGAGAAGTTGCCCCCGGCCGAGGCAAATGTGCGCAAACGCGCCGCCTTTCACCAGGCCGGTTCGACTTTGATGGCTCCCGGTACCGTGCTGGGCTCGGGGGAGATCGCCCTGCTCGCGGCAGCCCAGCGCTCTTTCGTGCAAGTACACCGGGCTCCGGTAGTGGCGGTGCTCTCGACTGGGGACGAACTGGTCGGCATCGACGGCATCTTGCAGGGTGCGCGCATCGTCGATTCCAACCAGTACGGGCTTGCCGCTCAAATTCTCGAAGCAGGCGCAGTGCCCCGCCTGCTCGGCATTGCCCCCGATGACCCCGTTCAGATCCGCGCCGGGCTGGAGGCGGCTCTCGAAGCGGACTTCGTGCTCACCTCGGGTGGAGCCTCAGTCGGTCAGTTTGACTACCTGCCGCGTCTGCTCGAAGAACTGGGGGCCGAGGTGTTGCTCTATAAAATCAACATGAAGCCCGGCAAACCTCTACTATTCGGCAAGCTCAGGAACCGGCTCATCTGGGGCCTACCCGGTAACCCGGTCTCTTCACTCTTTTGTTTCTGGCAATTCGTGCGTCCGGCGATCCGCAAGTTTCTCGGCTACCCGGCCGGCCGCTGGCACTTCCCAACCGTCCAGGCCAAACTAGCCAGCCCTGTGCGTGCGAGTGGCGACCGGCGGGCTTACCTGCGCGGTCAGGTCCACCTCGACGGTGGCGGCTGGACTTTTGCACCCTACCGTACTGATAACTCTGGAGACCTGGTGAGCCTGGTCGGCATCAATGCCTTTGCCTGGCTCGAAGCCGGGGTCACAAGCGCGGCGGAAGGGGAAAGCGTACCGGTGTTAGTCGTCGGCGAAGCCACCCAGGCGTGAGACCTGCTTCAGCGGTATTTCAAGGCTTCCATCAGTTCATCGACGATTTTGTCGGTGTCGCCTCGCTCGTGAGCAGTCGCCACGTGGGCTTCGAGGTGTCCGCGCAGCACCACGGCTCCAGCCCCTTCGAGCGCACCCTGCACGGCTTTGAGCTGGCGCAAGACATCGACGCAGTAGATATGCGGGTCGTCGAGCATCTTCCGGATACTTTCGAGATGGCCCCTGGCAATCGCCAGGCGGCGGGCAGCCTGCTTGCGGCTCTGGGCCGGCATACAGAGCCGGGTCTGGGGTTGCACTACTTCAGAGTTGTTCATCTTGTACTCACGACCTGGGCTGTGTAGCCTTCTTCGACGACTGCTGCAATCAGGCGGCTCGGCTCGACATCGCCTTCGACCACCGCTTTACCCGCTTTGAGGTCCACGGTGGCTGAGACGACACCCTCCACGCTCTTCAGTGCTTGCGTGACGGCGCTCTGACAGTGGTTACAGGTCATGCCTGCAATATCGAGTTCAACGTGCATGGTCCAGACCTCCTATGGGTTTACCCTCCCAGGGGGGATACAATAAAATTATAATAGAAGCAAGGGTGTTTTCGCTGCTTTTGAAAGCTCTTTTGCTGATGTGACTGGATTCCAGTGCGCAAACTAATTTGGCTCTTGAGTCGATAGCTGTATACCCTCCGGGGGAGGGTAGGGAGAGGAACGATGATTGAGACACTTGAAATCGGTGTGCGCGGCATGACCTGTGCTGCCTGCTCAGGCCGGGTGGAGCGAGCCCTCAAAAAGCTCGACGGTGTTGTCACAGCAGAGGTCAACCTTGCCACTGAGCGGGCGCGGGTGCAGTTCAGCCCGACCGTAGTGCAGGTTGACCAGTTGAAGGCCGCAGTCGCGGATGCAGGCTACAGCGTCATTGACCTCGGTGCGCTCCAGGAGCAGGGAGACCGCGAGCGCGAAGCCCGCGAACAGGAAATGGCCGATTTGAAGCAGTCGGTGCTGTTTTCTGCCGTCTTTGCGGTGCCGCTGTTGCTTCTGGCGATGGTGCCGATGCTCTATTCGCCGCTCGATATGTGGCTGATGGAGCGGTTGACGATCACCGGCGTCCACTGGCTGATGTTGCTACTGGCCACGCCCGTGCAGTTCGGGCCGGGGCTGCGCTTTTACCGCAACGGTTGGGCGAGCCTGCGCCACGGTGCTCCTGACATGAATGCCCTGGTGATGATCGGCACCTCGGCGGCCTACTTCTATAGTCTCGCGGTCGTCCTCTTTCCCGGTTTGTTTCCACCAGGCACGGCCCATGTCTACTTTGAGGCGTCAGGAGTGGTGGTGACCCTCGTCCTGCTCGGCAAATACTTTGAATCGATTGCCCGTGGTCGCACCTCCGAGGCGATGAAAAAGCTCATCAACCTGCAGCCCAGGACTGCTCGCGTCGAGCGCGACGGCGCCCTGCAGGAATTGCCGATAGAAGCGGTGATTCAGGGAGATCTGGTGCTGGTCCGTCCCGGCGAAAAGATCCCGGTCGATGGAGAGGTCGTCTCAGGCACAAGCTACGTCGATGAAAGCATGATTACCGGCGAACCGGTGCCGGTTGTGAAGGGGCCTGGTGCTGCAGTCGTGGGCGGCACTCTAAACCGGAACGGTAGTTTTCGCTATCGGGCCACAAAAGTGGGGGCGGATGCCGTGCTCGCTCAGATCATTGCCTTAGTCGAGACGGCCCAGGGCTCCAGGCCACCGATCCAGGGGCTTGCTGACCGGGTCGTGGCTCTGTTTGTGCCGGTCGTGCTTGTGCTCGCCGCCCTTACCTTTCTGGTCTGGCTCATCTTTGGCGGCACGGGAGCATTGAGTTTCGCGCTCATCAACACCGTCGCGGTGCTGATTATCGCCTGTCCATGCGCGATGGGTCTTGCCACACCGACCTCGATCATGGTCGCTACCGGCAAAGCAGCCGAACTCGGCGTGCTCTTCCGCAAGGGCGACGCCCTTGAAGTGCTGCAATCAGCCGAGGTCGTCGCCCTCGATAAGACCGGCACGATCACCCTGGGCAAACCCGCCCTGACCGATTTTGTACCGATGGCCGGTTTTGACCCGGATACGGTGCTCTCCCTGGTTGCCGGTGCCGAACAGTCGAGCGAACACCCGCTTGCGCAAGCCATCGTCGCTGCTGCCCGCGAACGCGGCCTACCCCTGCACGACATTGCGCACTTCGAGGCGGTGCCGGGCTTCGGCGTCGCGGCGAGCCTTGATGGTCGTCTCGTGCAGGTCGGGGCCGACCGCTACCTGTCCCAGATTGGAATAGATATGGCACCGCTCGAAGCGGAGGCACTGGGCCTCGCTTCCGCCGGAAAAAGCCCGATCTACGCTGCCATCGACGGCAAACTGGCAGCCCTGCTTGCCGTGGCCGACCCGATCAAGCCTGGTAGTCAGGCTGCTATCGCCACCCTCAAACAGATGGGTCTACAAGTGGTGATGATTACGGGCGACAACCGGCAGACTGCCGGGGCGATTGCACACACCCTCGGCATCGATACCGTCATTGCCGAGGTGCTGCCCGCCGGCAAAGCAGAGACTGTCCGCAAGTTGCAGGGCGAGGGAAACAGGGTCGTCTTTGTAGGCGACGGCATCAATGATGCTCCGGCGCTTGCCCAGGCGGATGTCGGCATTGCCATCGGCACCGGCACGGATGTGGCGATTGAGACTGCCGACCTCATCTTGATGTCGAGCGACCTGCGTGGGGTACCAAACGCCCTTGCCCTCTCACGGGCGACCCTCTCGAATATCAAGCTCAACCTGTTCTGGGCTTTTGCCTACAACATTGCGCTGATTCCGGTGGCGGCGGGCGTGCTCTACCCGGCCCTTGGGCTGCTGCTCAGTCCGGTTTTAGCGGCAGCGGCGATGGGCTTTTCGAGCATCTTTGTGATTACCAACGCTCTGCGCCTGCGCAGCTTCCGTGCACCGCTGGCGGGCGAGCTGAGCGCTTGAAACCTGCGGGTTGTCGGTATCCAAAAAATAAAAACCCGCTACTGGAGCGGGTTTGAGAGTGGGCACGGAGGGATTCGAACCCCCGTTAGTCCTCGTCCGTAGCGAGGTGCCATATCCACTAGGCGACGTGCCCAACTGGACTATATTAGCACCAACGAATTCAGACCTTCAAGCCTGAGCGCAGGTTTTGCAGGCGGGCGAGCTTCTCGAACAGTTGCTCGACGCGGGCGTTGGTCGGTTCGGTTGCTACTTTCGGAGCTGGGGTCTCGACTGCGGCAATCGGTTCTGCGACTGCTACCGCGGTTGATTGACGTTCGCTATCGACGACCTCAACGGGAACAGCTTGCTCAGCCACAGTAGTCACACCATCGCTTTCTGAGCTTTCTGACGTCTCTACATGCATCTGGGCAAAGATGTCCAGATCCATGTCTGCTGTCGGCTCAGCGAAGAGAGCCATTTCTTCTGCCATCGGCTCAGCAAAGAGCGTTTCCAGCTCCTCCGCCATCGGCTCAGCAAAGAGAGCCAGTCCTTCTGACACTGGTTCACAGAAGATATCCATCTCTGCTTCCGATACCTGCATCTGAGCGAGAAGGTCCAGATCCATTTCTGCAGTTGGAGCGAAGATATCCATCTCTTCTGCCATCGACTGCTCGAACAGAGCCATCTCTTCTACCATCGGCTCGATGAGAGTATCCATTTCCAGCATCTCCACCTGCACCTGAGTGGAGATGCCTGGCTCAACTTCTAGTGTTGCCTCAGTAAACAGAACTTCCATCTCTGTTTCTGGATCAACAGAGAGAGGCATCTCTTCTGCTATCGGCTGGCCAAAGAGAGCTTCCATCTCTCCTGCCGTCGGTTTAGCAGAGAGCACCATCTCTTCTGCCGTCAGTTCAGCAAAGAGGGTTTCCAGCTCTTCCGGCATCAGGTCAGCGGCAAGGTTCGTCTCTACTTCTGCCATTAGCTCTACGGAAGAGAGGTCCATCTCAGCTTCCGACACCTGCATCTGAGCAAAGATATCCAGATCTATTTCTGCTGTCGGCTCGGCGAGCAGGCCCAGAGCTATCTCTGTCATCGGCTCAGCGAAGATATCTAGATCCAGGTTTGCCACTGGCTGGTCGAAGAGAGCCATCTCTTCTGCCATCGGTTCAGCAAAGAGAGCTTCCATCTCTTCTGCCATCGGCTCAGCAAAGAGAGTTTCAAGCTCTTCTTCTGCCATCGGTTCAGCAAAGAGAATTTCCATCTCTTCTGCCATCGGCTCAGCAAAAAGAATTTCCATTTCTGCCAGGGGCTCAGCAGAGAGGTCCATCTCCGGCTCTTCTACCTGCATCTGGGCAAAGAGTTCCAGATCCATTTCCGCTGTCGGCTCGGCAAACAGGTTCATCTCCAGCTCCGCCATTGGCTCAAAGAGGAGGTTGTCGGACTCCAGGTCAAGCAACTCGTACAGGCTTTCTGTTTCACCAGCAGCAAGATCGAGATCGGCTGCCGATTCCTCAGGTAGTGCCGGTTCAGGCTCAGCGTGAGTGTCTGGGGCGATTGCCTCGGGTGTATTTTCGAGAGCGGCAAAGATGTCGAGATCCATCGACGCGACTTCGAGTAGCCCGATCTCTGCGCCTGCAAAGGCCTCGAAATCTGTATCCTCAAAAATACTTTCCGGTTCAGTCGGACTGGGGCCAAAGGCGAGGAATTCAAATTCGTCGGAACTGCTTTCAGGCTCGGGAAGCTTGAAGGAGATCAGGCCGTTTTGCAGGCTAAAGCGGGAGTCGCCCGTCCAGAAGCACGGACTGTCGCCCAGGTCGGTCATCAAATCCGCAAGGGATAAAAATTCGCCCGGAATGTCCTTGAGCAGTGCAACCAGTGCGTCGTTGCAGGGTGTCTGGTGAGCCAGGTACCAGTGGCCGTCCGCTGTGTCGTAGAAGCGCCGATCCTGGTGTAGAGCAAGGTGGGTCGTACCGAGCATCCGGCGCACATCGCGGGTGCTGAGGGTCAAGCCCGTCAGCAAGCGCTCGGCAACCGCGTCGTAGCAGTGAAAGTGCCCTTCGCCTTCGGGCTTAGGGCGGTGCGCAGTCAGGTCAGCCTCGGTAGCCTGTTCGCTGACGATGCCGCGCTCGATAGCCAGCGCAAGCAAGTCGCGGGATTCAGAATGAGTGTGCTGGTGTTTACACACGAAGGTGCGGACAGAATCGATCATCGCGTGCGGCCCCATCAATATAAGGATTCGGTAGCAGATTCGCTTGCGGCGGTTTCGAGGGCCGCGCGCATCGCCAGTTCGGGCTGGTCGATTTTGTCGGTGAGGCTGCGCAGGGCCGCTTCGAGCCGGTCAGCCTGGGCGCGCTCCTGGGCGACGATTAGTTCAAGCTCACCCAGTTCCAGGCGCACCGTTTCACTCGTCATCGGCTGCGCCAGCTTGTTGCGCAGTGCCTCGATGCTCTCCTGAATAGCGCTATCCCGGCTCTGGCAGGCGCGGACCTCGGATTGCAATGCGCCGATGGTGTCAATGGTCCCCTCGACGATGGCGAGCAGCTGCTCGGTCTGCTGGTTGCGGCTCTGGCGCTCGGCCGCCATCTCGGTGCGCAGCCGCTTAAATTCGGCTTCGATCAAGACTTCGAGGTTGCTGGCAGCGGGCTGGACTGCCATTCTGTCGACGGTGCTGTGGATGGTCCGGCGCAGGTGCTCGACTTCGGTGAGCGTCTGTTCGAGCAGGGGTTGCAAGTTGATGTTGTCTTCGGCGGCGAGGGTAATCACCTGACCAAAAAGGTCGAGTACACCGTCGGAGTACTGTTTGAATTGGGATTCGTCCGGCTTGTGGCCGTTGGTGGACTGCAGCGAGTTCATACTTGAGGCTTCCTGACAGGATTTATGAAAGGGCAAGGAGCGGTTCGTGGTTGACGCTTAAAGCTTCAACCCGGACGTGGGGCTGTAGTCGGTCGCTCCAGAGCAGTTCAAACCGTTCTGCTCGCCAGTCCAGTTGCTGGCTTGCGTCGGTGGCCCCGCTCCAGCTGTGCACGAGTACGGGTTCCTCGCTCCCTGGTTGCTGGTGGAAAAAGAGCCGCCGCCCTGCCCCATCGCTGAGGGCGTAGAGCGAATGGCCGGTCGGTAGACCCAGCCCAACTTTGATCCGCAAGTGGTCAGGGACGGTAGTGAGGGTCAGGGCCAGGGCCTCGACCGTCTCTCCCGGCTGTGGGCAATGCAGCATCCGGCAGTGCATCCGGTCCAGGTGCGGCTCGATGGCGGCGATCGCGACCGGCAGGGGTGCGTCTGTTATCCAGTCGAGGTGGGTCGCAAAGGCGATCACTCCGGCAAAAAGACCGGTCCCGGCTTTGCCGAGAATGGCAACGCAGTGTTCGAGATTTGCCAGTTCGTCGACCGTTTCCGGTTCTGCAAAGAGCGTTTCCAGGTCGGTATAGATTGGAGCGCTCTGAGCCTGGTCATCCAGTTCTGCGATGGACTCACCCTGAAGTTCAACGAGTTCGTCCTGAAGTTCGACAAGCTCATCGGTGCAGTCCTGCACTGCGGGCAGGTCAAAATCCATTTCAGCAAAGAGCGTCTCAAAGTCATCCGTGGCCAGTTCTTCATTCGAGACCTCAGCAAAGAGCGTCTCAATGTGACTGGTGGCCATTTCATCGTCCGGGGATTCAACCAGTGGAATCTCCAGATCTGCGGCAGTCGGCTCCTCACTTGAGACCGAAGCAAACAGCATTTCCAGGTCACTGGCAGCCGTTTCTTCATCCGAGACTGAAGCGAACAGCATTTCCAGATCGGCGGGAGCTGGCGCTTTATCTGAAGTTGGAGCAAGCAACATTTCCAGGTCACTGGCAGTCGGCTCTCCGTCCGAGACTGAAGCGAACAGCATTTCCAGGTCGCCGGTAGCCAGTGGCTCCTGCGAGGTTTCGGCCGTCACTTCCGGCGTTGCCTCGCTCCAGACTTCTTCGGAGAAATCGCCAAACAGCATTTCGAGCGAAGGGATCTCGCTCTCAAGCTCTACGGAAGCTTCTGAAAAATCGTCCGCGAGCAGTTCAAGGACTGGGCTCTCATCCCCGGCAAAAAGCATCTCCATGGAAATTTCGCGCGGCTCTTCCTCAGCCTCAGCCAGGGGTAAGCTCTCCGCTTCCAGGAGCGCTGCGTCGGACGGGGTCGGTGCTACCGGCTCAGTGTCCAGCCCGGTCATGTCAAAAAGACTCTCAAGCAGCAAAGATTCATCTTCAGCAGAAGCCACGACTGGCTGCTCGACTACCTCAAAAGGAAGCACTGCTTCTAGTTCTTCAAACTCTGTGCCGAACAAAGCTTCGAGTGACAGTGCCTCGTCTTCGACCCCTCGGTCGGGCGCGTCCAGGGTAGCTTGCGGTGCATCCGGCTCGGCAAACAGCGCCTCCAGGTCGGTAGCCTCGGTAAGCTCGCCCCCACTAAAGAGATCTTCGAGGCTGAGCGAGAACTCTAAGTCTTCCGCTTCGCCGGACAAATCGAGTTCAGAAAGGCTTTCAGGCTCGGAGTCGATGGTCAGGAGCGCTTCTAAGGCGTCCGGCTCCGGTACGACGACCGAGAAGCACACATCGCCAAACTGCTGCTGCAGGGATCTGGATCGCTCTGGCTTCTCCCCGGCTGTCAGCTCTAAAGCGTTGCTCCAGGTGGTCTTGCCGGACACGGAGACCGAGGCCGGGTGAGGCCAGCGGCGGGCGGCAAGGGCGCAGACCACGGCGATATCGAGTGATTCTCGCTCGGCGATGGCGGCGAGATTTTCCATCGCCTCCGGTTGGCTTAAAATCGCGTTTAATTCCTGGTCCAGGCGCATCAGCTGGCGGCGAATCGTGCGCGGCTCGATGTCCTGGTCTTCTGTCTCGTCAAGGTGCTGCAGGCGGGCGTCGCCAGCATCGAAGCTCTCAGCCCAGTAGAACCCTTCAGACGCCTGCAGGTCGCCCAGCAGATAGTGCGTCTCCAGGTGCTCCCGGACGCGCGAACGCACAGAGGCAGGCAGCAGCGCGGGCCAAAAAGCGTGAAACTCGCCGCCACTATAGTAGAGAGCCACTGCCGGCATCTCGGGCAGGCAGGCGTACAGGTCCTGCAGCTCGACTGCAAGCTCGGCATGCATCGCGGTCGCCATCGGCTCCGCACCAAAAGCGGGGACACTGTGCTCGATTATTTTCAGGGTTCCAGTGCTCACAGGTGAACTTCCCAGTACACGACCGGCTTTGGTCGAATGTAGCTACAGCGTTCCCCTGGGGCTAAAGCTTCTAACAACTTTGGGCGGGTAAAAGCACTCAAACTACTGGCTGGAGCGGCATGTGGCAGTGCGGTCCCGGTTTAATCAGCCACACTCAAAACCCTTACGCAAAGGCAGACGATCTGCCTGGTAAAATGACTCGCGACCCAATGCGTTTTAGAGGAAATCGTGATCGACCTCAGCAAGATCCCCGCCCGCCCGAAAGCCGGAATCGTTCATGTCCTTGTCGAAATTCCTGCCCATTCTCACAACAAGTTCGAATTTGACAAAGAGATGGGAGTCTTCGCACTCGACCGCGTACTGTATTCGTCAGTGCACTACCCGGCCGACTACGGCTTTATTCCGAATACCCTCGGTGATGACAGCGACCCGCTCGATGCCCTGGTATTGATGGACGAGCCGACCTTCGCAGGCTGCGTGATTGCCGCCCGCCCGATCGGGGTCTTGGGTATGATCGATGGTGGTGAAGGCGACGAGAAGATCCTCTGTGTACCGGCCAAAGACCCGCGCTACGCTCAGGTGAAGGACATCGCCGATATCGCCCAACATCGCCTCGATGAGATTGCCGAATTTTTCTCGACCTACAAGCGTCTTGAAAAGAAGGTGACCGAGATCACCGGCTGGCAGAATGCCGCCCAGGCCGAGGCAATTATCGACCGCTCCATCGCTGCTTACCAGCCATAAACCGAATGCTACGCACCTGCTTGTGGGCCAAGATCCATCGCGCCACCGTCACCGGGGCCTGCCTCGAATACATAGGCTCGATCAGTGTCGATAGTGACCTGCTTGCCGCCGCTGAAATCATGCCCCACGAGCAGGTCCACGTCGTCAACATCAACAATGGCGCCCGCTTTGTCACCTACGCCATCGAGGCGACAGCAGGATCCGGTGCGGTCGTCCTCAACGGTGCAGCGGCGCGCCTCGCGGCTCCCGGCGACCAGGTGATCATCATCGCCTACGCCCAGGGCACCACAGAAGAACTGCGCAACCACCGGCCGACAGTCGTCCATGTCGATGCCGACAACCGCATAGCCAACCCGCAAAGGAGTGCTAAGCCCGCTGGTTGACGCCTTTACCCTCGGACTGTTGCTGCTCAATAGCCTGGCAGCGCTCTGGCTTTTCGCTTACGGCGCGAATGCCTACTGGCTATGCGTCAGGCGGCGCGGCGGTAAGGGGAGTGCAGGTAAAGCCCCGGACGCCTGGCCGACGGTGACTATCCAGTTGCCGATTTTTAACGAGCTTTATGTCTGTCGCCGCTTGCTTGCGGCTGTCTGTGCCCTCGACTATCCGCTCGAACAGATCCAGATCCAGGTACTCGACGACTCGACCGACGAGACGAGCACTATCTTGCAGGACGCCGTGGCCGATTACCGTCGCGCCGGTTTTCAAATCGACTACCGGCATCGGGCCGATCGCCGAGGGTTCAAGGCCGGCGCCCTTGCCGCCGCCACGGAATCCGCGAAAGGCGAATTTGTCGCCATTTTCGACGCCGACTTTTTACCTGAACCTGACTGGTTAAAGCTCAGCCTGCGCCACTTTTGCGACCCCCGAGTCGGCCTGGTGCAGACCCGCTGGGGTCACACCAACCGTGGCTACTCACTGCTCACGCGCCTGCAGGCCCTCGGCATCGACGGTCACTTCGTCGTCGAGCAGCAGGCCCGCTCCCGCAACGGCTACTTCTTGAATTTCAACGGCACTGCCGGTATCTGGCGCAAGCAAGCGATCTTGGAGGCCGGTGGCTGGCAGGCGGATACCCTCGCAGAAGACATGGACCTCAGCTACCGGGCGCAGCTCGCGGGCTGGCGGGCAGTCTACGACAACGCGATCGTCACTCCTGCCGAGTTGCCGGTGACGATTCTCGGCTTCAAACTCCAGCAGTACCGCTGGGCCAAGGGCAGCATCCAGTGCGCCCGCAAGCTCTCAGGGGCCGTCCTTGCCTCGGACGCCTCATCTACCCGCAAGCTCCAGGCAGTCCTGCACCTGACGGGCTACGCCGTGCATCCGCTGATGGTCTTTATTGCCCTGGCCTCGGTACCGCTGTTGCTGGTGCCCTGGGTGGGCAACCATCCGCTCAGCCTGGTCTGGGGGACTTTGATGGGACCTGCCACTTTTGGGCCGCCGACTTTGTATCTGTGTGCTCAGCGCGAGTTGGAGCCGCGTTGCTGGCAGCGCTCGATTGCGTGCGTGGCCTTTCTCGCGGTGCTGGGTACGGGGCTTTCGGTCTCCAACACGCGGGCAGTGCTCGCCGGACTTTTCAACCGGGATACCGACTTCAAGCGCACTCCCAAATTTGATGTGGTCGGCAAGACTGACCGCTGGCAGGACAAGCGCTATCAGTTGCCCCTCGACCCGGTCACTTTCGTAGAACTGGCGCTCTGTGCCTACGCCTGCTGGGCACTGGTGCTTGCGGCTTCGAGCCAGGCCTGGGGCATAGTTCCCTTTTTGTTGCTGTACGTACTGGGCTACGGCTACGTCGGCAGCCTCAGCCTTTACCAACATTTTTCAAGTGAGCCTGCAAAGCGCTGACTCCTCAGTTATGGGTCTTCAGTCGCCAGCTTGCTCCGCTCGGGAGTACGCTGAACAAGGCGGACGGCCATGAGAACCTGGCAGTCAGGGGATTTTTATTGATGTCTATTGAGCGCTTATCGACCGGGGTTGCAGGGCTGGATGAGATTTTGCAGGGCGGCTTCATTCCGGGCCGAGCCTACCTGGTCAGAGGCGGACCGGGGGTGGGGAAAACCATCCTCGGCCTGCACTTTTTGACTGGCGGCGAGGAGGACGACCAGGGGCTTTTTATTACTTTTGGTGAGCCTGCAGAGCAAATTCAAGCCAATGCCGAAATCCAGGGCTTCGACTGCCGTTCGCTGGTCTTTTTGGACTTGAGCCCCGATTCGACCTTCTTCAGTGAAGTGCAGACCTATGACATCTTCTCGCCCGCCGAGGTCGAGCGCGAACCGACGACCCGCAAGCTCACCGAGCAGATCCAGGCACTGCAGCCGAGGCGGGTGTTTCTCGACGCGATGACCCAGTTTCGGTACCTGGCAGGCGACGCCTTTCAGTTTCGCAAGCAGGCTCTTTCTTTTTTGCGCTTTTTAACCGAGCAGGGGGCGACAGTGCTCTTCAGCTCCGAGGGCAGCCAGGCCGAACCTGACGATGACCTGAAGTTTATGAGTGATGGCGTGATCGAGCTGAGCCACGAGGGTGCGGACCGCCACGTCACCGTCACTAAGTTTCGCGGTTCGGCCTTTCGCGGCGCTCGGCACACCCTGCGTCTGACCGCAGGCGGTATGCAGGTCTTCCCGCGCCTGCAGCCGGAGCTGCATAGCCGTCCCTTCGAGTCTGAAATTATCTCCTCGGGCGTGCCCGAACTGGACGAACTGTTGCACGGCGGCATCGAGCGCGGCCTGGTGACGATCCTCACCGGTCCTTCCGGGGTCGGCAAGACGACGATTGGTCTTCAGTTTATGAAAGAAGCGGCCGGTCGCGGCGAGCGTTCGGTCGTCTACTGCTTCGAGGAGGAGCGCGAAATCTTGCTGCGCCGGTGCGAGTCGATCAATATACCGGTCCGCCAGATGATCGCCAGGGGCACCCTCTCGATCGTGCAGGTCGAGCCCCTGGCGATGGTCGCGGACGAGTTTGCCGAAATGGTGCGCCGCGAAGTGCAGGCAAATTCAACGAGCATCGTCATGCTCGACAGCACCTCCGGCTACCGGCTTTCCCTGCGCGGCGAGGACCTGAGCAGTAGCCTGAATGCGCTTTGCCGCTATCTGAGAAATGTCGGGGCGACCACCCTGCTCATCAACGAAGTGGAAACGATCGTCGGCGACTTCCGGGCCACCGAGGCGGGCCTCAGCTACATGGCAGACAACGTCATCTTCCTGCGCTATCTGGAATTGAACGGTGGACTGCGCAAAGCAATCGGCGTCCTCAAAAAGCGCCTCTCCAACTTCGAGCACACCCTGCGCGAATTGGAGGTGACGCGATACGGAATCAAAGTCGGTAAGCCGCTTACCGGTCTACGGGGCATCCTCTCCGGGGTGCCGGAGTTTGCTGCGCCAGACCGCAGCAATGGTGCCGAGCGCTCGTGAGTGCACGTCTAGCCTGAAGGATATGCTGGTCAAGTCTGCCTGAATCCAGGTCAGCAGCACGGGAGGGCAATGAACCGAGTTTTAATCTTGATGCAGCATCAGAAGAATGCCGCTCTGCTATCGGAGTGCCTTTCGATGCACTACGCGATTGAAGTCGGTGATAGTCCCCCGACCGAACCGCTGGATTTTGACCTGTGTATTCTCGATGGACCGGTTCTCGACCAGTCCGAGGACTGGGTGCAGGCGTGCAGGGCAGCCCAAAAACCGGCCTTCTTGCCCTTTTTGTTGCTTACCTCTCATCAGGAGGTGAATTTCATCACCCGGCACCTCTGGCGAAGCATCGACGAACTGGTGACAAAACCGATCGAGAAAATCGAACTGCAGGCACGGGTGGCGGTGCTGATGCGGGCACGGACCCTCTCGCTCGAACTGAAATCGGCCAACGCCCACCTCGAAGCACTGAACATTCTGAAGGCTCGCTTCATGGCTATGGCAACCCACGAGTGCCGAAACCCGCTCAACGTGATTGTGATGTCTGCCAACCTGATCGAGCGCGCCAACGGCAAACCCAAGGGCGATTCCCAGTTCTTTGAACTAATCAAAAAATCGGTCAAGAAGATCACCCACTTGCTCGATGATGTCCTCGTCCTCGGTCAGGCAGAAGCCGAGGACCAGCCTTTTAACCCGAAACCAACCGACTTAATCGACCTTTGCACCAGTGTCATCCAGGAGATCCAGGTCAGTTTTGGGTATAGTCACACGCTCGATTTTCAGTGCTCGGGCGAACCGCTCGTGGTCGATGTTGACCGCCAACTGATTGAGCAGATCCTCACCAATCTGCTCTCCAACGCCCTCAAGTACTCGCCTCCAGGCAGCACCGTCCGCTTGCGACTGGCCTACCGGGATAGTTCGGTGCTCTTTGAAATTCAGGACGAAGGGATCGGGATTACCCAGCAAGAACAACAGCGATTGTTCGAGGTTTTCTTTCGCGCTGAGAACGTCGGGGATGTCCCTGGCACCGGCCTTGGCCTGGCTATCGTCAAGCGCTGCGTCGAGCGGCATGGCGGTCGGATCGGCGTCGAGAGCGAGGTTGGCAACGGTTCGACTTTCCTGGTCGAGATTCCGGTGCTTGTTAATTGCGCTGAGCCGCAAGCAGCAAGCGGACGTAGCGAATAAATTCATCCGGTTCGACCGGCTTGTGGAGCAGGCCGTCGGCACCCACTTCCCGGCCGACGCCGGCCAGGTCGGTCCGGGCAGTTACCAGCAAGACCGGAAAATGCGGCAGGTGGGCATCGGAGCGCAGGTGCCGGGTCACGGCGATGCCGTCCATGCCGGGCATCATGACGTCGAGCACCAGCAGGTCGGGAAGCCGTTCGTACACTTTGATCAGGCAGTCTTCGCCACTGAGGGCTGTCTCGACTTCATAGCCTTCCATCTCAAGCAACATGCAAAAGAGCGCAATGTTGTCGGGCCAGTCGTCGACTACCAGGATTCTTTTGTTGACACTCCCCGGCATAAATGCACGGGAATTCTCGTTTCTACGGGAGTCCATTGACTTTACCCTCCACGAGCTGCTTGACGCTCTGCCCGAGCGCTGCAATTCCTCTTTGGCAAACTACCTGAGCGGCGGCTACGTCTCGATGAGTCACGTATCTACACTCAGAACAGTCGTGCACTCTCAGCCCGAGCGGCTTTTTGCCTGTGCGCGTACTGCACTGAGGACACGTTTGACTTGAGTAGGCCGCATCCACCTTGGCAAAGTGCACACCGCGCTTGTGGCATATCCATTTCAGCGTGGACAAGAATGCTCCAAAGGCTGAATCCGCGAAAGACTGCGAGAACATGCCCCGGTTGAGTCCTTTGAGATTCAGGTCTTCAGCAAATACCATCCCCGCTTTGTCGCACAGATGATGTGCGAGCTTGCGGTGCCAGTCCCTGCGCTGATTGACAATGCGCTCATGCTGCCGTGCTACTTGCTGGCGTAGCTTTGTTTTTCTGCTGGAGCCGTCTTTCTTTCGCTTGAGTCGGCGTTGCAGCGATTTAAGCTTGCCCTGCGCCTTGCGAAAGAATTGAGGCGGTTCGATGTGTTCCCCCTCTGATGTGGTGAGAAAAGATTCCAGGCCAACATCTATCCCGACTGGGTGCCCAGCAGGTTCGATGTTTGGTTGCGGTACGTCGATTTCTAGAGATAGCAAAGCGTACCAGCCGGAAGCCCGACGAAGCACACGCACCTGTTTGATGACTGCTCCTTCAGGAACAGGACGTGACTCACGCACTTTGACCCGGCCAATCTTCGGCAACTTGAGGTGACCTGACTGGAAAGGCTGAATCCCCATCTGGGGAAAAACGAACGAGCGCAGTTGACCGACCTTCTTAAATCTGGGGAACCCATGCCCCTGCTCCCACATAGAAACAAATGCCTGCTCCAACCTGTTCAAAGTCTGTTGCAAAACATGCACCTGAACATCTTTGTACTGAGCGGATTCAGCCCGACGCCTGGTGAGGTGGCGGCACTGAATGGCATAGTTCGGTCGAGGTGCATCAGCGGAAATGATGTACTCAGAGCGAATAGAGCAAGCATTCACAGCAGACTTGCGAGAGTTGAGCCAATCCTTTCTTTCTTTGAGAGCGTAGTTGTACAGACGCCGACATGTCTCCAGCCAGTCAAGCATCCGCTCGGACTGTGCTGTAGAGGGTTCGACGCGGTACTCATAAGTGAGATTCATGTTTACATTGTAGATTGAAAAAGCAGGGCTGCCGATATTCAAACTATTAAAGCCGTCCTGAAGGACGGGGCTTGCACCCAATTTCTCGGTCAATGTGTTCATCAGTTGGAATCAGGGGAAGAGACCATCGTCCCTGGTGCTGATCCCACTGTCGTTAAAAAAAGCCTCTAACGTACCCTTCCACGGGCTGACGTTCGTCGCAAACATACCCAAATTGCCCTTGCACAAGCCGGGGTTTGCCTATCGGTCGGCGGCGCGTGCTCCGCCCCAGCGCTCGACAATCAGGTCATCATACTCGTCCGCGGTTGCCGCGACCGCACCGACCGCCGCTTTCAGTTCGGGCTTGTCACAAGTGGAGCCGACGATCGCGTACTCAAAATAGATGTCGTTGTCCTCGTCGATGCCGAAGGCACCAAAGCGCATATCGTCGTTCTCGCGCAGCAGATAGTACAGCAGGTCTGGGGTCAACTCGACGCCGGTCACCACGTAAGAGCGCGTGTTGACTACTGCGTCGTCTTCCTTCCAGGGATAGACGTTGAGGACCGCGAAGGCGGAGCCCACGGAAATGCGGACCATCGGCTTGGACTCGTAGACACCGACTGCCTTGCCCCCGAAGAGTTCTCTAATCCAGGGCAGGATCCTCTCGAAGACTTCTCGTTGCGCGTTCGTTTCAAACTCCATGATCCTGCCGCACTCACATCGAGGTCACTTTAGCATTCAAGCTTCTCCTGCCGCGCCGCTCTCCAGTAATCACCGCCCGAGCCGTACTGCCAGCTTTCAAGTCGGCGTTCACCCCGGTAGCGCGCCGCCCCGGCCCGAGCGACCAGCGGTCTGAGTACCGGCGCAAGCTTGTCGAATAGTGCATAGCTCCCCAGGTTGAGATAGTGCCCCGTCCATTCCCAGAGGGCCTGCGGCCCGACCTGTGTAACCAGACCCGCAACCAGGCGCGGGTCGGCTGCCGCCACGCTGAGCAGGGTCCGCGTCAGGGCCTCAAACTGCACAACATCCTGCAAAAAGGGTTTGAGCACCCTGTCTCCAAGCCGGTCCATGCAGCCAAAGACCGTCCCGAGCAGCCGATTGATCCGGTCGGGGTCGGCTTGCTCGTGCAACTCGACGCTCATTGCCTTTTGAAAGAGCCAGGTGACCGCCAGGTTGGGCTGATAGGGCTGCAACCAGCCGAGGGCGTCCGCCCCAAGACAGTCGGCTTTCAGCGCAGCGTCGATACCGCCGCTCAGCCGCCCGAGGTGCCGCACCATCGCTCCAAAACCGCCGAAGCTGAGGGGGCTCTGGTTTTGGGCGCTGTCACCGACTGCTATCACCCGGTCCCAACCTCCCGAGCAGCGAGTGCGATAGGAAGGAAAAAGTCCAAACAGAGCCCGCTTCAACTGCAGGTCTTCAAGGGCCGTGTCCTGGTAAGTCGGCAGCAGGCGCAGGTAATCTTCCATCAGGCTTTGAAGGCTGAAGCGCTCCGGGTGCGCATCCAGGTAGGTAAACAGGTAAGTCGTCCGCCCATCCCGAGCCGGGAACGCCTCCCAGAAATACTGGCACTGCCGCTCGATTGGGGTAAAAGTGGCAATCAGGTCGGCCTGATCGCTCTTCGGGAAACCGGTGGCACAGCTACCGACTACCAGGCAGACGCCATCCGGCTTTTCGCCGCGCCGCGCCGCGCGGGCAATCGGTGAAAAGTAGCCCATAGCGTCGATCAGTAGACGAGTTTTAAACAGGCTGCCTGCCTGCACTGCGACCCCATCCGGGTGCACCGTCACCCGCTCAAAGGCGGTCTGCTCGAAAAGATGACCACCCTGGGCCAGGAACTTCGCTTTGAGCACCGCGAGCAGGTAGACCGGGTCCACGCCACGATCGAGCACGCCCGAGACCCAGAGATCCGGGCCCCCCTGAAAAGCAATCCGGGCGCGACTGATCTCGGTGACGACGGCCCGCTCCAGTTCAGGCGCGCTCAGCAAGCCCAGTTCGAGAAAAGCCGCCATCTCGTGCTGTGAGATATTCCATTCTTGTGCCCGCCCTTGTAATTGCCCCCGCTCGATCAAGGCCACCCGCCAGCCGCGCGCCGTGAGGGCTGCACCCAGCAAAATACCGAGGGTGCCCCCACAGATCACAAGGTCCCAATCGAGTGCCCCAAGCGCCTCGGAGCGCACACCGACAACCGACACCACGGGCGGCTGGATAGCCCCGCGCACCCGTTGCCAGAGCGCGTCCGCCTGAGCCAGGCTCTGCTGCATTTCGCGGCTTAATACCGCTTCGACCCGACTGACTACCACACTTGCCCTACCGACCCGGCCATCTCTATTACTAGAGTCTCAAATTCGTTCTGGGGCTGTAGCAACTCTAGAGATATCATCTGCCAAACTGAACGACAAATTAAGTATGTAGGTAGCTCTTTAGATTTTTGAGGTTCTCGTACAGTAAAAACCTCACTTAAGTAATCTTGGCTATTTAAGGCTCCAGCATCGAAGGATCTGTCAGTTCCGATATGTGAGAGAGCATCTTAGGCAATCTTTCATTACTGCATGCTCTCTCCCTTCAAAAGGGCATCAATGTCTTTCAACATTGGCCATGCCCCGTCGGTGGTATTGGAAATCACAGTAACCTGTATTTCGTTGACGCAATTTATGCTCGACATAAACGAAACCCCCGCGTCGCAACCGGTAATGTACTCTTCACGGTTGCGACCCTCTTTCTCACGGATCCAGATCCCGTGACCGTAATACGTGTGCTCACCTTCCGTCTCAGCTTTCACGTAAGGCTGGGCATAGATCTCGACCAGCTCTTTCGGCAAGATCTGATAACCCCAGAATGCTTTCCACAAAGCTGTGATATCGTGCACTGTTGTAAATGCGCCTCCATCGGAAGCCCCGACAATGGGAAGATTAAAAATATTCGTTCGCCAGCCCTCTGCCTCCTCCACGTAGCCCATTGCTGTCTTCTCGGGCAGTTGGTTCAGCGCGAAAAAACCGGAGTGATTCATGCCGATTCTCTTAAATATTGCCTGTTCAACAAAATCCTGATATTTCATGTCGGTCAGTTCTTCAATCACCACTCCCAGAAGGATATAGCCGCTATTTGAATAGGAGAAGTGTTCCCCAGGCGCAAATTTCATCTCTTCAGCTGGAAATGCAGCCAGGTAGTCTCTTGGCCCTCTCAAGGCATACCACGGGATGCTGAGGGTAAAGTTATCAAAGCCCGCTATTTTCTCTTCATCATAGTAGTCCGGAATACCAGATGTATGGGTGAGCAAGTGCCGTATAGTGATCTCTTGCGAATAGGTCGGGAAATCGAGAGCGATACAGTCCTTCAACGGAGTGGAAAACGAGAGTTTCTGAGCCTCAATTAGTTTACCAATAGCTAAAGCGGTGAAAAATTTGGTTCCCGAAGCGATGCCGAAGCGTGTCTCTAGCGAGTTCTCGATCTTGTTGCTCCGATCGGCATAGCCCGCCGCTCTCGCATAGAGCACCTGATCCTTTTGGCGAATGGAGATAACCCCTGAAAAAGCCTGTTCTTCAACGGAGGTATTCAATGTTTGCTCGATCTTGGCTTGATCCATAAGTCACCTCAGCTATCTCCCAGTAGCGTCATTCTGCCCAGTCAAAGCTCGATATTCCAGGAAACAATTCGGTCGATCGCAAGCGGACAAGCTGACGTGCCCCTGAATAGTGATCCGGCAATACTGTGAACCACCGGCCTGGTTGGTCATGACCACGAACTCTATCACGGACAGCATCGCTGCAATCTCTGATTCAGCGTCGGGATTTCAGTACGATGGAAGGAGTGATGGCGAACAGCAAGGATGGACATCCTCGAAGTGCTCGAAGCTGACTACCGCAAATTTCCCCATGACCAGAATTACAGCCTCTACGCGCCGGAGGTCTTCTTCAAAGACCCGATCACCGAATTTCGCGGCGTCAAACGCTACCGCCTGATGATTGGCCTCATGCGCCGCTTCTTCAGCAACCCGCGCCTCGACCTGCACGCCATCAAGCGCAACGGTCCGCAGATCCAGACCCACTGGACCCTCAGTTGGAATGGCCTCCTGCCCTGGTACCCGCGCATCCGAATTGACGGCTGGAGTGAACTATCCCTCGACGAACAAGAACGCATCACCTCCCACATCGACTACTGGCACTGTTCGCGCCTCGCCGTCCTCAAACAGCACTTCCAGTTCAAACGCTGATTTTAATGTGGACGCCTGACCATCCATGTGTTAAATTGTTCACAAGGAAGCCGGGAGGAAAGTGATACCCGCTCCTGGGGCAAAATACCGATGCTACTCAACCAGGTCAATTTAGTCGGTCGGGCCGGGCGCGATCCTGAGGTCCGTTACTTCGAGACCGGAACGGTGCTGTGCACTTTCACCCTCGCAGTCAACCGCATCAAGCGCAAAAGCGCGACAGCCGATCCCCAGGTAGACACGCCCGATTGGTTCGATCTTGAGGTCTGGGGAAAGACCGCTGAAATCGCCGGTGAATACGTGCGCAAGGGCTCTCTTGTCGGCATCAGCGGCAACCTTGCTTTCAGCCGCTGGGCAGACCGTTCGACCCAGGAGGCCAAAGAGCGCCCCGTGATCAAAGTCGATCAGCTCGAATTTTTAGGTCGCGCTGCTCGTTCTGAGGCGGATGACTCCCAGGAGGTCCAATAAATGAATACGATTGCGCTTCAAGGCATTTTGCAGTCTGCTCCCGAGTTGCGTCATACGCAAGATGGGCTGGCCCAGGCTTCGGCGATGCTCAGCTTTCCGTCCGCCAAGCCTGACGAGGCCGATTACACGATCCGGCTCGTCTGCTTCGGCAACCTCGCCGAAGAATTCCACCAGGCGTTCCAGCAGGGCGAGAGTGTGATTGTCGAGGGCCGCCTCCATGCTGAGACGCGCACCAAGCCCGACGGCAGCAAAGAGCGCGTCGTCGAACTCATCGCCCGCCGCGCCCACCACCTCGCAGCAGCGGCCACACAACCTCAACCTAAAGCAGTCAAGGCGCAACCGGCCCCGACTCCCCCCCGGCAAACGGCTCCGCCTGCGTCGTCCCGAGGCCGCACCCCGGCCCCGAAGCGTCCTCTCGCCGCCGTCATCGAAGATGACGAGATCCCGTTTTAGCGGCAACTCGCCTGCCAATCTTGACCTCTCAGGACTGGTCATCAAAAAAGAGCCCTGACACCTGCATCCACGAGCATTTGCTTTTTGCAGTGCAAGCCGGTTGAATGAGCCCAATCGGTGGTGTGAGGAGTCCTACTTGTGAGAGTTATTCCGGGCCTGCTGGTATGGTCGCTGCTGCTCTGTGGGCATGCGAGCCTGGATCAGGTGATGGCCGAGGATCTGACTGTGGGTGTCAATCAGGTGCGGAACCTGGCGCAAGTAGAACCCGATTCCTGGGACTTCCGGTCGTTGCAGTCGCTTATCGAAAGGCTCGGACTCACAGGCAAAGGCACTTTCGGCGGCAACCGTGCCCTCAGCCGCTTCGAATTTGCCCTGCGCCTGAATACCGTGCTTGACCGGCTGGACCGCTTGATTGCGCTCGGGCAGGCCGGGACGGTTACCAAAGCAGAACTGCTCGGCCTGGAGCGGTTGCGCTTTGAGTTTGAACCGGAATTGGCAAGCCTGCGTGCCCGCACCGAGCGGCTGGAGGTACAGGCTGCCCGGCTTGAGCCGGACCTCTTTTCACCAACCACCAAGCTTGAAGGCTCGGTGATCATGGCCGTCACCGGTGGCGGTGGCGGCGAGGGCAGCCGCATTTTGACGGGCTTTCCCGACAGTTCCCCACCCTTCGGCGACGCCCTCGGCACGACCGAATTCCTGGCAACCGGTGTCAACACCAGTATCGTCAACCGCACCTCGCTCACGCTGCGCAGCAGTTTTTTCGGCAAGGACGAGTTGCTGCTGCGCATGCGGGGAGTGAGCGGTTTCGGTGCCGGTGCCTCCCTACCGGGAATTGCGAATGGCCTGGGACCACTTTTCTACGCCGGGGGACCGCTTGGCTCCTCTTTTGACCAATCGACTACCAATGTGACGACAAACGGTCTTGCACCCGTCTCGATCGACGAACTCTACTACGCCGCCAACTTTGGGGGCGAACAGTTCCGCTTTATCGTGGCCGGGCGGGTCAACGTGGGCGAACTGGTCGATACCAACAGCTTTTCCAACAACGAAGAAGTCGATTTTTCCAACGGCTCTTTTCTCAACAATCAGCTTATTACCTACTCGTTTTCCGCCTTTTACGGTCCGGGAGCCGGTTTCGGCTGGCAGGTCGCCGACTTTTTGCGCGTGCGTGCCATCTACACAGCTGGGAACGGCGGAGCCAGTAGCGGCGATGCGAAGCGCAACTTCAACGAGTTCGGCGCACCGGTTGGAGGCTTTGGAGCGGGTGGACTCTTCGGCGGTCAGTCGCTGCTGGTGGGCGAACTCGTCTTCGAGCCGAGTCGGACTGCCACCATCAAGCTCCAGTACGCACGGGCAGTCGAGCAAGGAGCCGTTCTCGGCACAGTCCTGCCGGACGCCGTCATCAACAGCATCAGCCAGGGCTATGGGATCAATGCCGAGTGGGCCATTACACCTGGCTTTGCCCTGTTCGGCCGCTACGCCTTTGCGACTACCGACGTCAATGCCCTGGAGGGCAGTGCTTACACACAGATAGGCTCGACCACCTGGCACGCCGGTTTCACCCTTCCCAACTTCCTCGGCGAAGGGAATGGATTGGGATTTGCCTACGGCCAGCCCGTGCGCGTCCATTCAGGCTCCGTGACCATTGCCGAGGAGACGACCGGGTTGGTGCCGAGCGGTGTCGAGGGCGACTTTGAAATCTTCTACCGCATCCGGCTCACCGACCGGCTCACCATCACCCCGGACCTGCAATTCATCGTGCAACCGGTCCACTCCGTCAACAGCAACGGCCTGACTGTCGGCACGGTGCGGGCGGTCTTCAACTTTTGACGCGCAACTGGCGCAGGGCCTCGAAGACGACCACGGCGACCGCGTTGGAAAGGTTCAAGCTGCGCACCGCCGGCTGGGCAATAGGAATAGTGATCACCGGACGCTCATCTGTAAAGGCTGACTCCGGCAGGCCACGACTTTCTGAGCCGAAGACGAGCCAGTCGCCGCTCTCAAAGCGAAAGTCCCACAGACATTCACCCCGGCGGGCACTGGTGAGTACAAAGCGCGACTGGGGCCACTGCTCGGTGAGCGAACCCAGATCTGGGTGGTAGTGCAAATCGACATGCTCCCAGTAGTCGAGTCCGGCGCGCTTGAGGTATTTGTCGCTCAATTGAAAGCCGAGAGCGCCGACTAAATGTAGAGCAATGCCGGTTGCCGCACAGGTGCGGGCAATGTTGCCGGTGTTAGGCGGAATCTCCGGGTCCACGAGCACGACCCGCAAGTTCTCAAGTTCCATCGGCAGTGGTCGAGCCCGGCACGCGGGACTTCGAGCGCGCCTCGAATCCCTGGACCTCTTTAAGAATATAGAGCGGGCGATTTTTGATTTCTTCGTAGATGCGGCCCACGTATTCCCCCAGGATGCCGACCGTGATGAGTTGTACCGCTCCCATGAAGAAGACGGCGGCGGTGAGCAGGGCAAATCCGTTGAGGGTTGATTCGGTAAAAAAGCGCCAGTAGATGACGAGGCCGACCATCACCAGGGCCAGTAGCCCGGTAAAAAAACCAAGCCAGGTGGCAAGCCGCAACGGCAGCCGCGAGAAGGAAACGACCCCGTCGAGGGCAAGCGCCAGGGACTTGGTGAAGTTGTACTTAGGTTCACCGGAATAGCGCTCCGGCCGCTCGAAGGCGACCTCGGTCTGGGAGAAACCGACCCAGCTACGCAGACCCCGCAAGTAGCGGTTGCGCTCGGGCATCGTATTGAGCAGATCCACCACCTGGCGATCGATAAGGCAAAAGTCGCCGCTATCGACCGGCATCGGCACCTCGGCAAGCCGGGCCAGGAGGCGGTAGTACAAAAAGGCAAAGAGGCGTTTTGAAAGTGGTTCGCGCCCTCGCCTGGTTCGGCGGGCGTAGACCACTTTGTAGCCCGAGCGCCAGCGCTCAATGAGTTGCGGCAGCAGCTCGGGTGGGTCCTGGAGGTCGCCGTCCATGATGATTACCACTTCACCGGCGCTGAAATTGAGCCCCGCCGTCACCGCGACCTGGTGGCCGAAGTTGCGCGAGAAACTGAGCAGCCGTACTTGCGGGTCGCTTTGGAGGTATTGGCGGATGAGCGCCGGTGTCCGGTCACGGCTCGCGTCGTCTACAAAGACGATCTCATAGGACACCTGCAGGTCTTGCAGGGTAGCGCTCAGGCGGCGGTAGAGTTCTGGAACGTTTTGTTCCTCGTCAAATAGCGGCACCACCACGGAGACAGATTGGAGCATGGATAGTCCTGGGACTTTCTACAGTGTTCAGACTAACAATTGTTAGGGCCTGAGGGCGATTGCCGCCGAATACCCCAAGCCTGTTTCTATCCGCGAGGAAAAGCAAATTCTCAACGGGGTCGAGCCTCGTGGCTTCTCATAACAACTTAGTGATCCCCAGACCACGAACCTGAACTCTAATCGCTCGGCAGGATAAGCTCTGGCACCGCATTCAGGTTTTTAAAGGCGTGGCTTCTATCTATTTCGCCGCGGCGTCGAAGCCTTCCAGCACGATTTTGCCCCGTGCCTTGCTGCTCTCGATGAGCGTGTGGACATGCTTGAGGTTGGCGGCATTGATTGGCGCATACCGCTCTGTCAAGGTTGTACGCAGTACGCCCGTATCGACGAAGCGCGAAACTTCGTTGAGGAGTTTTCCCTGCTCGGCAAGATCGGCTGTGTCAAATATTGAGCGCGTGAACATAAGCTCCCAATGTACTGACACGGACTTGCGTTTAAACCGGTTGATGTCCAGAGTCGCAGGGTCGTCGATCAACGCGAAGCGACCCTGTGGAGCAATCAGCTCGGCAATCTCATCGATATGGCAATCTGTATGCGTTGTCGAAAAGACAAAAGCCGGTTCGCCCAATCCGAGCGCAGCAACCTGTGTGGCGAGGGGCAAGGAGTGATCGACGACATGGTGCGCACCCATCTCTTTTACCCAGGCCACCGTCTCCTGGCGTGCGGCGGTGCCGATGATCGTTAGATCCGTCAGTGCGCGTGCCAACTGGATCGCGATCGAGCCAACGCCTCCAGCTCCGCCAATAATCAGGATAGCGGGAGCTGCCCCGGGTACCGATGTCTTCACGTCCAGTCGGTCGAACAGGGTTTCCCAGGCTGTGATTGACGTCAGCGGCAGCGCGGCGGCGGCAGCCCAATCCAGCGTCTTCGGCTTCACACCGACGATGCGTTCGTCGACCAGATGATATTCGGCGTTGGTGCCGGGTCGTCCGATTGCACCGGCGTAAAATACCGTGTCGCCCGGTTGAAAAAGCGTGACATCAGGACCAACAGCCGTCACAACACCGGCGGCATCCCAACCGAGCACCTTCCAATCGCCAGGATCGGGTCTGGCACTGCGTCTGATTTTGACGTCGACCGGGTTGACCGATACAGCCTTGACCTCGACGAGAATATCCCGTCCTTCAGGCGTCGGTGTCGGCAGATCAATGTCGACCAGGGCTTCCTCGCGGTCGATGCTTCCGGGCTGCTGAAAACCAACTGCACGCATGTCTGACCTCCTGATTTGCTATGGAGGTATCGTAGAAACTATTATCAAGCCTGTGCAGTACGCACATTTTTTGTACAGAGTGTCAGAAATTACACTGTAATGACAAAAGTCCGACATTCCCGATTCGATTGTCATCCCGGTTGTTCGGTCGAGGCTGCAATCAGTCTGATCGATGGCAAGTGGAAATGCGTGATCTTGTTTCACCTTCTGGGTGGCACGGTGCGCTTTAACGAAATTCGGCGGCGGGTACCCGACGTAACGCAGCGGATGCTGACCAACCAGTTGCGGGAGCTGGAGGAGGATGGGCTCATCGTGCGCAAGATTTATGCGCAAGTGCCCCCAAAAGTGGAGTACAGCCTTTCGCCGCTGGGGCGAAGCCTGGAACCTGTGCTCATTGCCTTGAAAACCTGGGGCGATGCCAACATCGGCCTGTTTGCTCGGCCAAATTCTTTGGTTGCGTCAAACTAGGCACGATGCCTGTGCACTGGCGTACCGCTTGCCTTCTGTATGTCTACAAAACCTTCCCCTGGTCAAAGCTTCACCAGCCGTCGCGAATCGGTCGTTGTCGGGTCAGGGACAATGTATACCGCCGGCAGTAACCAAAAGACGCATGGGGCATAGCTTTGCGACCCTCACTGCTGAACTCGCGGGCTTTAGAATGAAACGACGACCCTGGGATGAATGAAACCGATGAGTAAAGTTGTGATTGTACTCGGCACGCGACCGGAGGCTGTGAAGCTGGCACCGGTGATTCTTGCTTTTCGTGCCTGCGATCGCTTTGTAACCGAGGTCGTGCTCACCGGGCAGCACCGCGAGATGCTGCATCAGACCCTCGGCTGGTTCGGCATCGAGGCCGACCGCGATCTCAAGATCATGACTCCCCGCCAGAGCCTGGCCGATATCACCTGCCGGGCGCTCACCGGGCTTGAAGCTGATTTTGCCGAGAGCCGCCCCGACTTGGTGATCGTCCAGGGCGACACCACCACCACTTTTGCTGCCTCCCTCGCCGCTTTTTACCAGGGCGTCGCCATCGGCCATGTCGAAGCGGGCCTGCGCACCGGAGTTGCCAATGACCCCTTCCCCGAAGAGATGAACCGCCGCCTCACTTCGCGACTGGCCGCCCTGCACTTTGCACCGACCCCAAAGGCAGTCGCCAATCTTGAACGCGAAGGGATCACCGAGCACGTTTACCAGACCGGCAATACCGTGATCGACGCCCTGCTCACCATCGTGGGCCGCTCACCCGATTGCCCCGTACCTGGACTCGATTGGGAGGCAAAGCGTGTACTGCTGGTCACCGTCCACCGTCGCGAAAACTGGGGCGAGCCGCTCGTCCAGATTGGCCTTGCCCTGCGCACGATTCTCGACCGCTACCCGGATACGGCCCTGCTTCTGCCACTGCACAAAAACCCGGTCGTGCGCGAGCCGTTGCTGGCCAGCCTCGACGCCCACCCGCGCGCCTTTTTGACAGAACCCCTCGACTATCCACAGCTAGTAGGAGCGATGCAGCGTTCGACCCTGGTGCTCACCGATTCGGGCGGCCTGCAAGAAGAAGCGCCCGCCCTCGGTAAGCCGGTGCTCGTTCTGCGCGAGACCACCGAACGCCCCGAAGCCATTGAAGCCGGGGTTGCCCGCAAAGTCGGGACGCAGCCTGAAGCGATCGTGAAGGCGGCAAGCGAATTGCTGAGCGACGCGGCAGTCTACCGGAACATGGCGCAGGCGGTAAACCCGTTTGGTGATGGGCACGCGACCAAGCGCATTTTGAACGCGACCCTTGCCTATTTGCGGTTGTCCTCAGTTTGATCGCCTGTACAATCTCAGGTGACTGACACGAGCAGCAGTCCAGATATGCGGTATCCCCTGCCTGCGAGAGCGGGTTTGCCCGACTCCCTCCCCTAGATATAGAGTTTTTTTGGTAGAAAACTACCATGCTTGAAACTTTTTTTGGTACAGTTTAGCTGTCTTCAATTCTCGTTCGCCGAGAATTTGTTTGAGCCACCTTGTTAGATTCATCCAAAAATTGTGGGAGTTCCTGACCAGATTCAACGCCTGAGGGCGCAACTACCCGCTTCGGTGCGGTTAGTAGCGGTCTCCAAGCAAGTATCCGTTTCCTTGATACGCGAGGCGTACGAGTCCGGCATTCGAGACTTCGGTGAAAACCGAGTCCAGGAGGCCCAGGACAAACTTTCACAATTGGCGGACCTCGAAGGAGTGTCCTGGCATTTGATTGGTACTCTGCAGCGCAACAAAGTGCGCCCGGCCCTCGAGATATTCGACTGGATTCATTCGGTCGATAGTCTCGCCCTTGCCGAGCGGCTCAACACCTTGATCGAGAGTGTTGGGCGGCGTCCGCGCCTGCTGTTGCAAATCAAGCTGCGCGACGACCCGACCAAGTCGGGCTTCTCAGAGGACGAATTGTCGCAAGCTCTGCCACAACTCGCGGCCCTGCCCAACCTCGACATTCGTGGCTTGACGGCCATTGCTCCCTTCGGTCTACCGAAAGCCGAGGTAGCGGATCTTTTTGCTCAGGTGGCACGCCGCGCGCGCGCCATTGCCCAACAGGCACAACAAGCCGGTTGGCAGCAAATCCGCATGGAGGAACTGTCGATGGGCATGTCCGGCGATTACTTAGAGGCTGTCGAGGCCGGGGCTACCATGGTCCGCCTCGGTCAGGTCCTGTTTGGTCCACGTCTACCGCTACGGAGGAATGGTGATGAGTAGCTTCTGGTCTAAAGTAAAAGACTTTGTCGGCTTCGGCGACCCGCTCGATGCCTACGAAGATAACGAAGAGTACGAACTCTACAGTGGTGACAAGCGCGACGAATCGCGCCGTCCCGCAACGGTGGCGACTGGCAGCACGCCCGCACAGGCCCCGGCCGATGCCGCTCAGGCTGCTGCCGCCGGAACGGCCCGCAAGCGGGTACGCGCCAATGGCAACGTGATCGGCATGCCCGGCAGCGGCGGTGCCAACGAAGTACTCGTCATCGAGCCGCGCTCGTTTGAAGAAGCACCGCAAATCGTCCAGCACCTGCGCGACCGCAAGTCAGTCATCTTGAACCTGACTTTGATGGATAGCGACCAGGCTCAGCGCAGCGTCGACTTTGTCGCCGGGGCCACTTTTGCCATCGACGGCCATCAAGAACGCGTCGGCGACGGCATCTTCCTCTTCACCCCGAGCACCGTGCTCATCAGCACCGAGATGCCTTCCCAGTTGCGTCAGGCAGCGCAAGGCTTCGGCGGCAACTTCCGCATGGACACCGACACCCAACCGCCGCGCCGCGCCCAGGGTTAAACTGAGCCAGCGTTCAGTTCAAACTGCATGAAATTAGGGATCATCGGCGGTGGTGCGATGGCAGAGGCATTGATTGCCGGCCTGACCGCCAGCGCAGTTTACGCACCCACAGAAATCGCGGTGAGCGATCCGGTTGCCGCACGCTGCACCTGGCTTCACGAGCACTACGGCGTCGAAGCCCACACTGACAATCTGCCCCTGTTGAAGGCCGAGGTCTTGCTGCTCGCCGTCAAGCCGCAAGTCTTGGCGACTGTTGCAGGTGAGATTGCTACTCGGCTCGAAAGCAGCCTGGTCATCTCAATTCTTGCCGGGGTATCGCTTGCAAGGCTCTCTTCACTCTTCGAGGGCCGGGCGGTCGTGCGCGCCATGCCCAACACACCGGCTCTCGTCCGCGCCGGAATCACGGCGATGAGTCGCAGTGCTCTGGTGAGCGACGACCGGTTTCACACAGCACGAGTACTCTTTGAGGCAGTTGGCGAAGTGGTCGAAGTCCCCGAATCGGCGATGGACGCAGTCACCGGTCTTTCCGGCTCCGGTCCGGGGTATCTTGCGGTCCTGATTGAAGCGCTCATCGACGGCGGAGTGGCAGTCGGCCTGCCGCGCCCAACCGCAACACAACTGGTACTCGCCACCGTGCGCGGCAGTGCCGAACTCTTAATCCAGCAGCAATTGCACCCCGCCATCCTCAAAGACCGGGTCACCAGCCCTGGTGGTACTACGATTGCCGGTATCGCCGCCCTCGAAGCGGGAGGTGTACGCAGTGCCTGCATTGAGGCAGTGCGGGCCGCAACCAGGCGCTCACAGGAACTTGCCTAGCCAGGAACGGCTGAACGCGTAGTTGTGTCCGAATACGGTCTACCAGTTTTGCCATCACGAGCAACTTGAAAGTGTTGAATTGACTGCATCCTGACTTCAACTACCCATCTTGAGCCAACCAAAAACTTGATCGACTGTCAGGATAAGCTCAATTTCCGGTAGTACAGGCAAGGCTTGACTGCCCTGGAGCAGTATCGGTTGTTGGTCGGGTAAGAATGCCAGGATGCTCAGATCCTCTGGGTCCACGAAC
>JANNPH010000130.1:0-3523 GCA_031399965.1 Gloeobacteraceae cyanobacterium SOY_34_metabat_159 | reverse complement strand
GTCATAACTCAGACACAAAGTCTCAGCAGCATGGGCAGCAACGAGCGGTTCCCAGTAGCGGGCTGAGCCACACCAGCCGTGCACCAGGACAAGTGGCAACCGGCCAGGTTGAGCCTGCCCAGCCAGGCTATAGAAATGTTTTGTTCCAGCGATCTCGATATAGGGCAACTGGCTCCCCCCAGATTCTTCGTCAACAATGGTATCCGGGTTTTAAAGCCAATTCGCTTTGCTGAGGGCACCAAACCACCGGGCTGGTGTCAAAAGCTGATCCAACTCGGTCAATTTTTGGGAGGCGGGGTAGGCGCAATCGGCTGAAGCGGGACGGTCGTGCTGCGGCGCGGCGGCAGATTTGCCACCAGCTTACGAAAATAAGGTTCGACCATCTTTGCTGTCGTCACGCCGGTGTATTCATAGACCAGCTTGCCACCACCGTCAAACAGCAGCAGGCGCGGGAGGTCGCCTTTAAAGTAAGGCTTGAGTTCCGGCTGGTCGAGCGGAAGGGCATCAGTATTAACTGCAATAAAGTTCACCAACTGCCCAAAGCGTGACTGCAAGAAAGTGATTTCGGGAGCCAAACGTTTACAATCGCGCGAATCGTTGACGTAAAGAATCACCAGGGCAGGCTGTGAGCGACGCAGTGATTCTCGAAGCGTGATGCGCGGCGGCACCAGGGCTCCGTTGCTGCCGTAAATAGAAAAGACATTGCCGTCGTAAATGTCGTCATCGATACCAGCTGCTGCGATCCCCGCACCTGAAATACTCGCTGCCAGCGCCAAAAACGTGGCTAGCACCGTGTTCAGAAATTTGCCATCCATCTTTTTGAACATTGTTTACCTGTGTATCCTTCTTGAGAGTAGCGCCGGTTCGAGTTTTATGGGGTAGCGATCCCCGCAGGCGTATGCAACAAAAATTCGCATTTTTTAGTTGATCCCCGCAGTGCTTTTGGAAGGTATAAGTGAAGGACGCAGATCAGTTCAAGCTCAGCTTCATCTACAGAACACGATTGGGAGGTTAGTCTATTATGAATGGCGTTATGGGCGAAACGGAACTGCAGGAGCGACTCTTGAGTGAACTGAGTCGGCAGCCTCGATCGATCGTGCAGTTAACCTACGAACTGGGGCAGCCGCCCTGGGTGGTTTTCCGGGCGATGCACAATCTTAATCGTATGGGAAGCGTCGTTTACGCTCCCGGACGCGGGCAGTGGTGCCTGGTCAGTGTGCGAGCAATCAGCAGTGCGCTATCATAAAAAAGCTTTTTTTAATCGTCGTCATGGCTCAGCCTAAGAAGAAAACCTCAAACGCCAAGCGCGACCAGCGCAAAGCCACCTGGAAGCGCAAAGCCCGTACCCAGGCCGAGAAAGCCCTCTCCCTCGGTAAATCGATCCTCTCGGGCAACAACACCAGCTTCGTCTACCCGCAGCCGGAAGAACCGACCGAACCGGAAGCCGAATAGTCGCCGCTCACTTTAATACAGCTGCCACCGCGTCCGGGTCTAACCACTCGAGACGCGGTCCCATTTGAGCAACCACCTGGGCTGAGACGTAGGAGGCGAGTGTACCGGTTTTGGGCAGGTCGAGGCCGTGGGTGAGGCCATAGAGCAGTCCGGCCGCGTACATGTCACCAGCACCAGTGGTATCGATGGCCTCGACCGGGAAGGCGTCAACCTTGTGGAGCAACTCGCCGCGGGCGATGTAAGAGCCGGAAGCACTCATCGTTACTACGGCAATCTCCCAGAGAGGCCGGATTGCCTCGACGGCTGCCTCGGGACTCGTCGTGTCGGTGAATACTTCCATCTCTTCCTGGTTGCCGAAGAGCAAGTCGACGTGTTTCTCGACAATCTGCTGGAAGTCTGCTTTGTGGCGGTGGACGCAAAAGGGGTCCGAAAGGCTCATCGCAATCGGCACCTCAAATTTGCGTGCCTGCTCCATTGCAAAGAGGACGGCTTCTTTCTGGCTGTCGGTATCCCAGAGATAGCCGGTGACGTAAAGATAGCGGCTCTTGCGGATGTCTTCCGGGTTGACGTCGGCGGCCGACAGTTCTCTGCAGGCACCCAGGAAAGTAAACATCGTGCGCTGGGCATCGGGGGTGATCAAGATGACGCTCAACCCGGTCGGTAGCGAGCCGACGCCGAGATTTGCCTGAACACCGCGGGCGTTCAACCCGGTGCGGTAGGCGTCACCGTAGGCATCTGCACCAATTTTGCCGGTGTAGCAAGCCTGTCCACCCAACAGCTGCACGCCGATTGTCGTGTTGGCGGCGGAGCCGCCTGGCGTCGCATGAATGGGGAGACCGGCAAGCTTGGGGATGAGCTGGTCGTACTGGTCTTGATCGATGAGCAAGACACCGCCCTTGGTAAAGCCGAGGCTATCCAGTAGAGTGTCTGAGACCTGCACCTGCAAGTCGTAGAGCGGGTTGCCGAGGGCAAAGACGTCGAATGTCATAGGTAACCTAGCGTAGATAGCTGAGTGGATTGACAGGCGCACCGTTGACGCGCACTTCAAAGTGCAGGTGCGGCCCGGTGGAAAAGCCCGTAGAGCCGACAGCAGCAATGGGCTGGCCTTTCTGGACGGCCTGACCGGCACTCACGTACAGGCGGCTGGCATGACCGTAAAGAGTAGATAGTTCTCCGCCGTGGCTAATCACCACACAGCGGCCGTAGCCACCGTACCAGCCCGCAAAGAGTACCGTGCCGTCATCGGCAGCCCGGATGGCACTACCGCCTGGGGCGGCGATGTCCATGCCCGTGTGCATGCGCCGCACCCGAAAAATCGGATGGAAGCGCGGACCGAAGCTACTTGACAAGCGACCGTCAGTAGGCATTGCCATACGGCCACTACCCTGGACGACTGAGAACTGGCGGCGGCTGGCGATCAGGGTGCGGATCATGGCTGAGATCCGGCGCGAGTCGGCGGCGAGTCGGCGTTCGGCCGCTTCGTAGGCAGCGCGCTGAGTGCTGATGCGCTTGACCAGGTCTGTTTGAACGCTCGCTTGCTGTTGAAATTGCGACTGGCGGGTTGTCAGTTGCTGGGCAATCAGAGCAATGTCGTTTTTCTGGCCTTCGACTGCCATCCGCTTGTGCAATACGGCCTGGCGCTGCTTTTCAAGATTCACCAGGATCTGGTGATCGCGCTCAAAGACGCGGCCTAGCTGGTAGCGCCGGTCCATCATCATATTCAGGTCACGGCTTGCCAGGAGCAAAGCCCACCACTGTTCGGGGCGCTGCTGCTGCAAAAAGCGCAAACGTTCAGCCGCAGCCTGCCGCAGTTGCCCATAGGTCTGCTGGACCTGGGTGAGGTCGCGGTTTAGAAAAGTCAGCCGGGTACGGGCTACCGAAAGCCGAAAACGGGTGTCCTGCAGCCGAGTTGTTGTAAAGTTCAGGTTTTGACGGATCGCCCCCAACTGGTTGCGGGCTGCCTTTTCCTGGCGGCGCAGTTGCTGGGTCTGCTTGCGCGTGTTGAGCAGTTTTTGCTGCATTGAAGAGCTCTGCATCTGCAAGCTCTGAATGCTCGGTGCGGCCTGGGCTG
>JANNPH010000106.1:0-1815 GCA_031399965.1 Gloeobacteraceae cyanobacterium SOY_34_metabat_159 | reverse complement strand
GCAAACAGAGCCGCCCTCAGGCCGTTCGGGTCTTCGTAGCTGAAGCCGACGCGGCCCATCAAGAAAGGAACCAGTGCCTGCTGAGTCTGAGCAATTTCCGGGCGTAGACCTTCCACCACCCTGGAGTCGGTATAAGTTTCGGTCAGAAAAAACTCCCAGGTGGGGGCGATGCGCCAGTTGAAGCCCAGCTCGAATCCGCTGTTGTAAACCGATGGATAGTTGACGCGCACGCGGTCACCATTCAGATAACCAAGACCGCTGAAGAAACCAAAATCCGCCTCTCTCGCGTCCACCAGGTTTAAAGACATCAAGTTGGAAATATTGGCGGCAAAGGCTGTGAAGCGCAAATTGGTGCTCGGCGTCGGTTGCCAGTCGATACCGGCGTCAAAAAAGGAACCGCGCTCGGGCACCAGGTTCGGGTTGCCTTTGTGGACGGTTTTGCCGAACAGGTCGTGGAAGTTGGGTGCTTTGAAACCCTGGTTGAAACTGGTGCGCAGAGCAAAGTTAGGAGCAACCTGCCAACGCAGGCCGATATTCGGGTCAAACGAGTTGCCGTACTCGCGGGTAATGCTGTAGCGCGCCCCGGCCATGAGGGTAACGTTGCTCGCCAGCTTGATGTCGTTGAGCACGAAGAGGGCCGGACGTTCGAGGCTGGTGTCGTAGTCGAGCTGGTTGCGGTTGATTACTTCTGAGCGGCCCATCTCCTTGAGGTAATCAAAGCCATAGGTGATGTTCCAGCCCGGATTTATCTGCCAGGCGTGGCTTGCCCGTAGCCCCAGCAAAAATATCTCGGTGCTGAAGTCCTCGCCGTCGTTGGCCTGCTCCCGGTTGAGCGCCCGGTCAAGAGAGACGCGCACCTGCAAATTGGAATCGTTGCCCTGGCCCAGTTTGCTGTCCCAGGTGAGGCCGAGACCGTAGGTATCGGTAATCAGGCGCGATTTGTGGTCGTCGTTGAGACCCAATTCGTCCGCACTCAGGCCGTTAAAGACATTCAAGCGCGTATCGGTAATCGAGAAGGGCGAGATGCCTTTTACCGAGTTGCGCAAGTAAGTATTGAGGGTGAGCGTGTTGCGGCTGTCAATTTCGTAGCCGAAGTCGAGGTTGTAAGAGCGGGCATTGACATCGCCATTCGGCCGGATGCCCGAGAGCCGACCGCCCGGACGCTCGACCTGGTAGTAGAAGTTGTTGAGGGTGTTGAAGTTTTCGATGTTGAGGTTGTAGGTGAACGGCCCACTCTTGCCCTGGTAGTAAGCCCCGTATTTGCTATAGCCGTAGCTGCCGAACTCGACACTGAGGTTGCCTTCGAGTGGCTTGGTCGGCTTGCGGGTGATCACGTTGATGACGCCGCCCAGGGCTGTGCTGCCGTAGAGGGTCGTGCCGCCCGAGGGCATCACCTCGATGCGCTCGACGTTGTTGACCGGAATTTCGCCGGGGTCGTAGTGTTCCTGGTTGAGGTTGGTAATCGGTCGTCCGTCAATCAAGATCGCCGTGCTCGTCGTCGGCACGCCCCGAATGAAATAGCCATTGTGTACATCGGCACCGGCTCCAAAGATGTTGGATGTCACCCCCGGCACGTTGCGAATCGCATCCCCGAGGGTGCGGGCTCCTTTTTGCTCGATTTCCGCCTGGTTGATGATGTAGATGGGCGTGGTCGTCTCGCTCTGGCGGCGTCCCCGTCCACTGCCGGTCACCGTCACTTCGTCCAGATCCACCACTTCATCGTCTTTTTGTGCCTGGGGCTGCGCCTTGACTCCCTGAGCAATGCGGCCCCAGTCGGCAGGAGCCAAGTCCGCTGCCCGCGTCGAGGCGTCAGGC
>JANNPH010000091.1:0-24653 GCA_031399965.1 Gloeobacteraceae cyanobacterium SOY_34_metabat_159 | reverse complement strand
GCCAAGCAGACCGGGACAACCGCCGCGACAATTCAGGCACTGCTGCCGGTTGTAATCCCAATTATCCTGAACTTGCTGCGCAGCGGTGCCAGTACCCAGAACCCGCAACAGTCCAACCCGGTGCTTGGCTCGTTCCTGGATGGTGACGGCGACGGTGACACCGATGTCGCCGATGTCTTGAGTATGGTCGGCCGCTTTATCCGCTAAGGCCGCACCGTCGCGCTTTTTAAGCCAACACCGGCGTCCGACCGGGACAACTGACTCCCAAACCCGACTCGACCAATGACAGAAATCACCCGGCAAACTGCCCCAGAGAGTCCCGCACCTCAAGCCTTCGGCACCCGCGCCATCCACGCCGGTCAGACACCCGACCCCAGTACGGGAGCGATCATCACCCCGATCTACGCGACTTCCACCTACGTTCAGCAAAGCCCCGGCGTCCACAAGGGCTACGAATATTCCCGCAGCCAGAACCCGACCCGTGAAGCCTACGAGCGCTGTGTCGCGGATCTGGAGAGCGGCCGTCAGGGGTTTGCCTTCGCCTCGGGGCTTGCCGCTATTGCCACCATCCTTGACTGTCTCGATAGCGGCGACCATGTGATCGCCATGGACGACCTCTACGGTGGTACCTATCGCCTCTTCGAGCGCGTCCGTCGCCGCTCCGCCGGGCTCGATTTCAGCTTCGTCAACCTCACAGACCTCGACGCTCTAAAAGCCGCCATCCGTCCCGAGACGCGCCTTATCTGGGTTGAGACGCCGACCAACCCGCTGCTCAAACTGGTCGATCTCGAAGCGGTGGCGGCGATTGCCCGCGAACACCATTGCCTCACAGTCGCTGACAACACTTTTGCCAGTCCCTGGGTGCAGCGACCGCTCGAAGCGGGCATCGACCTCGTCGTCCATTCAGCCACCAAGTACCTGAATGGCCACTCCGACATGGTGGGCGGCATCGTCGTGGTCGGCGACCAACCTGCCCTCACAGAACGCCTCGCCTTTTTGCAGAATGCGGTAGGGGCAATCGCCGGTCCTTTCGATTGCTTCCTTGCCCTGCGCGGGTTGAAGACGCTGCACCTGCGCATGGAGCGCCATTGTACTAATGCTCTCACCATCGCCCGCTGGCTTGAAGAACAGCCAGCTATCGAAAAGGTGATCTATCCGGGCCTCACGAATCACCCCCAGCACGACCTCGCCTGCCGTCAGATGCACGGCTTCGGCGGCATCGTCACGGTGATCTTGCGCGACGGCCTTGAACGTTCCCGGCGCTTTCTGGAGCGCTGTCAACTGTTTGCGCTGGCTGAGAGCCTTGGCGGGGTAGAAAGCCTCATCGAGCACCCGGCGATTATGACCCACGCCTCAATCCCACCAGCCCGGCGTGCCGAACTCGGCATCGATGACGGCCTCGTGCGCATCTCCGTCGGCGTCGAGGATGTAGACGACCTGATCGCAGATCTGCGCCACGCTCTGGGCTGATCCGGGTGCCGTTTGCGCTAAGAATATGCATACTATTTTGACACCCCTTCAAAAGGTGCGAACACCATACCTGTTCTTACGGATCCCGATATTTCAGCAGATTCCCACGATAAGTACCACCACTTGAGATGATTATCTGTACAGACTGATTTTCTGTGTATAGACTTGCCTGGGGGATGAGGATTGCTTTATGAACAAATTAGAACGGCAAGGTATTTTGGAACTGGTTGCTCTCGGTAAATCGCTGTCGAATGGTCTTTACGATCATGCAAACCTGGCCGAGGCTAATTTACGCGGTGCCGACCTGCAAGGTGCAAACCTCAGCTACGCCAATCTCTCAAAGGCCGATTTGCGCGGGGCACATCTGCACGGAGCCAACCTGTGTCGCGCCAACCTGAGCGGAGCCTGCCTCAGTCGCGCCGACCTGTGCCAGGCAAACCTCGAAAAAGCGGACCTTAGCTATTCCGACTTGAGCCGAGCCAACTTCGAGGGCGCAAAACTGGTGGCAGCTGACCTGCGAGAAGCCTATCTAGAAGGTGCAAACCTCAAAGAGGCAAACTTAATCTGGGCTGACCTGAGCCGCGCCAATCTGCGCAGATCAGACCTGAGCGGTGCCGATCTGCGCTATAGCCGCTTCGGCGAGGTGGAACTGACCGGTGCCATCTGCGACGGGATCAAAGTCTATGGTTCGACTGTTTATGCCAGTCGCAGCTTTGGTGTGTCCTGCAGTTCGCTCGACATCAGTCAGGCCGGTGACGGTTCAGTTGCCTGGCTCGATGAACCGTCTGAATTTTTTGGCGGCGACCACCACGACATTCGCCTGGAAGTGCGCGCCCCCCTCGACCACCAGATCAACGCCATCCTTGGCATTCTCTATTTGCAACTGGCCCAGCGACACGAGCACCTGCGGTTACGCCCGCCGCTCATCGAGTCGCGCACCCGCCGCACTCACATTACCTTCAGTGTCGAGCGCTCGGTGAGCATCGGCGAATACGCACGGGTCGTCTGTCTCCCCTTTGCCCAGGCCAGCAGCATCGACTGGCAGGAGTTAAGCCGGGTCTGCGGAGACGTGCCCGCCCGCCCAGAAGCGGTACCGGTTGTCGAGACAGGCGAGCAGCGCCTCGATCTATTCCTGGAGTCGGCCGGTCATCTATTCGGCAGCTCGCAACTGCCGCCATTTTTTGGGGCGGAAGTGCTGCTGGAAATTTTCTGGGGAGAAACCCAGCGGGCCATGCGCGCCGGTGCCGGTACGCCTATTCAATGGAGCGAGCCGGATCCCTGGGGCTGGATGATGCGCCGCAGCCTCGGGTAGCCATTAGCGGTACAAATCAAGCGGCAGGTTGGCGTAAGTATCGTTGCCGGCACTGCTCGTAGGAGAATAGCAAGAAACAATGACCCCGCGCTCCGGACCGCTGTAGGCGGAGCTGTAGCACGTCCCGGTTTTGGCATTGTACTTGATGAATACCCCCGGCCCGGCCACGGGCGCACGGTCGAGAGGCGGCACGGGGTAGTCAAAGGCTGCCAGGTAGCCAGTGAGGGCAGCATACCCCTCGTCGAGAGAATCGGCACAGACACCAAGCATCTTGTAATCAGCCGGTCCGGCCAGCAATTGCAGTGCGGCGCGGACGAGTGCCGCGTCTGTGTGGGCGCTGTTGGTGAGCACCTGTTGCGCCTGGGCAGTGGTGAGATCGCCTGGAATCATGGACCCATGATATGAGCAGCTTCTCCGGTCCTACAGATTACACCAGTCTGACCGGCTTAAAAGGGCAGTACCTTCCAGTCAAAGACCCGCTCCGCAAGCCATACCGACGCAACCACGGCGACAGCGATAGACCCGCCCGTCAGGGTAATCTGCCGGTAAAACCAGGTGTTACGCAGTAAAAATGCGACGGGTAAAAAGGCAGCCACAATGGCGAGCTGTCCAAGTTCAACTCCCACGTTGAACCCGAACAGGGCAAGAAGCAGGCCACTCTGGGGCAGGTTCAAGTCGGCCAGGACGCTCGCAAACCCGAAGCCGTGAATGAGACCAAATACAAAAGCAATCGCCCAGAGCCGGCTCTTGACAAGCGGCACGAGATTATTGAGGGCAGCCAGGATGACCGAGGCGGCGATTACCGACTCGACAAGGCGCGAGGGCAATTGCACGACACCGAGGGTAGCCAGGGTCAGGGTAATCGAGTGGGCAATCGTAAAAGCGGTGACGATCTTCAGGACGTTTGCAAAGGCGGCGGGCAGGTTTTTGACCGGCTGCCACTTGCCGTCCCGGCGTTCGAGGACGGCCGGCAATAGCAGCGTCAGCAAAAAGAGGATGTGGTCGAAGCCGATCCAGATGTGCCAGATACCTTCGCGGGCAAAGTCAAGAAATTGCAGTAGGGCAGAAGTGCGTACTTCCAGGTGCTGGGTACTTTGGGTTGGGCTGAAGATGGCCGTGCGCGTCTGGTCGGCCGATTTGAGGCTCAACAGGCCGCGGTGTTGCGGGTCGAGGTCAAAAAACAGGTTGTAGCGCACATCGAGAGCGGACGCGTCGCGGGGGCAGCCAACTTTCAACTGCAACACTGCGTAAGCACCGTCGCTATGGCTATCCACCAGGTAGCCGTCTGGAGTGAGGGGACAGGATTTGCCGTCCGCTTCTACCTGCAACCGGGAAAGCGCGTAGGCCGTTACTTCCGGCTCGCGTGCCCGCAATTCGCCCCAGGTAATTGCTCCATCAGCGTTGCTGTCGAGGCCGACCGCATAATCGAGGTCGCGCAGGGCAATGTCCCACTGGGCGCGCAGTTGCTCCGGTTCGACCGTGAAACTCAAGTAGCTGTCGCTCGGTTTGTGGGCCGAGGCTGGTGCGCCGGTGTAGGTACACAGCCAGAAGCACAGCAGGACGATACGGATGGCACGCATATTCAGACCTTCAGCTGCTTGGTAAGTCGGGCGATGTAGCTGTCTTCAAGGCGCGATTCTTCTAGAAAAGCAAGCGCCGGGGCAGCCGCTTTGGGGTCGCGGCTTGCCAGAGCAGCTTCTAACAGGACACGCGCATCGGCCGGTTCGCGCTGGACTGCCCAGTTTTCCAGGGCCAGCTTCAATGCTGGACCAGGCTGGCCGATGAGCAGCAAAAAGCGTGCCTCCTCGCGGCGGTGGACGCTGTCGTTGCGCGCTCTGCCTGCTGCGAACCGCGCTTCGAGGGCAGCCCGATGGCCTGAGTAAGCGGGGGATCCGATGGCTGCCTCGGCGATGGCAAGGCGCAACAGCAGCCCGTCGGCGCGGGTCTGGTCTTTTAGAAGCGCAATAACGGCCTCGGGACGCTTCTCATCGAGCAGAAAGTCGGCGTAGGCACCGAGCAAGTAGCTATCGGGACCGAGAGCCATTGCTGATTTAAAGTGCTTTTCGGCAAGGGTCGGCTGGTTACGTCGGTGGGCAGTCTCACCCATGACGGTGAGCGCCCAGAGTTTTTCGTCATTGCTTGCCTTGGGCGTCCCCTTCAAAACGCGCTCAAGCAAGTTGTAGCTGCGGTCAGCCTGACCATTCAGGCTGGCCACCCCGGCGAGACACGTGACGCCAACCAGTTGGGTCGAGAGTTGCAACAGGGGTACACAGTCGCGCTTCGCATTTTTATATTCACCGCGCACCTGCATGATCAGAGCGCGGGTCACCCAGGCCTGGGAGTTGCGTGGATCGGCTTTGATCGCTGCGTCAAGGTCTGCAATCGCACCGTCAAAGTTGTGGGTGCTCTGCTTGAGGGTGGCTCGCATCACCAGGACGTCCGTTGGTGGCTGGGCTGCGTCCCACCAGGGAGCAAGGGCAGCCTGGGCATAGCCGTTGTAGCGCGGGTCCGAGTCGAGGCGGCCCCGCTCGATGTAGCGCTTTGCCAGGGTAAGGGCGAGGGGTAAGTCGCCCGGTTTTTGGGTAAGCCGGGCGCGCAGCGACTGCAGCTCGCGCTCTACCGGGTCGGCCGGCTTGATGCGCAATCGCTCAAGCACCTGCGCGTCGTTTGCTGGAACGAAGGGTTTTGCAGTGGCAGCTGTTGCCCCCGCGAGCAACTGTCCTGCCGCCAGGAGTAGTCCGAGGTAATGGCGGTGTTGAAGCATAAAAGTGAGAGCCTGGTGGGTTCGGGATGCGCCCGAAAGGACATAGCCCTTCCAAAGCAAGAACCCCGCAAGGTGCGGGGTGACTGTGCAATTGAGGCTAGTGGACAGTTACTGAGTGCGTCTGGCCGTAGACACTTGCGCACTGGCCGGCGAAACGGGCGTCGGGCTGGCATTTGGCGAACCGGCAATCGGGGTCTTCAGATACGGGAAAGTGGTATCAAAGAAGCTCGAGTTGGAGAGTGCGCCGTCTGTGAAGGGCAACTGGCCGGAGGGTGCCTGTGCCGGGGTCAGCAGCACGCCCATTGCCGCCCGCAAGGTGATATCGACGATATCGTCGCCCGGACGGCGACCATTCGGATAACCCGCAAGGTCGCCGCCAACAACACCGAGGTTGCTCTGTGAAGCGGCCGGGGTTGCCGCGATGCTCGTGTTGAGGCGCATCAGTTCGGCGGGACGGGTCTGGGTCTGGGGCTGGTTGAGGCCCGGAACGCCTGTCAGGAAGACCTGCTGGAGGTCAGCGCGCGGGAACAGGTTGGGAGCCTGCACACCGGCCGCACCGAAGAGCAGTTCGAGGATTTCGGGGAAAGTCGGGTAACCCACGTAATCGGCAAACTGGGCATCGTCCTGGGGACGGCTGGCGTTGAAGCGATCTTTGTCTTTGAGGCCGATCACGACTTCGTTGACCAGCGGGTTGCCGAGCCGCGATACCTGCACAAGCGTGTTGGGTTGGGTCGGGCTTGGCGACACAGAACTGGTCCAGCCCGCGATCACAGGTTCGCCACCGGAAGTCAGGCAGGAAGCCGGAATTTCCAGGATGAACGATGTGACGTTTTTATCGGCCAGATCGTCGGTTTCGGCGCTCGGTGAGCCGAGCGGGTTGGTGACGTTGACCAGGTCAAAGACTTCGCCCAGATTGACGATGAACGGGTCTTTGCGCTGGCCGACAAATACGCGGGAACCGGGCGCGCTGCAGCCGGGGATCTGAACGTTGTTGTAGATGTAGCTGTTGGCATAAGTCGCATAGTCAGGGAGCGACTTGTTGCCGATGTTATCGACGGGCTTGGTGAATATCCGGCGGCCGGTGCTCGGGTTGATCACCGGTTGAGTGGTCGAGCCGCGCTGGACGTCCAGGAAGTAGCTCTCGATCACGTTCAGGTTGGTGGTGTTGCCTGCTGTGATCGGACCGACGTTGACGACCGGTACTGACACCTGGCGGTTATTGCCGGATTCACCGACCGTCAGGCTGATATCTTTGTTGGTATTGATAGCCCGGAACTGGAAGACAATATCGGCCACAGCATCGCCGTTGTTGTCGATATTGATGTTGTATCGACCGTTGGGATCAAGCGTGAAGTAGTTTGGCCCGCCGTAGGCGTCCTGCAGCGGTATGTAATTGGCAACCAGCGTTACGAAGCCGGTCCTGCCTGTTTCGTAGCTGTTGAACATGTACCAGTCCGTAGCGTCAAGCTTTGGCTGGGTGGTAATAAATGGCGCTTCACGATGGCTGGAAGCCTCAGCCGGAGCAACAGATAGCGCCACCGATGCGCTGAGTGCCAACAAAGTAAATAAAGACCGAACTCGCACTAGAAACCCTCCCGTAAGGTCACCCTATGCCGTAAACGAACAGCTCATCATCAACAGCCGATCGAGCCTCAAGTATTTCACAGAGAACAACAGATATCACAGACCAATAAGTGCTCACTTTATACTCAGAATGGGCCATCGTTGTGCAGAACACAGTTGAGCGCGAGCCATAGATCTGCCCTTAGGATGATGGCAAATTTTCCCAATCAAAAACCCGCCTGCAGAGCAAGCGGGTGTTTTTCATAAGCCCAGGCCGATTTAAAGTTGTGGGCGGAAGAGCGCGACCTGGGCCTGCATACGTTCTGCCTGTAGAGGCGAGAACTCGACCATGCAGGAGTCGTCGGTGTAGTCCATGAAGTTGGTGATCGGGTCGAGTCCTGGCTTGAGCGGGCAGCTGTTGCGACCGGTCGGGCAGCCAAAAGCGGATGTCCGCTCAGAAGGCGTATCGCTTACCGAGTCGCCCGAAGCAGTGCAGCCGTTCTGGAAGGTATGGAAAAGCCCGAGCCAGTGTCCGGCTTCGTGAGTACCGGTATCGCCTTCGTTATAAGGTACGGCTGTACCACCTGGCAGCGACGAGAAAAGTACGACGACGCCGTCGTTGGTTGGATTATTGGCCAGCGACGAAGGGAAGGTTGCCCAGCCCAAGAGGCCACCCGAGGGGTTGGCTGTGTAAAAGTTGAACGTTGTCTGGGGTGAGATACCGAGAGCAGACTTGGCCTGCGCTTCGGCGACCGAGCCGGGGGTCATGCCGAACCAGAAGTTATTGTCGGTGCGATCGACCGAGGCGAGGGTAAAAGCAAAACCGGAACTGGCGAAAGCGGCATTCAGGACGCTGATCTGATCTTGAATCTGCGAGTCGGGAATGTTGCCGGTGCTACCGCTGTAGACAACGTGGAACGCAACCGGGATCGTCTTGATCATGCCCTGGGGAGCACCACTTGCACGACGCGTCTGGATCCAGCGGCTGACCTGCTCGTTGACGCGCTGGGCGACAAGTGGGTTGAGGGTCTCCACAGCACAGCGGGCACCGCTCCCGACAAAGGCTTCTTGACTTTCAAACTCGAACCCACCGATCGAGAAACCTTTTTGAGGTTGGGCTTGCAGGGGGGTTGCTACCACAGACAGCAAGGCTGCTGCTAACAAAGCTACTTTTTTCATCTCACTCTCGATTGATTTTTAAAGATGGCATCATAAGATACGGGATTAGCTCGAACTGCCGTGGTGTTCGGGGCTACGGTCTTGCAGGTGGAGCGGTATAAAATGATCTCCATACACAGAGAGGGACGCTCATGCAACTTTGTGTGCTGATCTTCAATGTCGGCTCAGAAAACGAAGGCATCTATACATTAAGCGTCGAAAGCGAGAACACTGTGGTGGCCTTCGAGAGCGAAGACGACGCTCAGCGCTATGCAATGCTCCTCGAAGCCCAGGACTTCATGGTGCCCCAGGTCGAGAGCATCGATGCCGATGAGATCAAGCGCTTTTGCGAGGACTCGTCCCTGGGGCTGATCGTCGTCGAGGCCGGGCAACTGGTGATGCCCCCCGAAAAAGCGAAAGAAAGCCTCGACTGGCAGGCGGAAGATGCACCGCAGGAGGCGGTAAACGAACTCGACCGCATGCGGGCAATCCTCGAAAAAATGTATCGTAAGCCCTGAGCGATGGTTGCCTACTGGCTATTTAAGAGTGAACCAAATGTTTTTTCTCTCAGCGATCTCAAGGCAGGACCGACCGACTGGAGCGGTGTTCGCAACTATCAGGCCCGCAACTACATGCAGTCGATGCAAATTGCAGATCTTGGCTTTTTCTACCACAGCAACTCAGAGCCGCCGGGCATCGTCGGCACGGTCAAGATTGTGCGGACAAGCTATCCCGACCACACCGCGCTTGATCCCACGAGTCCTTACTTTGACTCGAAAGCGGTCGCGGGCAACCCCTGGAAAATGGTTGACATTGCCTTCGAGTCCGCCTTCAAAAGCATGATCAGCCTCGCCCAATTGCGCTCGATACCGGGCTTAGAAGAGATGCCCCTGCTGCGCAGAGGCAACCGGCTCTCGGTGCTGCCGGTTACCCCTCAACAGTGGCAGATCATCTGTACAGCAGCCGACTAACCTTGTCTAGCCTGGAGCTTGCTGTTTTTAAGTCCGTACAGGAAATAGATGGCGAGGCCGAGGGCGAGCCAGACCATGAGCCGAATCCATGTATCCCCCGGTAGGCCCGACATCAAAAACAGGCACGACAGGATGCTCGCGACCGGCACGAAGGGCACCAACGGGCAGCGAAAAGGCCGTGGCAGGTCGGGCTGGGCGTAGCGCAGGTAGAGAATGCCGGCGCTGACGACGATAAAGGCAAACAGCGTACCGATGCTGACCAGTTCACCGAGCAGATCGAGCGGGGCCAGTCCGGCCACAGTTCCGACGAAAAGACCCATCAGAGCCGTCGAGAGAGCAGGGGTCTTAAAGCGCGGATGCAGTTTACAGAATAGGCCCGGGATCAAACCGTCCTGGGACATGGTGTAAAAGATACGCGTCTGACCGTAGAGCGAAACGAGCATGACCGAGGTCAGCCCGGCAATCGCCCCAACTTTGACGATGAGCGAGAGCCATTGCAGGCCGATTGCATCCACACCAAGGGCAATCGGGTCGGGAACGTTAAGCCGTTCGTAGGAGACGATGCCGGTCAGCACGCCTGCTACCAGAATGTAAAGCAATGTGCAGATGACGAGCGAACCGAGGATACCGATGGGCATGTCGCGCTGAGGATTCTTCGCTTCCTGAGCGGCGGTCGAGACCGCATCGAAGCCGATGTAGGCAAAGAAAATGACCCCGGCCCCGCGCAGCACACCAAACAGGCCATAGTGCGTGTCCCCCTGGGCATCAATTACCCGCTCCGGAATAAACGGCGACCAGTTAGCCGGGTCGATGTGGCTTACGCCGAAGCCGATAAAGGCGAGGATTACCGCCAGCTTAATGACGACGATCACGCCGTTAAAGGCAGCCGACTCGCTGACCCCCACAATCAAGAGCAGCGCCAGGGCAAGCACGATTAAAAACGCGGGCAGGTTGAATGCGCCCGTCGCGATTACGGCTCCGCCTGCATCCTTGATTTCACTGCCGAAGGCCGTTGTCAGTTGTGGTGGTATCACAATGCCGAAGTCTCTCAGGAAACTGACCACGTACCCGGACCAGCCGACGGCAACAGTCGAAGCGGCGATTGCATATTCAAGGATCAAGTCCCACCCGATAATCCAGGCGACCAGTTCGCCAAGGGTCGCGTAAGAGTAGGTATAGGCGCTTCCGGCAAGCGGGATCAAAGCGGCAAATTCTGTGTAGCACAGCCCAGCAAGTGCACAGGCAAAACCACCGAGGACAAAAGACAGCACGATGGCCGGACCCGCGTGTTGCGCTGCGGCTGTCCCGGTCAGCACAAAGATGCCGGTGCCGATGATGGCTCCGATGCCGAGGCTGATCAAGTTGATCGGACCGAGGGTACGGCGCAGGCTCTCTTCCCCGCCCACCTCCTCTTTTTGCAGGTCGCTCACAGATTTCTTGAGCAAGTATCGATTCAGAGTCAACACATCTCTCCAGCGGTGGTCATTAGTAGATATTTAACACCGCCCATCCGCCCATTGCAGACACTGAACGAGCCGATCTGCAAGCTGGTAACTAAAGATACTGTTCTAGCTGAGTGCCAGTTTTGAATTGCTGCCCGCGTCAGGCGCTGAAAAGTGCGCCACCCGCTGCCAGCTCGCGGTGCTGTCGGTCGGTAAGCCCGGTACCTGCCCCAAACTGACAACCGCTGACTACCGCCCCGGTCCAGACGGTTTCATCGAGCGTTGCTCCTCGCAGGTCAGCTCCCTCCAGATTTGCCCGCACAAACCGGGCGAAGAGCAAGTCCGCCGCCACCAGGCTGCACCCGCTCAGATTGGCACCGCTCAGGTCGCCACGAATCCAGTTGACGCCATCGAGGCTCAGTCCGGCGAGGTCGGCTTCTTTGAGGTCGGGAAATTTGACCCGCTCGGGATGCGCGAAAAAGCGAATCACGCAGCGGATGTTGGCTTCGCTGCGGGGCATCTGCGCTAGAAAAAGTGCATAGCGGGCGAGCCCCAACTGCCTGAGCACCGCGAGCCGCATCTCGACATTCTGTTCAAGAAAGCGAGCGGCATTTGCGTATAAAGCACCAGCAGCGAGATTGCGCATCTTACCAGCGTACAGGCGGCTCGCCAATCGGTCACACCCGCCGACCGAGAGCCATCAACAACGAGCCCAGTACGACAAACCCGGCACCGGCCAGACCCAACAGGCTGAGGGGAGCACCGGCAAAGCTGGTGGTCAAGAAAGACGCGATAAAAACCGACAGCAGCGTCACCATCGGCGTCAGCGCCAGAACCGCGCTCACCCGCGACGCTTCCCAATGTTCCAGTGCCTCGGCAAAAGCACCGTAGGCCACGAGGGTATTGAGGGCACAGAAGAGCAGCACACCTGCATGAAATGGATCGATGCTGAGCAGGCGGGCGGGCATTGCCATCGGCGTGAATAGAAGAGCACTGCCGCCATAGATGACGAGCATGACACCTGCTGAAGAGAGGACGCGCAGCAACTGCTTCTGGGCAAGGGCGTAGAAGGCCCAGGTCGCGGATGAAACAATCACCAGCCCGCTACCGGCCAGATACTGTGGTGCGGCACCGGCCAGTGACTGCAATTGCTCGTTGAAAAAGAGCGCGAACCCGAGGCTGAGTATGGCCAGCCCGACCCACTGTTGAGTGGTGTAGCGCTCTTTGAAAATCAGAACGGCCCCAAGGCCCAGCAACACCGGTGCCAGCTGAATGAGCACCTGAGCATTGGCGGGTGAAGTCTGTCTGAGACCTTCTAGATAAAGCAGATAGTTGGCCGCCAGGAACACAGTCGCAACGATAAGCAGTAGCCAGTTGCTCAAGTTCAGCTTCGTGAGCGGCGGCAACTGCTTTTGGGAGGCCAGATAGCCAAATAACAGGGTGAACGCGGTCAGAAAGCGAAACCAGGTAAGTGTGTAAACATCCAGGGCCTGGAGGGCGACACTCAGGGCGAGGGGCAAAACTCCCCACAACAGCACCGTCACCAGTGACAGGAACAACCCGAGACGCCAGCGCCCGGAAGTGCGGTGAGACATCGAGACCCCGAGGTTGGACATGCCTCACCAGTCTAGTGGGCTAGCTCAATCTACCAGGGGGAAGAAGCCCCTCTTCGCCGCCCCGGTCCGCGACTGACATCCTGCCAACGTTCACCGCAAGCGATAGAACGCAGGGTTCCTGGCTCAACGGTAAACAAAAACCGGCGCGGCAAATCCTGCCGCGCCGGTTTTTGAGATTTGTTTTCTAGATGACGTAGAGCAGCGCGAACAGAAAGATCCAGACGACATCTACAAAGTGCCAGTAAAGCGAGGTCGCACCGACTCCGAAGTGCTTCTCGGGAGTATAGTGTCCTGCTTTGAGCGACCGGAAGAAGATGACGACCTGCAGCAAGATACCGATCAGGACGTGCAGTCCGTGGAAGCCGGTGAGCACGTAGAACGTACTGCCGAATAGCCCACTTTTGAGGCCAAATTCGAGGTGCTGCCACTCGTAGACCTGACCGGCCAGAAAGACTGTACCCATCGCCGTGGTCAAGAGTAGAAAGAGCCGGAATTTAGCGATGTTGCCATGCTTGAGGGCTTCTTCCGCAAGCCAGATCACCCCGGAGCTTGCAACCAGGATGACGGTGAAGACTGCTGGCAGTATTTTTTCAAGTTCCGGCGTTCCGGCAGGGGGCCAGGTGACGGCGGCGGCCCGGAAAGTCAGGTAGGCGACGAATAGGCCGACAAAGAGCATGCCCTCCGAGATTAAGAAGAGCGTAAAGCCCAGCATACGAAGATCGGGGTGCTCTTCGTGGTGACCTGCGCCGTGGGCCGCTTCCTGGTTGAGGGTCGGGTTGAGAACCGGGTCGTTGGAACTGATAGGTGATTGCATAGCCGATACCTAGTGCGTGGTCAGGGCGCCGTCGTGCACCTTGCCGCCGTATTCGTAAGGAGGCGCGGTGATCACGGGCAGCGGGTCGTCGAAGTTTTCGACCGGGGGCGGCGACGAAGTCATCCACTCAAGAGTGAGCGCACGCCACGGGTTAGCCGACGCTTTCTCGCCCCAGATCCAGCTGTAGATGGCATTGAACAGAAAAGGCAGAGTCGAGATGCCGAGCAGGAAGCCGCCGACGCTTACAAGCACGTTCAGTCCCTGGAACTCGGTTGCATACTCAGCGACGCGGCGGGGCATGCCCTGCAGGCCGAGCTGGTGCATCGGCAGGAAGCAGAGGTTGAAACCAATGAAAGTGAGGGCGAAGTGGATCTTGCCCCAGGGCTCATTGAGCAGGCGGCCGGTCATCTTCGGGAACCAGAAATAGAGTCCCGCGTAAAGGGCAAATACACTTCCACCAAAGAGGACATAGTGCAGGTGGGCAACGACGAAATAAGTATCGTGCACGTGGATATCGACCGGTACTGCCGCGAGGATGACCCCCGAGAGCCCACCAACTACGAACATCGACACGAAGCCCATCGCGAAGAGCATCGCCGAGGTGAGTTCGAGCTTGCCGCCCCAGATGGTCGCAAGCCAGCTAAAGACCTTGATGCCGGTCGGCACGGCGACCACGAACGAAGTGATCATAAAGAACATGCGCAGCCAGTCGGGAGTGCCCGAGGTGAACATATGGTGCGCCCAGACCATGAAGCCGACGACGGCGATACCCATCGTCGAGATGGCTATTGCCTTGTAGCCAAAGATCGGTTTGCGCGAGAAGACCGGCAGAATCTCAGAAATCATACCCATCGCCGGCAGCACCATGATGTAGACGGCCGGGTGCGAGTAGAACCAGAACATGTGCTGGTAGACCACCGGGTCACCACCACCGGTCGGATTGAAGAAAGCGGTCCCCATCATCAGGTCCATGCCCAGCAGGATAAGTGCTCCAGCAAGTACCGGTGTGCCGAGGGCTGTGATGCAAGAGGCGGTCAGAGTCGCCCAGACAAAGAGCGGCATCCGAAAGAGGGTCATCCCCTCGGTACGCATCGCCAGGATCGTGACGATAAAGTTGATAGCCGCCAGGATCGACGAGGTGCCAAGCAACACAAGGCTCAAAATCCAGATGAATTCACCGGTATTGGCAACCAGCTTTTCACCGACCTGGACCGGCAGCAAACTGAGGGGCGGGTAGGAAGTCCAGCCCGCACTAGCAGGACCGCTCTCGGTCCAGAAACTCGACAGCAGCAAGATGGCGGCCGGCGGGATAATCCAGAAACTGAGGGCGTTCAGCTTCGGGAAAGCCATGTCCTTGGCCCCGATCATCAGTGGTACCAGGAAATTGCCGAAGCCTGCCAGGGCCGGAATGATCCACAAGAAGATCATGATCGTCGCGTGGATCGTAAACAGGCCGTTGTAGGCGTTGCGCTCGACGAAGTCGGATTCGGGCGTGGCCAGTTCTGCGCGGATGGCCATCGCCAGGGCACCGCCGATCAGATAGAAGACGAACGTGGTGACCAGATACTGAATACCGATCACTTTGTGGTCGGTTGAAAAGCTGAAGTAGAGCCGCCAATCAGTAGGCAGCTCCTGTACAGGGTGAACGCGGTCGGTAATCTGGGCCATGCTTACTGTCCTTCTGAGCGCAGGTTTGAGACGAGGGTGCGGGTTTGCTCAGTCTCTAAAACGGGCGTATCCCAGGTCACCGGCAGGTTGCGGGCAGCCGGGGGCAGAGCCTGGGCAATGCGGGTCTCGACACTGAGGGATGCCTGACTGGTCAGCCACTCGTCTACTTTTTTCTGATCTTCGACAAAGACATCGACGTTCATGCCGCCGTGGTAGGCCCCACACAGTTCAGCGCAGCGCAACTGGTACTGACCGGCTTTGTCGGGTGTGAAGGCGACATAGGTTGTCCGGCCGGGGATCACGTCCTGTTTGAGGCGGAACTGCGGTACCCAGAAGGCGTGGATCACGTCTTCAGATTTCATTTCAAGACGCACCGGGCGATTGAGGGGCAGGTGCAACTCAGCAGCCGTGATGTTCTTCTCGGGGTAGGTGAAGATCCAGGCGTACTGCTGGGCCTGCACCTGGATGACCAGTGGCGGTGGTGCACTCGGATCGGCAATCTGGGCAATTGCTTTTGCCGGCAGGCCGGTATCGTGGTGGGCCCCGGTCATCGGGTCGGTCGCCCCGATCTGCTGAAAGACGTCGAAACTGTAGACCGACAGGTAGAGCACGAGCACTGTCGGGATTGCTGTCCAGAAAATTTCGAGTTTGAGGTTGTCGTGGACTGGCGGCCCGTCAGTCATATCGCCCTTGGTTCGACGGAAGGCAAAAGCTGAGTACAGAAGCAATCCCTGCACGCCGATAAAGATGCCGGTGGCGATGACCAGCATAAAGTTGAACAGATCGTCGATGAGCTTGGCTTCTACAGAAGCACTGACCGGCATCAAGAAGCCGGCGTTCTGGCCAACCCAGAGACTCGCCAGGATCGTCAGCACGACAGCACTGACGAGCAAGCTCCAGTTGGGCGTAATTCTTGGGATTCTCACAGGTGTCACTACCCCTTGGCAAAATGCAGCGCTTTTAACTGCCCGTATCCAGGCTATCCGCCCAAGCAATCCGAACTAAAAGTCTTTTGGCTTTTCTTCATGATGGCCTTTATTTTTCGTAAAGATGCTTCTGAGGAAAGATGGCTCTAAAGCGTAGCGCGACCATCGCACAACAGATTACCCAAATCGCTTCAGGGCAACTCCGAATCTGTAATTTTATAGTGTAACTGCAAGAGAATTTGACGCCCAGAATCTCCAGAAACGTCTACGGGATGCCGGTTACAGTCTGAACGAGCTTATAAAAAGATTCTAAAAATTGGCTGAAGCTTTGGAGCGACCCCCGCCTCGCTCATTACTGTGGAATAAGGAGTCAGAAATTGCTGTGCTCCAGTAAGCGAGATGGGCTGGTCCGCACATCCATGGAAAATTATCACAAGACTACTTTCTTACCCGCAGTGGGAGTGGACACGCCCGGCAATGCCCGTGTCCTCACCTGGATTAATCGGCTTATCGGAATCCTCATTGTGCTGACCTTCGGGCTGATGGCCCTCGGCAGCCTGACACGGGTGATGGGAGCGGGTCTTTCTTGCCCCGACTGGCCTCTGTGCTACGGCGCGGTGGTCCCGCCGATGGACCCGCTGATCTTTCTTGAATGGTTTCACCGACAGGTGGCCCAGGTGGTCGGCTTGTTGACGGTAGCTGTGGCGGTACTCGTCTGGCGTTCACGCCGGACGATTCCTGGATGGTTGCTCATCTTTGCACCGGTGGCTCTCTTCCTGGTGCTCGTGCAGGGCGCACTTGGGGCGCTCACGGTCACCGAGTACCTGCGCTTTGACATTGTGACCGCCCACCTTGGGACGGCGATGCTCTACTTTGGGTCACTCATCATCGCTTTTGGCTACCTGCAGCCCACCCTGGCTCCGACCCGCCTGGGCCGCTTGAGTGCGGTAGCGGCGGTGAGTGCCGCTGTTTTGTATGCCCAGATTATTCTCGGGGGCCTGGTTGCCTCCCAGTGGGCCTTACACCAGTGTCTGGCCGGTTCGCTACTGTGCGACGTGATGAATAACCACCTCGTGGGCGTCGTGCCCGCCACGCTTGCGGTGCTCGCTTCTGCGTGGTTCGCCTGGAAACCATGGCGGCCGATGGCGCTCGGTCTACTGACCCTGCTGGCAGTTCAGATCGGCCTTGGTGTCGGCACTTTTTACCTGCAGCTCAGCGTTCCGGCTCTTACTGTCGCACATCTGGCAGTTGGAGCCGCTCTACTCGGCAGCTTACTGCTTCTGGCCGTGCGCGCCGGGCGCACCAACCGCGGCCTTGCCACTTCAAATTAGGACATACGCTCGTGCAAGAGACTCTTCAGAACGGCCTTGACCGGCGGACCGCTCCCCGCCTGAGCGCTGTTCTCAACGATTATTACCAGCTCACCAAGCCCCGCATCCAGGTGCTGTTGCTGATCACCACGGCCGGGGCGATGTGGATTGCCTCTAAAGGCGACGTCAGTCCGGTGTTGCTCCTGGTCACGCTTTTAGGCGGTATCCTCTCGGCAAGTTCGGCCAATGTCTTCAACTGCCTGATCGACCGCGACATTGACCTCTTAATGGAACGCACCCGCCGACGGGCAATCCCGGCCGGGCGCATCCTGCCTTACCAGGCGCTCATCTTTGGGACTGGCCTGGGTGTGGCCGCTTTTGCAGTGCTCGCCATCTTCGCCAACCTGTTCAGTGCGCTGCTCGCCGTGCTGGGCATCGGTCTCTACGTCGTCATCTACACGCTCTGGCTCAAGCGTTCGACCACTCAAAACATCGTGATCGGCGGTGCGGCTGGGGCAATTCCGCCCCTGGTCGGCTGGGCGGCGGTGACTGGAGATCTGAACCTGTCGGCATTCATCTTGTTCGGCATCATCTTTTTGTGGACGCCGCCCCACTTCTGGGCGCTCGCGATGATGATCCGCGAAGACTACCGCAAGGCTGGAGTACCGATGCTGCCGGTGGTCGTCGGCGATGTACCGACCACCCGCCAGATCTTCTGGTATACTCTCGCCCTTGTGCCGGTTACCCTCGCCCTCTATCCGCTAGGTACAATGGGCTTGATCTACCTGGTTGCCGCGAGTGCCCTCGGGATCTGGTTCATCTACGGTGCAGTGCGTCTTCTCAACCGGCCCCACGACCGCAAGGAATCCCGCTCCCTGTTCAAGCTCTCGATCGTCTACTTGATGCTGCTGTTTGTCGCGATGGGCGTCGATAGCATCTTCTTCTTCTAGAGGTCCAACGACCATGTCCACGGAACCGGCGGTTCGCATTCGCGACTTGCGTAAAGCCTATGGAGCGATTCAAGCCGTCGATGGGATCTCCTTCGAAGTGGCACCGGGCCAAATTTTTGGCTTACTGGGTCCAAACGGTGCCGGTAAGACGACCACCTTGCGCTGCCTGTGCACCCTGGAGCGGCCCGATGCGGGCGAACTTTTCGTCTCAGGAGTCTCGGTCACGGCCGACCCGCGCACAGTGCGGCGCTACCTCGGGTATGTTTCTCAAGAAATTGCCCTCGACAAGATTCTTACCGGGCGCGAGCTTCTGCACTTGCAGGCCGACCTCTACCACCTGCCGTCCGCCGTGGCCCGCACCCGCATCGGCGAAGCAATTGAGCTATTGGGGCTGACCGAGCGGGCAAACGACCGCATCAAGACTTACTCGGGCGGCATGATGAAGCGCCTCGACCTGGCAGCAGGCCTGTTACATAATCCGCGGGTGCTCGTCCTTGACGAACCGACTGTCGGCCTCGATATTCAAAGTCGGCTCAGCGTCTGGGCTTTTTTGCGCGAGCTGCGCGAGCGGGGCATCGCCGTTTTGCTCACAAGCCATTACCTGGAAGAAATCGACATGCTTGCCAGCCAGGTTGCGATTATCGACCGGGGCCGAGTGATCGCCCAGGGCACTCCCGAGGAATTGAAGCGCCGGGTGGGAGGCGAACGAGTCACCCTGCGCATCCGCGAATTTTCCCCGGCCGAGGAAGCGCATCGTGCTGCCGACGCCTTACGCGCCCTTCCTTTTGTAAAGGAAGTTATCATAAATGAATCCCAGGGCAATGCTTTGTATTTGGTAGTCGCTGCTGAGGACCCGCTCTCGACTGTGCCGGCGCTACGCGAAGCACTCTCCCAGAGGGGCCTGCCGCTCTTCGGCGTCGCACAATCTCGGCCTAGCCTCGACGATGTCTTCCTCGCGGCGACCGGTCAGACTTTGCAGGATGCAGACCTGGCCGGAACGCAGACCGGCAAGAAAAAGAAAAAATAGGCGTGCAATCGGATTGGGAGCGAGGTCATGAGTAATTCTTTGAGTCCCAGCAGCAATGCCTTTACCCGCACAGAGGAAATCCCGGTCGGCGGCGCAGGCGCTCAGTTCTTCCAAGAGACCGCCGCTTTAACTCGTCGCCTCTTCATCCAGCTTGCCCGCCGCCCCTCGGCTTTTGCCGGCAGCATCATCCAATCGCTGCTGTGGCTCTTTTTGTTCAGCGCACTCTTTGCCCAGGCCCCTCGCGGTACTTTCGGCGTCGGAGGCGAGTACATTCAATTCCTGGCGGCAGGCATCATCGTCTTCGCAGCCTTCGGCGGTGCCCTCAACGCTGGGGTGCCGCTCATCTTCGACCGCGAATTCGGTTTTCTCAACCGCTTACTGGTGGCACCGCTCGTCTCGCGCACGTCGATCATCTTCGCCTCTGCCCTCTTTATCGTCAGCACGACGCTGGTCCAGGCTCTCTTAATCGCGATTGCGAGCTTTGCGATGGGAGCAACCTTCGCAAGTGGCCCGCTTGGAGCCCTGGTGGTCGCCCTCACGGTCACCCTCCTGGTTTTCGGGATAGCTGCCCTCAGCATGGGTCTCGCTTTTGCCCTGCCGGGTCACATCGAGATGCTGGCCTGTATCTTTGTCATCAACCTGCCGCTCATCTTTTCGAGCACGGCCCTGGCACCGATGCGCTTCATGCCCGACTGGATGAAGGTGGTCGCAAGTCTCAACCCGCTCACCTACGCCATCGAGCCGATCCGCTATCTCTACTTGCATGGCGACTGGCTTTTGACGGCTCCTGTCGTAGAGACCTTCTGGGGACCGGTGAGCCTTGCAAGCTGCCTGCTCATCCTTACCGTCTTCGACTTGGTCGCTTTCGCTCTGGTCGGTACGGTGCTCAAGAAAAAGCTGAGCTGAACCTTTCAACGGCTTGAACTGCAGCGTTTTTGCAAATAAACTTTTCACCTTCCGCGATGCCCCAAGTCAACTCCTGGAACATTGGCGTGTGTCGCAGCACGTTATGCCGGGGGTAGCTGCTGCCGGAAAGCGTCAAGGTCAGGGGCATCGAGCAGGGCAAGACCAAGCCGGTCTAGAGTACCCAGGTCGGTGCTCGCCTGCAGGGCAGTCGTTATATCCTCCGGTAGCGGCCCGAACTTGCGCTCCAACTGCCGTAGCAGAGTTTGGACTTTGTCGCGCTGCATAGCTTCGAGCACGATATCCTGAGTCAACTCCTGGAACAGCGGCGTATGTCGCAACATATTGCGCGGAGATAGTTGCTCTTTGAAGGTCTCGAGGTCTGCAGCATCGAGCAGGGCAAGGCCGAGTCGGTCCAGGGTACTCAGGTCAGTGATCTCCTGAAGGGTAGTCGTCAAGTCTTCCGGTAGCGGCCCGAACTTGTGCTCCAACTGACGCAAAACGAAATCTAGCCTGACACGTTGCTCGGTTTGGAGCACGATATCCCGAGTCAACTCCTGAAACAATGGCGTCTGTTGTAATAAGTTCATCAGCGAACTCCCGTGAAAAACTTCGTCACTCTCTGCCAGTCTTACAACAGCGCCAGGAGGCCTACGAACTTTCGGCACCTGGTTATCGCTCATAGTGAGCACGAAAATCGTCCAGGGTTGGTACTTCGAGGGCAACGTCGAATAGGTTTTCTAGTTGTTCGAGGTCGGTGAGTTGCTGTAGTTGCTGCCGCAGGTCGTCGGACAGCGGTCCAAACTTGCTCTCAAGCAGGCGCAGCAGGAACTCTATCCTGCCGCGCAGGGCTTCTTCCTGCACAGCCTGCTGGACAAGGTCTCTAGTCAATTCCTGGAACAATGGCGTCTGTTGTAACAAGTTCATCAGTGAACTCCTGCGGAAAAACTCCGTCACTCTCTGCCAGTCTCGCAACGACGCCAGCAAGCCGACGACCGTCAGCACTTCGTTGCGCTCTTGCTGTGATTCTAGCCCCGACTCGACTGCCTCAACGCAAGCCGTCAACAACACTTCGACGTCTGCAGAGCGCATCAGCGGCACCAGCGGCATCAAGCCCACCAGACCACTTGTAAGAATCACTTCCGGGTCTTGCTCCCACAGTCGTACTACCTGGTACTCGACTCGCATTCGACCCTGGGCAAAGTGGTCCGGTACTCGACGAGTGGAAGCGGTGTTCCGCAGCAACACCAACACCTGATCTGGCGCCTGGCCGTAACGGTTGAGCACGAAGGCGGCGTAAGTGGCCATGCGAGAGGGCAGGTCTTCTCTCGGTTCGCCCCTTTGCACAACAGTCTGAAACTCGACATGCAGCAGGCGTTCTTGCCCTTCGCCATCGAGGTAGCGGATGAGGAAGTCGGCGCGGCGTTGCTGGGCAACGATGACGGAGTTGAGTTCTTGTTGCCAGACAGCGTTTGGTCCGCGTAACCAAGCGAGGAAGTGTTGGCTGTAGAGGGGGGCGAGTCCCTGCAGGCTGGTATCAAAAGGACGGCGTTCGGTCTCGGCCACGGGTGTTTTCGCTTAGTCGCACTTATCCTGACACGCTCGTCGTCTAACTGTGCCGCAAACCGGATCGAGCATCGCGAAAAAGTCGTCCAGTCTGTGGTCGAAGGCCAATATCCACCGGAAAACGACTGGACCTATGCTGGAAATGATTTGCTACGTTCTGAGAATGAATTACGAAAATCTCCTTACTGGGATTAGCAACGTCCACAGTGTTGCCCAGAGTGCTGCCTCTCGCTCGGTCAATCAGGTTCTGACATTACGAAACTGGCTGATTGGTGCCTATATTTTTGAGTTTGAGCAGAGCGGCTTAGACCGTGCAGCCTATGGAGATCGTTTACTTGAACGCCTGTCTGAAGACCTCAGCGCTCGGGGTGTGAGTGGTTTTTCGCAAACCAACCTCCGCAACTTCCGCTTATTTGCACGGACCTATGCGGTACTCAGTGACCCGGTCTTACTGGATATGCTCCTCCAGGAGGTCGGATTTATGGGTGCTCTTGCAATTCATCAGCCAGTGGCTGATGAATTCAAAATGACCTTTTCGCAACCAGCCGACATGCCTGCTCTCAGAGCGCTGGCGCAATCCCAACCCATACTGACCTGGCAGGACAGCGCACACTACCGACGGCTTTTTAGCTCCCTTTCGTGGAGCCACCTTGTGCAGTTAACGCAGATCGGTGATTTCTTGAAGCGCACTTTTTATGAAGCGGAATGCATACAGTCCAGATGGTCCCGTCGTGAGTTGAAGCGCCAGATGGATTCGGCTCTCTTTGAGCGTGTCGGCTTGTCGAAAGACAAGGACGGGGTGATGGTCCTAGCGCAACAGGGGCAGGTTATCGATTCACCAGCAACTGTGCTCCGCGATCCGTACGTATTTGAGTTTCTTGGGCTGGAAGAACGAAGCCGGTTCTCAGAAGCTGACCTGGAAAAGGCCCTGATCGATCACCTACAACAGTTCATGCGCGAACTTGGGCGCGACTTCTGCTTTGTAGACCGACAGTACCGAATTGCGGTAGGCAGCGAGGTGTATCATCTAGACCTGCTCTTCTTCCATCGACGATTGCGTTGCCTGGTCGCCATCGATCTAAAGCTCGGTCCCTTCAAACATGAATATGCAGGCCAGATGAACTTCTACCTGAACTACCTCAGACACGAGCAGACCTACGAGGATGAAAATCCGCCGGTTGGGCTGTTGCTGTGTACCGAAAAGGACGACACAGTCGTGCAGTATGCCACTGGTGGCATGGACAATCAGCTTTTCGTCTCCAGGTACCAGGCTGTCCTGCCTTCCATAGAGCAGCTCCGCCAATGGCTGCAGCAGGAGAAAGAGTACTTGCTTCAACTGGCTGAAGCTCGGGAGGCAACTCTGTAAATGACCACGGCGGCTACTGCTCAGTCGCGCTTATCTGTAGACCATCAGCAGTTTCTGGCACCAAAGAAAGCTGTTCGCCGGACTGTCCCCGTCCCCGCCGCTTGCCACCTGACTTCTTGCCGCCTGCTGCTTCTGCTTTCCTGCGCTCTTCCTGAATGCGTTCGAGGAGGACCGAGGCTGGCTCATCGTCGGGGTCTTGGGGGACGAGTTCGCCTTGGAAAGCCTTATCTAAAATTGATGAATCTAGACGTAAAATTTGCGATCTCAAGCCTTCATATCGATTATGTAGCTTCCTAATTGAACTAAGTATCAGGTCAATCTGTCTGACAATCTCATTTTGTACAGCGATTGAACAGTTGGGAATAAGCAATGACTTGACTTCTGTAGTATTAACCCTAACCCTAGTAGCTCCATGCGCAAGCCGAACTACTTGTCTGTAGCACTGTGGAGCACTTAACATATAGCAGAGGTACTGAGGTGATAATAAGCGTGGATCCGGACGCAAGCAGAAGCAATCTGCTTTGGCAATTGCCAAGGTATCAAGTTTCGGGAGAACACAAGCACGGACGTCGTCTGAAACAAACGAAGAAAATATAACGTCTTTTTCTTTAACTTGATGCCTACTTAAAGTCTGATATTTTTCTTGACTAATAAAGGTTTGTTTATCAGCCAGAAAACAGAGCTGTCCAATATTCTCAAGTCTGATCACTCTTACACCACAGTTGGTATAATCTGAGGTTTTTAAATTAGAACCAAACGGGCCATCGAATATTCCTCCTTTTGGTAAGATATTTTCAACTCTAATTAAAGGCATACAAGATAGATAGCTATCACTATTCTCCATTGGGATAGAACTGCTCTCGTTCCAATCCGCCGTCAAGTCACCCCTGAATGCCGCAGCGAGGACCGACTGTCGTAACTGCTCCAGTAGAGGTGGAATGGCATCCAGTGCTGCCTTTGCCCGCCTGCTCCGCTCCATCAGGGCTTCTATCTTGGCGACGATGCGGCGTTGTTCGTTAAGGGGAGCAAGCGGTATGCAATACTCTCGAAGAGCTTCATAGTTGATACTTGCAACGGTAGTTCCAGCTTTTCTACATTCTGTGAGGATCCTCTGCGACTCTGCTTGCAGTGCATAGGATACATACTCAGAATCGACTCCGATTGTCGGTGATAGTGCTTTCAAATCTTGGTTTAGGGCCACTTCAACATCAGCAAGTGCTATCGGCAACGAGTGCTCAAGAATGCCACTTCGAGTAACAATAAGAATTGCTCCAAGCGGCACTATCTTAGTTGATGATTCTTGAACTGCCTCAAGCGTGATGTAGTCCTCAGTTACTCTAATTCTAGGTACCTTCATATCCTTGGGAGAAACCCAAGGAATTGTCCCCCTGCTCCAGTAAGCTGGCACAGCCTTACTAGGTGTACCTCCGCCATACCAGTTGCCAAGAGCACCAAGAGGGACTTGAGACCATCCAGCAGGAAGTTCAACTGTCATCCTGCCTCAACCTTTCCTTCCATCTCTAAAAGTCCGGCAAGAGCCTCCATCTCCTCCATTGCAGCCTGAAGGTTGGCAATAATGTCAGCAGCAATCACCTCAGGATCAGGCAAATTATCTGCCGACTGCTGGCTCTCATCTCGCAGCCAGGAAATATCCAGGTTCTCGCCACGTTTAGTAATTTCTTCCCTGTTAAAGCAACGGAATCGACCCTCAATTCCCTGGTCTACCCTTACACTTCGACCGTATGCGTCTTCTCCAAAAGCTATTTCGAACTCTTTGAAGTGCTCCCTGGTCAGTGGTGTGCGTTTGCCGAAGCTGGGCATGTTTGC
>JANNPH010000061.1:0-17215 GCA_031399965.1 Gloeobacteraceae cyanobacterium SOY_34_metabat_159 | reverse complement strand
GAAGTACGCGGTGTTGGCGGTACCTGGAAAGATTTGACGGATAACGTGAACTTCATGGCTGGTAGCTTGACAGCCCAGGTTCGCAACATTGCCGAGGTGACGACAGCGGTTGCGAATGGCGACCTGTCCAAGAAGATCATCGTCGATGTCAAAGGCGAGATTCTGGACCTGAAGAACACCATCAACATCATGGTGGACCAACTCAACTCGTTTGCCTCTGAAGTCACCCGTGTGGCCCGCGAAGTCGGCTCAGAAGGAAAGCTCGGCGTACAAGCCGAAGTACGCGGTGTTGGCGGTACCTGGAAAGATTTGACGGATAACGTGAACTTCATGGCTGGTAGCTTGACAGCCCAGGTTCGCAACATTGCCGAGGTGACGACGGCGGTTGCGAACGGTGACTTGTCCAAAAAGATCACGGTTGACGTCAAGGGCGAGATCCTGGACTTGAAGAACACCATCAACATCATGGTGGACCAGCTCAACTCGTTCGCCTCTGAAGTTACGCGTGTGGCCCGCGAAGTCGGCTCAGAAGGAAAACTGGGTGGGCAAGCTTACGTTCGCGGGGTGGGCGGTACCTGGAAAGATTTGACTGACAGCGTCAACTCGATGGCCGGCAACCTCACTGGCCAGGTTCGCAACATTGCCGAGGTGACGACGGCAGTTGCAAGAGGCGACCTGTCCAAGAAGATCACCGTCGATGTCAAGGGCGAAATCTTAGAACTGAAGAACACGATCAACGTGATGGTGGACCAGCTCAGTTCTTTTGCCTCTGAAGTAACCCGCGTGGCCCGCGAAGTCGGCTCGGAAGGAAAACTGGGAGGACAGGCCCTGGTGAGCGGAGTCGGCGGTACCTGGAAAGACCTTACCGATAACGTCAACTCGATGGCCGGTAACCTGACAGCCCAGGTGCGCGGTATCGCCCGAGTCGTGACGGCGGTCGCCAATGGAGACCTCAAGCGCAAACTGGCCCTCGAAGCAAAAGGCGAGATTGAGACCCTGGCCGACACGATTAACGAAATGATCGATACTCTGGCAACTTTTGCGGACCAGGTCACCACCGTGGCCCGCGAAGTCGGTATCGAAGGCAAACTCGGTGGTCAGGCGCGCGTGCCGGGAGCGGCGGGTACCTGGCGCGACCTCACCGACAACGTCAACGAGCTGGCCGCCAACCTGACAACCCAGGTACGCGCAATTGCGGAGGTGGCAACTGCCGTGACCAAGGGCGACCTCACCCGCTCGATCGCCGTCGAGGCCCAGGGCGAGGTGGCGGTCCTCAAAGACAACATCAACCAGATGATCGCCAACCTGCGCGACACGACCCTCAAAAACACCGAGCAGGACTGGCTGAAGACCAACCTCGCCAAATTTACCCGCGTCCTGCAGGGGCAGCGCGACCTAGAAGCCGTCTCGGGACTGATCCTGCGCGAACTGGCACCACTCGTCTCGGCCCAGTGCGGTGTCTTCTACCTGATGGACACCGAACAGTCGCTCCTGAAGCTGTTGAGCACCTACGCCTACCGCGAACGCAAGCACCTCTCCAACCAGTTCCGCCTCGGCGAAGGGTTGGTCGGCCAGTGTGCTCTCGAAAAAGAACGCATCTTGCTGACGGAGATTCCAAACGACTACATCAAAATCAGCTCCGGCCTCGGCGAGGCGTCCCCGCTGAATGCGGTCGTGCTGCCGGTGCTCTTCGAGGGCCAGGTGACAGCCGTCATTGAACTCGCCTCTTTCCGGCGCTTCAGCGAGATCCACCTGACTTTCCTCGACCAGCTCACCGAGAGCATCGCCATCGTGCTCAATACGATTGCGGCCAGCATGCGCACCGAGAAACTGCTCAAGCAATCGCAGTCCCTCGCCGAAGAACTGCAAAGCCAGCAAAAAGAACTGACCGACACCAACAAGCGCCTCGAACAGCAGGCCAATTCGCTTCAGGCTTCTGAAGAACGCCTCAAGACCCAGCAGGAAGAACTGCAGCAGACCAACGACCAGCTTCAGGAAAAAGCGCGTTTGCTCTCGCAACAGAACGCCGAGGTCGAGCGCAAAAACAGCGAAATCGAACAGGCCCGGCAGGCAGTGGAGGAAAAAGCCCGGCAACTGGCCCTCACCTCCAAGTACAAGTCCGAGTTCCTGGCCAATATGTCCCACGAGCTGCGCACGCCGCTCAACAGTCTACTAATCCTTGCCCGCCTGCTGTCCGACAACGTCGAGGGCAACCTCAGCGATAAGCAGGTCGAATACACCCGGACTATTCACTCGGCGGGCACTGACTTGTTGGGCCTCATCAACGACATCCTCGACCTTGCCAAGATCGAGTCGGGCACGATGTCGGTCGAAATCGACCAGGTGCTCTTTTCCGACCTGCGCAGCCAGATGGAACGCATCTTCCGCCAGTTTGCCCACGACCGTGGGCTCAACTTTACTGTCGAATTCGAGCCGTCGCTTCCGAAGGCCATGTACACCGACTCGAAGCGCCTGCAGCAGGTGCTCAAAAATCTGCTCTCCAACGCCTTTAAATTCACCGAGAAAGGCCAGGTGACCTTGAAGGCAAGCGTCGCGACGAACGGCTGGAGCCCAGAGAACGAGAGTCTGCAGCAAGCCGGGACCGTGATTGCCCTCTCGGTAAGCGACACCGGCATCGGCATCCCGGCCGATAAGCACCAGGTCATCTTCGAGGCTTTCCAGCAGGCGGACGGCAGCACCAGCCGCAAATATGGCGGTACCGGGCTCGGCCTTTCCATCAGCCGCGAGATTGCACGCTTACTCGGCGGTGTGATTCACCTGCAAAGCCGACCCGGCGTCGGTAGCACCTTTACGCTCTACCTGCCGCTCAATAGCGAACTGGCGAAACCGACTGCCGGTTTCGCACCATCGGGCAACGGCATGCGAAACCGCGCGCTAAGCGAGGTTCAGCAACTGAGCAACCGCTACTCGGCGGTCAGCGAGTCGCCGGCTTCGGTGGAGATGCTCCTCAGGCCACGGGACGAGATTAGCGACGACCGGGGCGAAATCGAGAGTGGCGATAAAGTGCTGCTCATCATCGAGGACGACATCAACTTTGCTCACATCCTGGTCGATATGGGCCGCCAGAAAGGCTTCAAAGTGGTGATCGCCCTGCGCAGCGAGACCGGCCTCGCCCTCGCCCACGAGCTGAAGCCCGCTGCAATCATCCTCGATCTGCGTTTGCCCGACGTCGATGGCTGGACGGTACTCGACCGCCTCAAGCACGACGCCGCTACCCGCCACATCCCCGTGCACATCTTCTCAGTCGAGGCCCTGCAGCGGCGCGGCTTACAACAGGGTGCCCAGTCCTACAGCACCAAGCCAATCAGTGGCGAGGCTCTATCCCAGGCCCTTACCGACATGCACCGCTTTGCCGAGCGCAAAGTGCGCCGGTTGCTCGTCATCGAAGACGACGATGTTCAACGCCACAGCATCGTAGAACTGATTGGCGACGGCAGCGATGTCGAGACGACGGCGGTTGCCTCCGGGCAAGCGGCCCTCGCCGCTCTGCAAGACGGCGATTTTGACTGTGTGGTGGTGGACCTCGGGCTACCGGACATCAACGGCAACGAACTGCTCGAGCAGATCAAGCAACCCGTGCGCCGGTTGAACCTGCCGGTAATTGTCTACACCGGCCGCGAACTGACCCACGAAGAAGAGCTTGAGCTGAAGCGCTTTGCCGAGGTCGTGATCGTCAAGAACGAACATTCCGCTGAAATTCTGCTCGACGAGACGGCCCGCTTCTTGCACCGTGTCCAGGCCGACCTGCCCCTGCAGCAGCGGCGCATCCTCGAACAGCTCTACCGGGTAGACCCGCTGCTCAAGGGCAAAAAAGTGCTGATCGTCGATGACGACGTGCGCAACATTTTCGCCCTCACCTCAATCCTGGAGCGCCAGGAGATGCGCGTGGTCTACGCTGAAAATGGCCAGGACGGTATTGCCCAGTTGGAGAGCGACCCGACCATCGAGGCGGTCCTGATGGATGTGATGATGCCTGGTATGGATGGTTATCAGACAATGCAGTCCATCCGGGCCAAGAAGGCCTACCGGGATCTGCCGATGATTGCGCTCACCGCCAAGGCAATGCGGGGCGACCGCGAGAAATGCCTGGAAGCCGGTGCTTCCGATTACATCACCAAGCCGGTCGATATCGAGCAACTCTTTTCGCTCCTGCGCGTCTGGCTAAATGCCAACTCCCGCCCCCGTTCCACCGAGTGACCTCCATGCCGAGTGAGAAAGCGAACATCCTGCTGGTGGACGACCGCCCGGAAAACCTGCTCGCCCTCGAAGCCACCCTCGATAGCCTCGGGCAAAATCTGGTGAAGGCCCACTCGGGACTCGAAGCACTGCGCTGCCTGCTGCATCAAGACTTTGCAGTCATCCTGCTCGATGTGCAGATGCCCGATATCGACGGCTTCGAGACCGCCGCCCTCATTCGCCAGCGCGAGCGTTCGCGCCACACGCCGATCATCTTTTTGACCGCCTTCAGCCCTTCTGACAAGTTGCTCTTCAAGGGCTATTCGCTGGGTGCAGTCGATTACCTGGCAAAGCCCCTCGACCCGGAGATTTTGATCTCGAAGGTCGTGGTCTTCGTCGAGCTTTTCAGAAAAACGGCCGAGGTCAAATCCCAGGCAACCAGGCTGATAAGCGTCAATAACGAGCTACAGCAGAGCGAACAGCGCCTCCAGGACTTTCTCGACAACGCCAGCGATCTCATCCAGATCGTCTCGCCGGAAGGCAGTTTCCTTTACGTCAACCGCACCTGGCAGGACGTGCTCGGCTACCGGGATGACCAGCTGAACGCACTCTCCTGCCTGGACCTCGTGCCACCCGATCACAGAGCCGACTGGGTCGAGGCCCTGCACAGTGCCCAACAAGACCGCAAGAATCACCGGCTTGAAACAGTCTTCCTGACTGAAGCGGGTCAGGCGATCGCCGTCGAAGGCAGTCTCAACTGCCAGTTTGAAGCCGGTAAGCCGAAGGCCATTCGCTGCATCTTTCATGACATCACCGAGCGCAAGCAGGCCGAGACAGCGCGCGCTCAGATGTTTCTGGAGCAGGTGGCCCGCCAGCAGGCGGAGACGGCAAACCGCATGAAGGATGAATTCCTGGCGATGGTCTCCCACGAGTTGCGCACGCCGCTCAACTCGATGCTCGGCTGGTCTCAACTCTTAAAAGCGCGCCGGCTCGACGAGGCCACCCAGGTACGCGCCCTCGACGCCATCGAGCGCAACGCCCGACTCCAGGCCCAATTGATTGAGGACCTGCTCGATATTTCGCGCATCGTCTCGGGCAAACTGCACCTCAATATTCAGCCTGTGGACCTTGCTGCCGTCATCGAAGCGGCCCTCGATGCTGTGCGTGCGAGCGCCGAGGCGAAAGCAATCACCATCGAAGTCGATCTCGAAACAGTAGAAGGACCAGTCCGGGGCGACGTCAACCGCCTGCAGCAGGTGATCTGGAACTTGCTCTCGAACGCAGTTAAATTTACGCCCAGAGAGGGAAAAGTCAGCATCCATCTTCAAGAGCGGGCTGCTCACGCCGAATTGATCGTAACCGACACCGGTCAGGGCATTCGGGCCGAGTTTTTGCCCCATATCTTCGAACGGTTCCAACAGGCTGACAGCACCAGTACCCGCCAGCACGGTGGTCTCGGGCTGGGGCTTTCGATCGTCCATCACCTGCTCAAGTTGCACGGCGGCAGCATCGAGGCCAGTAGCCCTGGTGAGGGTCAGGGTTCAACTTTTAAGGTACAACTGCCGATTCGCACCGTCTACTTGCAGCCGGACGACCAATCCCTGATCCCCGCCCTGCTCACCCCGCTCCCCGTCGAGGCTGAGAGCCGCTGCGACGGCCTCAGGGTGCTGGTCGTAGACGACGAACCCGACACTCGCGAGTTTATTGCCACGGTCCTCCGCCATAGCGGAGCAACCGTTACCGCCGTCGCCTCTGCCCGCGAGGCACTGACGGTCATCGATCAGGCCGAAGTGCTGGTGAGCGACATCGGGATGCCCGGCGAGGACGGCTACGCGCTAATTCGCAAGGTGCGTTCGCTCGGGAAGTCGATCCCGGCTGTCGCCCTTACTGCCTACGCCCGCAGTGAAGACCGCACCCAGGCATTGCTCGCCGGTTTTCAGATGCACGTCCCCAAACCGGTCGAACCGACTGAACTGGTCGCAGTGGTCGCCACCCTGGCCGAACAGCGAGCCCAGGTCTAGAACGACCTGCACAAAAAATCAGCCATCAGCAATCAACCCAGCGGTGCATGTTCTATCGACTAGAACAGGCAATACTCGATACCAAAATCTTCGGGAGCCGCGCGATGAAACTATCAGGCAAAGTCGCCCTGGTCACCGGCAGCGGTCAGGGCATCGGTCAGGCAATCGCCGTCCGGCTGGGGGCCGAGGGAGCGGCCGTCGTCATCAACTACCGCAGTAGCGAGGAAGAAGCAAAAGAGACTCTGCTGCAAGTCGAGGCAGCCGGGGGCCGGGGGCTCATCGTCAAAGCCGACGTCAGCGATGTCGCGGATATTCGTCGTCTCATCGAGCAGAGCGCCCGGCACTTCGGCCCGCTCGACATTCTCGTCAACAATGCGGGCATCGAGAAGAACGCTCCTTTCTGGGAAGTCAGCGAAGAGGACTACGACAAAGTGATCGACATCAACCTCAAGGGTGTCTTCTTCACAACCCAGATCTTCGTGCAACACCTGATGCAGGCCAAACGACCCGGCAAAATCATTAACCTCAGTTCGGTGCACGAGGAACTGCCCTTTCCCAATTTCGCCGCCTACTGTGCGAGCAAAGGCGGTTTGAAGATGCTCACGCGCAACCTGGCGGTTGAACTTGCTCCCCTGGGCATTACCGTCAACAACATCGCTCCTGGCGCCATCGAGACGCCCATCAACGCAGCACTGCTCAAAGACCAGCAAAAGCTCGACGCCCTGCTCAAAAATATTCCCCTTGGCCGCCTGGGTAAACCCGAAGACGTTGCCGCGATGGCAGCTTTCCTCGCCTCATCAGAAGCCGACTACGTCACCGGCACGACCTTTTTCGTAGACGGCGGCCTGCTCTGGAACTACCAGGAGCAGTAAACCATCCATCCGCCAGGCCACGAGCAGAAATCCCTGTCCGGACGGTTGTAATCAAGTTTTGAAGTAAATTTTTAAACGATCTCAAAATTCTGAGCTGCCGACACCGAGGCATCCGGCTTAATCGCTAACCGGCGTCCCCAGGTTGCAACGGTAGTGTAGTACTGCCCCCAGACCGTGGGGTCCTCCGCAAGCCGGGCATAGACTTCCACATCTTCTCGACTGGCCGCCCCCGTGGCCGCCAGACGCTCTGCCAGGTGCGAAAGCGATGTGCCCATCATGCTTGCTACCCCCGAGCCGCCGGGCACCAGGGGCAGATCCGTCTCGACGGCAACGTCCTCCAGGCCAAACTCCTGGCACAACGCCGGTAGCCTCCTCCCGAAGCGCGGATCGATGCCCATCCCCTCGTAGAGGCGCAGCACCGCCGCGTTTACCCGCGCCACGGCCCCACTTTCAGGGTGATCGGGGTCGGCCGGGGCCGCTGTTGAAAAGTCCGGTTCTTCCAGCAACAGCCAGCCACCCGGTTTGAGGGCGCGTACCAGGTTGGCGAACGCCTCGCGCCAGCGGGGAACATGCATCAGCACGTAGCGAGTATGAATAAAATCGAACGCCGCAACTTCGCAGAACTCGGCAACATCCTGGCGTCGCACCTCCAGGTGGGGTGAGTCCACCACCCCGACAAAGCGTGGGTTGATATCGAGGGCCAGGACCCGCCCTGCAGGACCAACCCGGCTGGCGAGCCAGCGCATAATCGAGCCTGCACCGGGGCCGACCTCCAGGCAGGACCAACCGGGAGTCAGCTTGATCTGCTCAATCCGGCGGCGCGTGGTCGGGTCGAAACAGGCTTCAATCGCCCGCAGGCGGTCCCATTCCTGCTGCCCGGCGTGGTCGGCGAACACATAATCAGCGTCGGTCAAAATGAGACACACGAGGGCTCATCAACCCGCAACACCGACTGCTGTTGGAAAGCGCTCTTATAAGCCTCGCGGACTTGTTCGACTTTCACGCTGCTCTCCCGGCTGAAGGTGTAGAGCAGTACCAGGAGCTTCGACCCCTCTTTAATCACTTCTCCGCTAGACCCTCGAAACTGGCCCGTGCCGCTCAGCAGGGTCAGTCCATCTGGAAATAGGGGAGTGACCGTGCCGTCCACAAACCCCTGGAATTCCGCTTCGCTGATCGTGGAGCCGTCCGATTTCGAGAGACCAAAAAAGAGTTCGGTCCTGGCAAATCGCTCGGCACCGACCAGGGCCTGGCAAAAGTTGGGGATATTGGGTGCGTTCACTGTCGTCTGAGCAGAAACGCTTGGTACTGCGGCACTACCAATCACCAATCCAGCGACCAAAAAAAGGCCCGTCACGCTACAACGCACGCTGTTCATCAATATTCTCCTGGGTAATGGAAGGAATTTTGTCAGTCAGCACAGCTCGGCCCGCTGCCACCCAGGGGGGTGTCACTCCTGGGTCCGGTTTGGGATGGGAGCCATCAGCCCCCGTGCTCGTCTCTTTCGGGGCGCTTCGTCGCCCGCAAATATTTAGGCGGGCATAGGCAAAAATCAAACCCGGTTCGGTTTTCTGAAGGCCGGGCTGGTGAGTAAGTGTTCTCTTCAGATACTCGTACCCGTGCCAAGGGTCAAAATTCCAAAAAAAAGCCGGGGGTTGTAGCCCCCGGCCTCCTGTTAAATTGCGGTTAACCGAGGGGTTTGCGGCGCAGGCCGATCACTGTGGGGCGAGCCGGACCGTTCGGTAGGTCTAAGCCGCCGTCGGTCGTGGCGATGTTGCTGGGCCAGTTGCTGCCTCTGAGCAGGGTGCGGGTCTGGGTGTAGAGGCCACCGGCGAGGTCGAGCATCTGGATGTCGCGGGTGAGGACTGACCCTGCCGCTCCGCCCGCGTTCGGGTCGCCGTTCATGGGCGAATCCTCACTCGGGTGCTGGACTGCCACGATGAGCGTATCGCCCACGAAAGTCGGACCGGTGATTTCGCAGCGGGGTGGGCCGTAGGCGAAGGGTGTCACCAGGCCTGCGGAGGAGCCGGTCAGCGGCACGTAGAAGAGCCAGTTGTTGCCGAAGGTGCCGATCAGGTTGCTGGCAGTACCGGTGTTGTTGGTGTCGTGGACGATCGCGGTCTGACCGGGGGTGAGCGCCGCGCCCGAGTAGGTCAGGTTGAAGCCGTTGTGAGCACTCGTGGTCATGTCGGTCACGCCCCAGAGGTTGCCCTGCGGGTCAAAGGCCAGGTTATCGACGTTTGCAAAGCCGCCACCTTCGAGTGAGCCGGATTCACCAGCCTGCTCAAAGCGCTCCCAGACGAAGTCAAGGCCAGTGCCGTCGCCGCTGGTCTCGACAATCTTGTAGAGGCCGCCGGACTGCTGGGTCTCGGTGACTGCCGTCGTGTACTTGCCGACGACGAAGATGCGCGAGTCGGGGTAGCCGTCGCCGCCAGGAGCACCGTCAGTGTAAGCAACGAAAACTTCGCTCGGATTATTCGGGTTGACTTCCAGGTCCTCGGGCCGGGCTCCGGGAGTACCGCCGATCAAGTTGGCTGCCGGGTAAGCATCGACCAGGGCTGCCCCCAGGGTCGGATAGTAGTCTCCCAGCACCACCGGACGGCTGGTGATCGTGCCGCCGTAGGTCAGGTAGCTCGGGAGCACCGTCGCTTCGTTGGCGAGGGTGGCATCGAAAACGCCGCCGCTCACGGTCTGGCCTGCGACACCGCTGCGCCGGGGCAACCGCAGTCGGCAGTTGCTGTTGGCGATGCCGTCCGGTCGCTCGGCGCGCTCGACTTCTGAAAGAATTGAAGGCGCGATGGGAGCGACCGGGGTGTTGAGGGCGAGGGCCACCCAGCGACCGGTACCGCTGCTGCCGCCCTGGGTCGCGGGCGCGTCGAAGCGGGCGACGTAGAGTTGGCCGTCGGTGAGCAGTGCGCTGCAGGCATCACGGTAGGCGCTGTCGCTCCGGAAGCGGACGCGAAGGGGTAGAGTGCCTTTGCTGACGTACTTCCAGGTGTGGCCCGAGCGGCGGTCATCGCCCATGTAGGCGACGAGCCGACGACCCGGCTGGGTGCGCATGGTGATGTTTTCGTGGCGGAATCGTCCCAACCAGGTGTGCTTGCGACCCCGGAAGCTGCGGTCTGCCGGGTCGATTTCGACCATCCAGCCGTACTTCTCACCGACCTGACCAAAGAAGGTGCCGGTCGTGTAGTTCAAGAAGGTCTGGCCGCTTAGAGTGTCGGTCACCGTTGGGCTGGAGCCGACTGAGTAGCCGGTCTGGGTGCCGTTCGGCAGCACATTCTCCTGGACGCCTACAAAGAAAGCGCCGGGGCTGCCCTGGAAGTTTTCCTCGGCCGTCAGGACAGTGCCCCAGGGCGTGTAGCCACCGGAGCAATTGAAGGCGGTGCCGATGATCCGGTTGGCAAGACCGTCGCTGCTGATCTTGAAGACTTCGATGGCCGGCCCCGTGCCGACCAGGTACTCGTTGTCTCCTTGCTGGTGACTGGCGCTACCCCAACTGGTGATCGCGCTGTAGGGAGTGCCGTCAGGGCGCAGGTCGGTCCGTTCGCGGTTGATGGCGAGCCCCGAAAGACCGTGGTAGCGCCGGTTGTTGGGGTCCAATATCGGCTGGAAGCGACCGCTTGCATTTCTGGTAATCCGGACGACCGAGCCGCCCTGGTTGTACTGGAATTCGCCCCAGCGCAAAAGCTGGGAGACGCCTGCCGCCTCAAGAGAAGTGCCGGGGGCAGCGGGTGTGCCGCTCACGACCAGCGGATAGGAGGTCTGCGGGCGCGGGTTGGCGTTAATCAGGCTCGCCGGGGCCTCGGGAGATCCCAGGGAAATCGGGAAAGAGACATATTCGTGGTTGACGAACAAATAGCCGTCCTGGGTGCCGCTGATCGGCCGGTAGCCGGTCCAGTCGCAGTTGTAGCCAAAGTAATCGTCCGGGTTGGGAAACACCCGATCGCCCCAACCGATGATCACATAGCGCTCAAATTCGGGCGAGACGACCACATCGTCAAAGATCTGATAGCTCGTCAGCGGCTGATCAAAAGTACCGAAAGTTCCCGTCGTGGCACTTGACGGCAGATAGCTCAGGTTACCGGCGTAAGCGGGAAGCAGGTGCGGCAGGCGCAGGGGCGTGACCCGTCCGCGGCCTAGAAATGAAAGTCCCAGTGCCGAAGCTTCTTGGGTGGCGAAAGGGGCGATGGCTGCGGCTCCGGTGGCCGCTCCCAGAAAGATCAGCAGTTGTCTGCGTGACAAATTAGACATGAATCATCCTCAAACTTGCTGGTAATGAAGTCGAATTGGTACTGAGCCACTCACACCACAAACGGATAGCCGGCCTCGACGGTGTCTCACCGCAGGCAGGCTCGTGCGAATGGACCCCAGGACAGTTCGTGGGGGCCGAGTCAGTGTAAGTGGACCAGGTTAAGAACAGATTGGTCCGGGGCAAAAATGGTTATCAAGCTTTGACAGAAGCTGACGCATCGGGCAGTTTATGCCGTTTTCTGGTCGCCGGAGCTTTCCGCAACAGACACAAAAGTGGCCGGGACCAGCCAGGCAAGGCTCGCCACTCTTGCTGCTGTGAAAAGCGTGAGGGCAAGCCAGAGCAATTGTGGGTTCTGCTGCTGCCAGGCAAAGAAGGCGACCGGTACAAAGCCTGCCAGGGCAGCGACAAGAGCGGCGTTGCGCAAGACCCGGCTTTCTGTAAGCCCAAGAAAATAGCCGTCGAGCATCCAGGCGATTGAGCCAAAGCCCAGGACCGGGATGAGCCAGGGCACGTACTGGCCGATTTGTGCTGTCACCTCGGGCCGGTCGGTGAGCAGGCCAAAAATCTGTCCCGGCAGGATGGCGGTCAGAGCGGCGAAGACGAGGCCAGTGGCGAGGCTTACCGTGCCCGCGAGCCAGACCAGGGAACGCAGTTGCCCACCTTTGCCTTCGCCTTTGAAATAACCAGCGAGGCTTTCGGTCGCGAAGGCAATCCCATCGACGAAATAGGCCCCGAAAGTGACGACCTGCATCAGCACGGCATTGGTCACCAGCACAATCGTTCCCATTCCCGAGCCGAGGTTGATGAAAGCAGAAAAGACCGAGACCAGCGCAAAGGTGCGAATCAGCAGGTCGCGGTTGAGTACGAAGACGGCCCTTAGAGCGGTGGGATCAAGCAGGCGGCCGGCCACCCGGCGCAGGCGGACCGGATCGATTTCACCCACGGCTAAAAGCATTCCAATCGCGAACATCAGGTACTGGCTGATGGCGGTTGCCGCCCCGGCTCCAGTGCTCTGCCAACCCCAGCGGACGATAAATAGATAATCGAGGGCGATATTGGCGAAGTTGACCACTACCGAGAGCACCAGCACCCGCCCGCTCTGCTCGCGGCCCAGAAACCAGCCGAGCAATACGAAGTTGATGAGGGTCGCCGGTGCACCCCAGATGAGTGCGTCGTAGAAGGCCCGGCCGGAAGCCTTCACTTCGCTCGTAGCGCTCAGGAGGGCAAAGCCGGCCTCACGCAGGGGCGACTGCAACAGGACGATGGCAAGTCCGAGGGCAAGGGCCACAAGCCAGTTGCGCACGCCCACGACGAGTACTTCATCCTCATCGCCGCGCCCGGCTGCCTGAGCGGTGAGACCGGTGGTCCCCATCCGCAAAAACCCAAAAGTCCAGTACAGGTAGTTAAACAGGATCGTGGCGAGCGCCACCCCCGCCAGGTGGCGAATATCGCTCAGGTGACCGAGAAAGGCCACGTTCGAAAGACCGGCCAGGGGCACCATCAGGTTCGAGAAGACGTTAATCGCGCTCAACCGCCAGAAGCGACGCCGGTTCAGCGCGTCCATACTAGGCCCCGCTCGCGATGCGCAGTCCCGTGTAGAGGCGCAGGTAGTTCCAGTAGTTTTCGTAGACGTTGACGACGTAAAAGCGCGTCTCGCGGTAGGGGATCTGTTCGATAAAGCTTTCGAGGTCGTCGAGCGGGTACTGCTTTACCCAGCGCCCGACCGTGCCGGGACCGGCGTTGTAGCTGGCAATCGCGAGCACCGAATTACCATTAAATTTCTGATGGGTATAGCGCAAATACCAGGTGCCAAGGCGCAGGTTGTCATCGGGGGTGGTGAGCTTGTACTGACCGGGTTCCTGGCCAACTATCCAGCGGGCGGTCGCGGGCATCAACTGCATCAACCCGACGGCCCCCGACCGCGAGCGAATCGCAGGTTCAAAGCGCGATTCCTGGCGGATGAGCGAGGCGACCAATAGCGGATTGATTTCGCGCTCCTGCGACCACTCGCGCAATGGCCGGGCAAAAAAGAGCGGGTAGGCCTGTTCTCGGCGCGGGCCGCCCGTCCCCGGTAGTTTTGCCAGTGCCAGGGTGGACTGGTTAATCGAGCGCAGGTTTTCACCGAGGCGCGAACGTAGCAATGCCTCACTCAATTGCTGATCTGGAGAGAGGACCTGCCGGTAGGTTTCAGACTTCCACTGCTCCTCAGCCTCGGCCAGGTCGCCACGGGTCAACAGTTCGCGAAAAGCGGGCGATGTCGCCAGGATCGGCTGGGATGGGCGCGACCATTCAACCGGCACCGGCAATTTCTCGATATTGTAGTCGCCGCTCACCAGGCCCAACCGGGCGGCCGAGCGCCAGGCGTAGTAGCTATGGGGCCAATTTTTGAGCACCGCTCGAAATTGAGTGCGAGCGGCTGGGCGGTCTCCTGCCTGCTCGGCCCACTTACCGAGTGAGAAAGCAGCTTTGGGAGCGAACGGATCTTTCGGGTGATAGCGCACGAGCCAGCGCGCATAAAGCTGGGCCGTAGCGATATTGCCCCTGGCCGCCGCGTCCGCCGCCAGTTCCCAGGCGGCGTTGGGCGCTTTTGTGCTGGCCGGATAGCGCTCGACCAGTTCCCGATAGAGGCCAAAAGCAGATCCCTTGAGGCGTTTGGTCTGAATCTGAGTCATCGCCCAGACCAGTTCGTCCCCACGCTCCGGGTGAGCGCCCTCGACGGTACGCAGCAAGGCCAGGGCTTCAGCCGCAGGCATGATAGTCGTGCGCTCAAGCTGTGAATCGACTACGAGGGGAGAGCGCGGGTGGCGACGGGCCAGTTCAATCAGCACTTCGCGGGCCTGGGCCGGCTGGTTGAGTCGCTTGAGCACCTGGGCGCGGGCCAGTAGATTCTCAGGAGTGAGCGCCGCTTTGCGGTAGGCAATTTCAGCCCGCGCCGGAGCGACCCGGCGATACCCGGCACCGAGTGCCTGCCAGTCGCTTGCGCTCAAGCTGCCCATTGCCTCCAGGCGCAGGGCCATCGTGTAGGCCAGGGTGCTCTCGGGGAAGTGCCGGATCAGGTGGGCCAGGTGGCGGCGCTCGTCGGCAGAGCGCACGAGCAGCGATTCGAGAGCCTCACGGGTGCGAAAGTGATCGGGATAAGCGCTCAGCAGGCGTTCTATTGCCTGCCTGTCCTGGCGAATGGCCAGGTGGGCCAGGGCATCGGGAACCAGGACACTGCGCGGATGCGCGTTTATCCAGGTCCAGCCTTCTGAGCGGCTGAGGGCGAGCTTGAGGTCGATGCGCTCGGCGAGGGCCGGGTAAGTGGCTGCAAGACCCTGCAACTGTCGCCTTGCCTCGGAGAAATTCCCGCGTGCGAGGGCCTCGCTACCGAGCCTGTAGCGCTGTTGACTATTGGATAGCGAAGCAACGGTCGGCACCTCGCTCGTCGTCTTGGGTAACACCACGAAGGCACCACCGGCGACAAGACAGCAGACCGGCAGCACGAGCTTAAGCCACGACCAGTTCATCGCGCTAACCCGGATTCGCGTACAGCCAGGCCATCAGCCCCGCCGTCACCGAGCGGGCGATGCGTTCCTGGTAAGCTGCGGTATTGAGCAGGGCATATTCGTCGGGATTGGTCATAAAACCGAATTCAAGGAGCACGGCGGGCGCGGCAGTCGGCCGGATCACAGCCAGACTATCCCAGTAAAGACCATAATCCGGGCGCTCCAGGTCGTTTATCAACTGGCGGTGCAGGGTCTCTGCCAGCGAACGGCTTTGCATCTGGTACCAGTAGACCGAGGTGCCGTAGGTACTGAGCGGGTCGCCGCTGTCGGGCAGGGCATTGTTGTGCAGGCTTAAAAAGACGGTAGGCAACTCGCGCGCGATCGCGTCGCCCCGAGCGCCGAGCGAGACAGTGCGGTCATCGGTGCGCGTCATCAAGACCGTCGCCCCGGCGGCGCGCAACTGGTCGCGCAGGCGTAGAGCAATGGCCAGATTGACGGTCTTCTCGGCAATTCCCGATGGTCCGGTAGAGCCCGGTTGGCTGCCGCCGTGTCCAGGGTCGAGCATCACCTGAAGACCTGAGAGGCCCTGGGTAACCGGGGCCTTGCGGACACCGACGACGAGGGTCGTACCCTCGTAGCGCACCTGGTAGCCCCACTGCCGGGGACTGCGCAGGTCGATAAAAAAGCGCATTCCCTCGGGGTTTGCCGTCTCCCACTGCACCGAGCGGATGAGCGGGTCGCTCGCGACAAAGCGGATGAGGTCGGTCTGGGCTCTCCCTCCCCAGACGGTGACCACCAGCCGACCTTCCTCCTGACGGACGCTAAAGGGCAGGCGCATCTCAAGCGGGACGACCAGTTCGCTACCTGAGGCTGTGCGGCGGGTGCTGAGGGCGCCTACGTTGCTGCGTGGCACGGCGGTACCGACAGGCAACACCCGCACGTCCTGGCGGGCGATCCAACCTTCTCCTTCAAGCCGCATCCAGTCACCGTTGACGCCGGTGACAAGGGTGCGCACCCCGCGCACGAGCGGGGTAAGGCGGGCGTAGCCAGGCCCGCTTCCCGCCCGTACAATCGCCTCACCGGCAGTCACTTCGACCACGTTCAGACGCCCCGCCTCGACTGCGGTGATCCGGGCTGGTACCGGACGGCTCATCACCTGTCCCGCCCACCGGAAGGTGAGCGTCGGGCTGATAGCCCGCCATCCCTTCGGCGCTTTCAGGCAACCGCTGTAGCGACCGGCGATCAGCGGTCCTGTCCCGCTCCCGCTCAGCATCTGGGCTGTGCCGACGGGCAGCGCGTAAGGTGGTAGTTCAGGCATGGCAAGCGTCTTACCGGCAAGATTGGCCTCCAGACGGCCACCGGGAGTGCCCTCGGCTTCGAGGCAGACTGTATCCCCCACGCGTACCTGTTGCGTACCGACTGGAGTACGCGCCGCCAGGTAGAGCCGGTCCCTCGGCACGGTCGGCACGACCTGGCGGGTCACCCGGCGCTCGATAGTCTCGCGTTCGCGCGCGTCCTCGTAATCCCAGTTAAAGGCAGTCGTGCCCGGTGCAAGCAGCGTCGTCCAGGCAAAGTATCCGTACTGGTTGCGCGGTACTGGCTGACCGTTGACGCGCAAAGTGCCCCCTGGCGGTGCTGAGCCGACAAAATAAAGGCTGGCACTGGTCGTCCGGTGATTTTGAGGGGGGTAGATAAGCTGCAGCGGTCCGGCCGCCAGTCCTGAAGCCAACAGGCAGTTGCATAAAATTGCAATCGGTGTCAAGAGCAAAACATTCATGAAATATAAATAGATTATGTATTTTGTTTACTTTTCGGGTAATATTGAAACAAATGCAGATGGATCCACTTCACAGGCTGCACTCCCTCGCTGGTACGTCTCATGCTGACTTACGCACGCGTGTTGAATCTGTCGGAGGGCGGTCATTTCACTCCCTTTGCCCATCTCAACCACCGCATCATCCGATTTTTATGCCACGTCCTCGACGGCCCGCTGCCGGGCGAAGCGGAGTTGCAGGCGTCGATCGAGAATGCCAAGCTGCATTTTAGCCTGCGCAGTTCTTTCCGAGCCTTCGAGGTCTTCGGCAGCAGCTATTCACAATTTATCGAGCAGGGTGTCTGCGCCTCTACCCTCGACGAACGCCTGATCTGCGACCTCTACGCGGTCTACCGCCGCCGCCTCGAAGGGGATGTCGCCACCTTTCTAGCTGTTCGCTCTAGCTAGCTTTTCACCACTCCGACGACCCCATAGCTGCCGAAGACTCTCAGCTCGGCCACAATTCCGGCCAGGCGGGCGAGGGCACGGGCAATCGGTTTATCAGTATTCGCGCCTTCAAGGTCGGCAAAAAACAGATACTCGCCGATCACTTTTTTAGTAGGCCGCGACTCGAT
>JANNPH010000058.1:0-5793 GCA_031399965.1 Gloeobacteraceae cyanobacterium SOY_34_metabat_159 | reverse complement strand
CCCGCTACACGATGGCGGCCATCGACCTGCACCCGACCCAGGGGTACACCATCGCCCAGATCGCCATTGCCGATTTTGATCTGGCCTGTCAGCAAGTAATCGAGGGCGACCGCACGCGGGGTGGTGAAGCTTCTGACGCCCTGCGGATACTTGCCAATGAGCAACCGTTACCCGCAGCGACCCTACCGGTGCACGCGGAACTGCCGAACGAGCCGCCGACCCCAGTCGAACCTGTAATCGAGCCAGTTCTGGTCGAACCTGTAGTTGAGCCAGTCCTAGTTGAACCTGTCAAAGTAGAGCCAGTTCCAGTCGAATCGACCATTGAGCCGACTGTAATCGAACCCGTAGAAATCGAGCCGGTTCTAGTTGAACCTGTGATCGAGCCGGTTCCGGTCGCACCGGTGAAAGTCGAATTGATTGCTCCCGAGGCAGACCCACTGCCGCCTGCCGCTTCTCTAGACCTGGCTGCCACCCAGCGCTCGAAGCTAGAAGCAGGGCCACCGCGCGTCCAGGGCGAACCAGTCGCTCCGCAAGAAGACATTCTCGATACCGAACAAACAGAGAGCGGCCCGACGCTCAATCCCTCGGTGCGCGTCGATTTGCAGCGCCTGGAACAACTCAACAACCAGGTCGGTGAACTGGCAATCGCCCAAAACGGTCAGTCCTTGCAGAACGAGCGGCTGCAAAACACGGTGCGTCAGTTGCTCGATCGCCTGGAGCAGTTCAACAAAATCGGCTCCCAATTACGCACGCTCTCCGACCAGACGCTTGCCGCCGAGCATAGCGTTGTTCCCGCAGCTCAGGCCTGGAATAGCCAGTTCGATGCGCTCGAACTGGACCGCTACAGCCAGTTGCATCTATTGCTGCAGACAGCCGGTGAACAGATAGCTCAAATCGAAGAGTCCGCCAACGACATGACGCTCTTTGCCGGTCTCTCCAACCAGAGCCTTGAGCGCCAGCGCCGGATGCTCAAGAACCTGCGCGACGACTTGATGTGGGCACGGATGTTGCCGCTCTCGGAGATCCTCGACCGCTTCCCGCGCGACTTGCGGGATCTATCGAGAATTCACCACAAGCCGGTCGAGCTGCAACTGAAAGGCACCCACGTCCTAGTCGATAAAGCGGTACTTGAAAAACTCTACGACCCGCTATTGCACCTGGTACGCAACGCCTTCGACCACGGCATCGAGCCGCCGGATGTGCGCCGACAGGCCGGTAAACCTGAGAAAGGCTGCATCGAGATCCGGGCCTACCACCAGGGCGGCCGCACGGTAATTGAGGTACGCGACGACGGGCGGGGCGTCAACTTCGACCATGTCCGCGGTCGGGCCGTCGAGCGCGGCTGGATGAGTGCCGAACAGGCGCGTAGCGCCACCAAGGCCCAACTCATTGACCTGCTCTTTGAGCCGGGATTTTCGACCGCGAGCAAGACGACCGAACTTTCCGGCCGGGGGGTCGGCCTCGATGTGGTGCGCTCCCAGCTCACTGCACTCAAAGGCTCGATTACGATCACCTCAGAACCTGGTCAGGGAGCCCTCTTCTCGCTCTTTATTCCGCTCACCCTCACCGTCGCCAAATTGCTCGTCTGCAAGGCGGGCCGGGCTGCCTACGCCATTCCTTCCGACGGCATCGAAACCATCCTCGTCCCCAAGCTCGGCCAAATTACCGAATCCCAGGGCCAGCGCTGCCTGCAGTGGCGTCGTCGCCTGGTACCGGTGCGCAAGCTCTCCGACGTCATGGCCTACAACCGTCCCATCCCCGAGCTGGACGACCGGGACGCCCTCGTCGCCCTACCGTTTCCTGACGATTGGGCACGACCGCTGCTCTTGTTGCGGCTCAAGTCGCAGTGTCTGGCAATCGAAATCGACCAGATCGTCACCGAGCAAGAACTGGTCATCAAGCCCCTCGGGACGGTCATCGCCCAGCCTGGCTACATCTACGGCTGTACGATCCTCGGCGACGGCAGCGTCATCCCGGTCATCGACGGCTCGGTACTGCTCTCCCAGGTGCTCAGCGCCCGCTCAGCAGAACCTTCGTTTGCAGTACCGCAGACGACCCGCAAGGCCCTACCGGAAGCGCGCACCATCCCGACTCTGCTGATTGTCGACGACTCCCAGGCGATGCGTCAGACCTTGCGCATGAGCCTTGAAGGCGCCGGTTACCGCGTCGTCACAGCCCGCGACGGCCGCGAAGCAATCGATCAGCTGCACAAGCACCCCCAGATTCAACTGACGGTCTGCGACATCGAAATGCCCAATATGAACGGCTTCGAGTTTCTAGACCGCCTGCGCCAGGATGCAAAAATCTCCCACGTACCGGTGGTGATGCTCACCTCGCGTACGGGCGAAAAACATCGGCGCATGGCACAGCACCTGGGAGCGTCCGGCTTCTTCAACAAGCCCTTCGCTGAACCTGAACTGCTTGGAGCAATCGTGCGTTTGACAGGCAAGCAACTGTTGCTTTCGACATCCACCTGAACTTCAAAAGTGCACCCATGGACTACGACGATCCGTTTGAAGTGATGTCCTCAGAGCCGCAATTGCGGCTCATCATCTTTACGCTGCAGGCTGTGCAATTTGCCTTACCGATCGAATCGGTCTACCAGGTAATCCGTCGGCCCGCAGTCCTGACAAGCGGCCTGAGCGGCATCGGCATCGCTCATCTGGGAGAGCAGGCGATTACCGTACTGGACTTGCACTACCGGTTTTTCCAGACCGCGAGCAACGCCGCAGTCGCTGGCTACTTGATCTTGATTCAGCCCTCAGCAGGAGAAATCCTGGGAATCCCGGTCGAGGCGGTGCCCGGCATGCTCGATATCCCCTACTCGACCATTCGCCCGTTGCCCGAGGCCTATCGCCAACGGGACAGCTTTGGGCTTGCGAGTCGTTTTGCCGTTCTCGAAGACGCGGAGGAACCGCTCACCATCTTCATCCTGGACTTGCATCAACTGATGGTGCAGGCCATTTCGAAGTAGGTCCGTTTCAAGACCAAAGCAAAAATCCGCAAGCAGGTAGCCCCGCTCGCGGATTTTTGCAGTTTTGGGACCAGGATTAATGAGTGGCGTTGACGGAGCCTTGCATATCAAGAACGAGGCTATCGTCAGCCAGGTAGTGGCCCAGGTGGAAGGCGCGCTCTTCACTCTCCATCAGCACGTTCTTCAGGTAGTGCTCAGTCGCGTAGTCGCCGAGGCTCCCGGAAGCGGCAATTTGCTGGCGCAGCATCCGCAAAATCGCTACCTCTGCACCCAGATCATTCACAAGCATCGTCCGGCAATCGAACGCGCCCTCTTCCTCAATCTGGAAGCACGACATCGACTGCAGCTTGGCTGGTGTGCTGACCGGCAGACCGCCCAGGCCGTCGATCCGTTCGCCCAACAATTCGGCGTAGCCCCGCACCTGAGCGCCGTACTCGTCGAAAGTCTTGTGCAGTTCGCCAAATTCGGCACCTTCTACGACCCAGTGGTGCTTCTGGTACTGGTGATAGAGCGTGTAGAAGCTGGCGAGCAGATAGTTAAGCCCCTCGATCACCGGCTCAGTGATACTGCGCTCAAGGTCGATCGCGTTGTCACCGACCTGGCCGACGGCGTGGCGTAATTGATGACGGACAGCAACCATGGCAAATCTCTCTACACGATTTTGACTTCTCTATCTTATGCCAGGCCCGCTCAAGGCTAGCTCCACCCGGCGGGGCATAAACCTGAAATGTTAGGGTGAGCAAGAAAGCTTAACGGGGACGGTTGAGTATGGGTGAGTTTCAGACGATCGAAGGCGAAGTGATCGCTTTTGTCGCTGGAAGGCGTGGCCAGTTCAATCGCTGTCAAATTGCCACCGCCCAAGGCACCGTGCTGATTAAATTTCCCAAAGAGTGGGCTATGCGGCTCTGCACCACCATTCAGCCCGGCGAACGCGTCCAGGTACGCGGCAAGCACAAATTCGACGACGACGGCACCGAATATATCAAAGCCACTGTATTTCTCCATCTAAAAGAATCGGTGACTGCCGGTGGTAGCCCACTGCCGCAACTGCAACCCGAGCCCGTGCAACCTGCGGAACCGGCTTTAACCCGTGTGCTCGTCTGCAAGAGTTCCGACTGCTGCAAGCGCGGGGCACGGCAACTCGTTCAGAACCTTGAAAAAGCGGTCGAGCGCTACGGCCTCGAAGAGCGCGTGCAAATAGAGACGACCGGCTGCATGAAGCGCTGCAAACAAGGCCCAAATCTGGTGATGATGCCCCAAAAAGTCCGCCACACGCGGGTCAACCCGGAGCAAGCTCCTGAACTTTTGCTGCGCGAGTTGTTGCCGAAGCTGGAGTAGTCAGATATCAGTGCTGTCGGCAGTCCGTTGCGCCGAGGGTAAGACCCCAGGCATGCTCAGGACAAGTGTTGTAGAGAGAGCCGATGCTGCGTCTATTATTCGTTTCTTCTGCCCTTGGACCACTTGGCACGGGGGTTGCGGGTGGGGTCGAATTTAATCTTTTAACCCTCGCGGCAGAACTCATCCGCCGGGGCCACCGCGTCGAGATCGTGGCTCCGGCCGGCAGCAAGACCGGCGATATTCCACTGGTTGACGCAGTCGAGGGTTTGCCGCCCGACTCAGCCCAGCACACCGACCGCACAAGCCCCGTCGTCCTGCCGCAACCCTCGGCCCTCGCCAACCTCTGGGAGGCAGCCCGCGCCCGGCAGACTGACTACGACGTTGTGATGAACTGGTGCTACGACTGGCTGCCGCTGTACCTGACCCCGTTTTTTCAGACCCCCGTGGCCCATCTCATTACGATGGGCTCGCTACAAGATGGCCTCGACCGGGCGATTGCCAAAGCGGCTCACGACTATCCGGGCACGGTTGCCGTTTACACCCGCTCCCAGGCTGAGACCTTCAAAGGAATTGAGAATCTTCTGGTCGTCCTGCCCTTTGGCTTGGACCTGGCAAGCTATAGCTTCTGTGCTGAGCCTGCCCCGTTTCTTGCCTGGGTCGGCCGGATCGCGAGTGAAAAAGGGCTTGAAGACGCACTTGCCGTCGCCGCAAGGGTCAATATGCCCCTGCATCTGCTCGGGCGCATGCAAGACATCGACTACTTCGAGCGGGTCAAAGCCGCGCACCCCGAGGCCCAGGTCCACTATCGGGGTTTTTTGCCGACCACTCAGATGCAGCAAATCCTCAGAGAAGCGCGTGGCATGCTCTTTACCCCCAAATGGATAGAAGCCTTCGGTAACGTTGCCATCGAAGCGATGGCCTGCGGGGTACCGGTCATTGCTTACCGGCGCGGTGGCCCGGCAGAGACTGTCCTGGATGGCGTCACCGGCTTTTTAGTGCCGCCCGACGATATCGACTCCATGGTTGCGGCTGTCGGGCGGCTCACTGACATCGACCGCACCCGCTGCCGGGCTCACATCGAAGACCACTACTCCCTTGCCGCCCTCGGTGGTCGCTTCGAAAAATGGTTTGAGCACTGTGCCCGTCGCAGTGGACAACCCTTCTGAAAACCGCTACAATATGGACAAATGACCATAGGCGGATACATCGATGGTGCCCCACAAGTTGTCTGGTCGCCCTCCGGTACAGATCCGGCGCAATCTGCGCCTTGAAGAACAGACTTGCCTGCTGGCCTGCCGCCTGAAGCTTTCGCTATTACGCCGAGAGCACAACCTTCCCGGTGCACGCTCTTGGCCCACTATTCCCGGCCTCGCCGCGTCGGTCGCCCGTGGTTACGCAACCGACAACGAAGTCGCCCAGTTAATGGTGCTCGTCGCCACCGGGCGCGCCCGGTCCATTGGCGATGACCTCTGGCGGCAACG
>JANNPH010000261.1:0-22891 GCA_031399965.1 Gloeobacteraceae cyanobacterium SOY_34_metabat_159 | reverse complement strand
CACGGTCGCCATCAAGCGCGCCCGGATCATGGCCCTGTTGCCCTTCGTCAACCAGGAAGGCTAGTCGCCAAACCGTCGCGGTTTGATTTTTGCCCGGTTGTCTGGCCCTTGCAGACAACCGGCTCATTTTTTTAAGCAGATCCTCAAAACGCGAGAATCTGGGCAGCCGTAAAGCCCGGTTGTTCCAGGTGCGGCACATGGCCGCAATCGCGGACCCAGATGAGTTTGCTCCCGGCAATCGCCCGCTGAAATTGTTCGGCCGAGCGAGTCCCAAGTATACGGTCCGACTCGCCCCAGAGAATGAGCGTTTCTTTATCTATCTGGCCCAGGCGGTCGCCCAGAAAGCCGTAGCCACCACTTTTTGTAAAAGCCATCATCGCCCGCTCCCAACCCGGCATCTCCAGGTGCAAAGCGGCACAACAGGCCGCATCAGTCGATGCGAGCCGCGCATCGCGGTAGGCATTGAGACTGACGCGACTGCGCACGCGGGCACTTTTTAAGACCCGTGTCGCCCAGCGGTCAAGCGGTGGAAACAAAAACCGACCCACGGCTGGGCCACGGGTAAAACCGACGCTATCGACAAGTACCAGTTTTGCAACCGCCTCCGGATGATCAAGGGTCAGGTCGATTGCCGCAGCGCCACCCATCGAGGCACCGACTAAGATTGCGGGCTTACCGATCATCTGTTGCCAGAATCGGTAAAGGTGTTCGCCGATGGCGCGGGGTCCAAGTGAAAGTCCCTCCGCCCGCTCGGTAAAACCGAACCCGAGCAGGTCCACTGCCCACACCTCGCCCCGCTCAGCAAGCAGCGGCATCAGCCGCCGAAATTCAAACACCGAGCTATCGAAGCCGTGCAGCAGCAGGATTGGCACTCCGCCAGCACCCTGTCGGACGTAAGCAGTCGGGATAGGTTGTGCGAGCAGACCCGTCTGAATCGGTTCGCGCCGGATGTGCTCGATAAGGGCAATCGAGGCGGGTTCGGTCAGTTGCTCGACACTGGAGGGCAAAAATTCCGGCATGACCACCCGTTTAGAAAGTCGCCTTGAACTGGTCGCCATCGAGGTAGGCAGCGACCAGAATACCCATCGTCACCGACCAGGAGACGTTGCTGTCGCGGTCCACGGCGATCGCGGCAAAGTCGCGCCCGCGCGTCTGGGCTTCTGCAAAAGTGCGCTCAAAAGCGGCATCGAGGCTCAACCCGTCCACGACGCGAACGGCAATGCGGGCTGCCAGGGCTTCATCGAGGATGTCCTCGCCGTGGCCTGTGCAGCTAATAGCTGTGTGCTCGTCTGCGTAGTTACCGGCAGGCGTGCACGAGTCACCGACGCGGCCGACGCCTGCCATGAAGCGCCCTCCCGTCGAGGTCGCGGCGGCAAGGCGTCCGCTGCTATCGACTGCCGCCGCGCCGACGGTGCCGTGGGTGCCCAGAAAATGGCGCTCGAAGCGGTTTTCCGCCCAGCGGTTTATGACCTCGGCGAGTGCCGGGTCGTAGACTTCGCATCCCAGATCGCGGGCTAATAGCTCAGCCCCGGCCGGGTCTAGAAGCCGGTCGCTGCGCGTCTGCAACTTTTCTGCAAGGCGGATCGGGTTTTTCAGGTAGCGGGCATTGACGAGGCCACTGAAACTCTGACGGTGACCGTCCATGAGCGCACAACTGAGCCGGATCTGCCCGTCGCGCTGGATTGTGGCTCCCGTCCCGGCATTGAAGAGTGGACAATCTTCGAGAAGCTCACAGCTGCGGATGACCGCCTGATAAGCATTGTGTGAATGTAAGACCCGGTAACCTTCTTCGAGAATCGGTTGGAGTGCTTCGCGCCGCAACTGTCTACTGTCTTCGTCGGCTTCGGTGGCACCCAGACCGCCGTGAATAATCAACCGCATCGCATTTCCCTACCATTTACGCACATCTCAGCGTAACGGGAAAATGCGTTCAGGCGAGTTCGATAGTCTCCGTCCAGATCCAGCAGGCGAGCGCACCGGCAATAGCCAGCAGGACGAGCGGCAATGCACCGGTCGCCATCAACGGCATCCGCCCCGTATTGGCCACATGGATCAGGGTCGCGCAGGCAGCGAGCGGAATCGAGATTCCGAGGGAGCAGCCGAGGATTTGCAGGGCGTGGAGACGGTCGCGGTGTTGGGTAGTCATTGAGGAAGCTCCGGTGGGCTGGGTTCGATGTCCCTATCAAACCATTCGTGTCTGGCTCGCTCTATGGTCAGACTGGCAGACTAGGTTGCGCAAGAACGCAGGCTGCATGAGCCTTTGCAGCATCTGGCACCAGACAGCCGACTGATTACTGCTGGGAATTTCAGTCCTGCCCCGATCCACCAGCGGTAGTGTAGGATGGCCACCTACCCGCGACCGATAGCTCAATGACCAGCACTTCCGACCTTGACCTGCGCATAGAAGACCGCCTGCCTCCACAAAATATCGATGCCGAGGAGAACATCCTGGGTGGCATCTTGATGGACCGGGAGGCGATCACGCGGGTCATCGAACATTTAAGAGCGGATGCGTTTTACGTCGCCTCGCACCAGGAGATTTACCGGGCGGCCCTCACCCTGCATGCCCACGGACGCCCGACCGATCTTCTGAGCATGGTCGCCTGGCTTGAAGACAACAAACTGATCGAGCGGGTCGGCGGTCGCTCTTACCTGCGCCGACTCACAGACGCCGCCATCAACACGATCAACATCGACCAGTACGCCCGGCTGGTGATGGATAAGTACACGATGCGCATGCTCATCCGGGCAGGCCAGGAAGTGACTGCCCTCGGCTACGAGACCACTATCGAGATTCCCAAACTGCTCGACATGGCTGAGCAGACCATGTTTGCCGTCACGCAAGAACGCGTCCAGCGCTCACTGGTTCCGGCCTCTGAAGTCTTGATGACCATCTTCGAGCAGTTGGAGAGCCGCTATCAAGATGGCAGCAACATCTTCGGCATCCCGACCGATTTTTATGACCTCGATAACTACACCCAGGGCCTGCAACCCTCCGATCTGATCATCGTGGCCGGCCGACCGGGCATGGGCAAAACGGCGTTTGCCCTGACTATCGCTCAAAAGATTGCCCAAAAGGCTGGACTGCCCTCGGTTGTTTTCAGTCTAGAAATGTCCAAGGAGCAACTGGTACAGCGCCTGCTCTGTGCTGAGGCCGGTGTTGAGAGCCATCGCCTGCGCTCGGCGCGCATCAGCGAACACGAATGGCAGCGCATCGGTCAGGCGATCGGCGAACTGGCGATGATCCCGCTCTACATAGACGACTCACCGAACGCCACGGTCACTGAAATTCGCTCCAAGGCACGGCGCTTACAGGCGGAACAGGGCGGAAAACTGGGCCTGGTGATGATCGACTACCTGCAGCTAATGGAAGGCGCAGGATCAGATAACCGGGTGCAGGAACTTTCAAAAATTACCCGTGGATTGAAGGGCCTGGCTCGTGAACTGCGGGTGCCGGTGATGGCCCTTTCTCAGCTCTCCAGAGGCGTCGAAGCGCGCACCAACAAGCGCCCCATGCTCTCAGACCTGCGCGAGAGCGGCTGTCTGACAGGGGACACCACGATTCTTCGAGCTGACAACGGGCGAGAAGTAACCCTGCAAGCGCTGTACACCAGTGCAGAGCGCAACATCCCAATCTGGACTCTCAACGAAGACCTGAAGCTCGTCAAAGCGACGATGACGCACGTTTTCTCCAGCGGCATCAAACAGACCTATCGATTAACGTTGCGCTCAGGACGACAGATCAAAGCAAGCGCCAACCATCCATTCCTGACCGAGAACGGCTGGAGACACCTGGACGAACTCTCGACAGGCACTAGGGTCGCCACTGCAAAACACTATGGGATTTTACCTGCACTACGGACGGGAGAACGTACTGTAGCGGTTCTCAATGGCGAAACACTTACATGTCTGTCTCTGTCCGATATTCTCTGGGATGAAATCACGACGATAGAAGTACTGGATGCGGTAGAAGTTTTCGATGCAACTGTTCCAGGTACGCACAACTTCCTCGCAAATGGGATCATCGTGCACAACTCGATCGAACAGGATGCCGACCTGGTGTTAATGCTCTACCGGGACGACTACTACAACCCCGACTCCCCCGACAGAAACGTGGCGGAGGTGAATATCGTCAAGCACCGTAACGGCCCGACTGGAACTGTCAAGCTGCTATTTGAAAGCCAGTTCACAAAGTTCTTGAATCTGACTTCCGGCAATCGCTAACCCTTACTTCAGTTACGGACTCAAGCGACCCGAATCTCTGCTACGGAACCCACACATTCTGAAACCTCTAGACATGGGATACGGCTGGTAGTTTTTCTGGAGACGAGCAAGTGAGAGTAAGTAACTGGTCTATATGGAGCGTTGTTGTTGCCGCTCTTTTCGCCTGTAATTTTCCTTTGTGGGCTCAGGCACAGGAGTCGAACAATTTGACTTTGATAGCAAAAGGTTTTGTTGAGTTGTTGGTTAAAGGTGATTTTCCGACAGCAGCATCAAATTTCGATGCTGCCGTATCAAAAGCACTGCCGCCGGAAAAATTACGAGAAGTGTGGTCATCTGTGATCGCTCAAACTGGCCCATTCAAGGAGCAGACCTCGACGCGAACAGAAAAGATCCAGGGGAACGACGTGGTGTATGTCGTATGCAAGTTTGAAAAAGCCCTGCTGGAAATCAAAGTGGCTTTTGACAGCACCCGCAAAATTAGCGGCCTATTCTTCGTTCCTGCCCGGTCTGCCTCTGTACAGACCTTGCCAGGTTACGCAAATTTAGAGCGCTTTACTGAGATGGAGGTACTGGTTGGAGCGAATAGCAACTGGGCATTGCCTGGTACCTTAACGACTCCTAAGGGAAAAGGACCCTTCCCTGGGGTAGTGCTGATAGCTGGCTCTGGACCGGCTGATAGAGATGAGAGCATTGGACCAAATAAACCGTTTCGCGACCTGGCCTGGGGGCTTGCATCCAAAGGGATCGTTGTCATCAGGTATGACAAGCGGACGAAGGTCTACTCCAGTCAACTTGCCGAATCGAAGCAGAGCGTGACTGTCAAAGAGGAGGTCATAGATGATGCTCTGGCTGCTATAGCTGTTCTGCGCAAATCAAGCAACGTTGACCCCAATCATATCTTCTTGCTAGGCCACAGCCTGGGTGGAATGTTGTTGCCCAGAGTAGCAGCGCTTGAACCCAGCGTTGCAGGGCTAATTTTTATGGCAGCACCGACAAGACCGCTTGAGGAGCTCATATTGAGTCAACAGCTTTATCTTGCCTCCCTGAGTGAGGGGAATACGGTAAACGTGGAAGCACTGGAAAAGTTGAGGCAGCAAGTCGCTGTTGTGAAAAGCGCTCAACTTTCTGAGAACACTTTGTCAACTGATCTTCCGCTTGGTATTCCCCCAAAATACTGGTTGTCTTTGAGGGGTTATCTTCCACAAGAAGCAGTCAAATCTTCGCGATTCCCCGTGCTTGTTTTGCAAGGAGGTAGAGACTATCAGGTGACAGGTGACGACTTGCGCAACTGGAATGAAGCGCTCAGTTCTCGCAAGAATGCAGCTATCAAGTATTACCAAAAACTCAACCATTTGTTTATTGAAGGCGAGGGCAAGCCCAATCCACTGGAGTACCAGCTAGCTGGACATGTTGAAGAGGCTGTAGTGAACGATGTTGCAGCCTGGATTAAAAGCTGATTCGTAGAGTAGTTTGTTCGCCGCTCAGATCAGGGCTGGAGTCGTTCAATTGCTCGGAGCACTTGCGCAGCATCAGGCCGAGAGTGATATCGTCGCCACTGCCGAGGCGGGTCACTTCTTCGAGAATCTCCGGCAGCGACTGCGCAGTTTGGGCCAGCCCATCGGAGCGAATCGAGTCGAGGTACCAGCGGCCGAGCCTATCGAAGTCGGCCTCGGTGCGGAAGGAATTGGCGTAGCCGTCGGTCGAGAGCATGACAAGCGCCGGTAATGGGGACGAAATGAGCCGGATGCGCACTTCTTCGGTTGCATCCTCAAGGCAGAGTGAGGCGGTCTGGTTGCGGGCGTACCGCCGGTCGCGGTCGAAGGGACGGGTTGTTTCGCCGCTATCGGCGACGCAGAGCATGTCGCCGTCACCGAGTTGCACGCAGAGTAAAAAGGCTTCGCTCGCCAGCACGGCCAGCAGCGTGGCACCGTAGGCGAGTTCTGGGATACGCTTTTGAACGGCAATTGCCCCCGACCCGACTTGAGAGGTGAGGAGCTTCCACTCTTCCTCGCTGATCGGTTGGGTAGAAAGGTGGCTTGCCACGGCCTGCCGCCAGCCGTCGGTCAGTAGTTTCGGTAAACGCGCCTTAGCCTGCTGCTCGACAGCGGCCAGATTGGCCGGATCTGTCAGGCTTTGATAGAAGGCATCGAGGACGGCGACCGTCGATTCGACAGCGAGACGGGAGCCTGTTTCGCTGCGGAAGTGCCGCGGGCTGCCGTGGCCGTCGGAAATTGAGAGGATTGGCCGTTCGCCGGTGCCGGTCGTCGGTGACCAATAAATTGCATCCTGGTTGGGCTGTGCCCGTTCAATGTGAGAAGTTCCCAGGACGGAGTGGCCGACAATTTGCCAAAAATCAGGAGTCATTCAGGAGATTTTGCGAAAGTTTTAGCGCTAGGTCTGGGAAACCCGTGGTGGGTTATCTTAAATGCGAACACGGGTATCGGGATGGCATGGCTGAATATTACATGTGGTTCAAATCCTTTCACATCATCGGGGTGGTGGTCTGGATGGCGGGGCTCTTCTACCTCCCACGGCTTTTTATCTACCACGTCGAGGCGAACGAGCATAGCGAGCCGACGCGCAGCATCCTGAAAAAGCAGTTTCAGATCATGGAAAAGCGGCTGCTCAACATCATTACTACCCCCGGAATGGTAGTCACCGTGGTGATGGCAGTCGGCCTGGTCGTCTCTCAACCCGAGTGGATGCGCGACGGCTGGCTGCACATCAAGCTCTCGCTGGTTGCCCTGCTGATTGGCTACCACTTCTATTGCGTCTACTTGATGAACCAGTTGCACGCCGAGCGCTGCCGCTGGACTCCCAAACAGTTGCGCGCCTTTAATGAAGCACCGACGATTTTGCTGGTGGCAATCGTGCTGCTCGTGGTGTTTAAAAACGACCTGCCGACCAGCGCCACGGCCTGGATCATCTTTGGTATGGTCCTCTTGTTTGCCGTGACCATCCAGCTCTACGCCCGCAAGCGCCGCCTCGACAAAGAAAAGCTCGTTGCCGCCGAATCTTCCCAGGAATAATGCGGCTCGCTCCACAAAACACAAAAGCCCCACCTGGAGAGAGCCGGGTGGGGCTTTTGACTGAACAGGGTGCAACGCTAGAGGCCCTGCTGTTGGGCTTCGAGTTCCTGCACTCGCTCGACTTGCTTTTTCTTGAGGACCAGCAACAGCTGGCAGACGAACGCTGCGGCGAGGAAGACCAGCAGCCAGGTGACCCGCTGAGGGTCCTGGAGCACAATGTCGCGCTCCTCGGCTGCGTAGCCGCCGACGTTGGGGTTGTTGGTAAGCGCCTGTCCTGCCTTGACCTTGACACCCTGCTTGATCTCAGCGAGCAGTTTCGGACCGGGTGGGATGTCGACTACGGCCGTTTTGCCGTTGTCGCCTTGAATCGTCACCCGCGTGCCGCCGGTGTATTCCTGCTCTACGTTGCCGGTGCCGATGCCGTATTCAAGCTGAGTGCTGAAAGTGACGCCGGTCTCGATCTTGGTCACGGTGCCTGGGGTAAGCGAGTTGTAGACGGCGTTGTTGCTCGCAGCACCGTTTGAATAGACCTGGCCGCGACCACGGTTGCCGGCGGCGTAGACCGAGTACTTGCCGAAGCGGACCTCAGCACCCTCGGCGTTTGGGTCCGGAGCCTTGACCGGGATCTCGATTTCCTGGTTTTTGACGACGTCACCGGCGACCTGACCGACGATCAAGATGTTGGCTCGTTCCGGCTTGCCCTCGTAGAGAGGCCGGATCAGTTGTTCCTCGATGTGCTTCTTTTGCTCTTCGTTGAGGTCTGCACCTTCAGCAAGCTTGAAGCCCTCTGGTAATTCGACGTAAGCTCCGACCTGCATCGGTCCGAGGGTGCCGTCGCCGAGGACTTGCTGTGCCTTGGCGTCGTAAGGAATGTGCAGCTTCACCTGGAAGACCTGATTCGGCAGGACCGAGGACGGAAATTCGACCTCGACCGGCATCGCGTTCAAGTGACAGTTGGCGCAGACAATCTTGCCCGCTGAATCGCGCGCTCTGTCGTAACCCGATGCGAAGTTGGGCCAGGCAGCGACCGGTTCGGATGTGCTAAACAGGCCTGCGATCACGGCCGCGAGACCGAGCGTACAGGCTATCCATTGCTTTCTCATCAGTTTGTTCTCCACCCACTACGGTTGCTCAGCTCTTCCAGTACGGTTCTTTATTGCACCAGAGGTCGGTACAGCGGAAATCTTCTGCCACCCAGGGCGAGAAGAGCACCTTGTTGTCTTTGACGGTCGCCTTGACGAGGGCCAGAGGCTGAGGAGCCGGACCGCGCACGAGTCCGCCGTCTTTGTCGTAAGCCGAACCGTGGCAGGGGCACTTGAACTGCTGAGCGCCATTGTCCCAGGGCACAACGCAGCCGAGGTGCGTGCAGACAGCGTTGATGCCGAAGTTGGCGATTTCTTTCTGGTCGTTGATCACGATGTAAGTCGCGTCCCCACCACCGACGACCAGACCCAGGGCGAGCACTGGGGTACCGGCTGTCGCCTGGGCAAGGAGCTTGTCAACTTGAATATCTTTGCCATCGCGACCTTTGGCCGCTACCCCGTCGCCCCCACCTGCACCGGTGGGCGGAATGAAGTATTGGACCACCGGGTAGAGGACAGCCGCGGTCGTTGCCGCGATTGTCCCACCGGTCAGAAGACTTAAAAATTGACGACGACCCACGGGGATCGATTCGTGTCCTGCGGTAGATTCGGCCATGGTTCTCCCTATTTAAAGGGTGTTTGATCTCACCAAGAATATTAACGAGAAAGCAGCCTGGTTGCCTATGAAGCCTTCATAGGCCGCAACACTTCTTTACACAAGAGCCGGTGCTGCCTGCCGACTTCCTGGAATGGCAGGGTCGCAATTCCCTGTTCTTGTGCATGTCTGGGGCAAAGTTCGACCACACAGGAACGGTGAGTAACTCAGCAAAATCGACCCAGAAATTGTGAAGATTAGCATCGAGCCATGAAGCAATCTTTCCAGACGGGACCAGACTACCGGATCAAGTGCCACCACGAACCCGTAAGGAGCAGTCGCAATGACCACGACGAAGGCGAACGGACGCTGGCTAAACTCAACAGTCTTCGGCATTGCCCTGGCCTCCCTTTTTAGCGACCTCAGCCACGAAACGGTCACTTCGGTCCTCCCGGCTCTGCTCGCGTCGCTCGGCCTCGCAGCAGCGGCCCTCGGCACGATCGAGGGCGTGGCAGATGGACTTTCCAGTGCCGCCAAGCTCTACGGCGGCTGGTTGACGGACCGCCTTGAGCGGCGCAAACCCCTCTGCGCTGCGGGCTATGGCGGCATGGCACTTGCCACGGCAGTGATGGCGGTGGCCACCGCCTGGCCGGCTGTACTGTTGGGCCGTGGCCTTGCCTGGATCGCACGGGGTCTACGCACCCCGGCCCGTAAAGCCCTGCTCGCCGACGCGGTCACGCCTGAGACCTACGGCCGCGCTTTCGGTTTCGAGCGCACGATGGACACGCTTGGAGCAGTGATTGCTCCTCTTGCCGCTCTCGGCCTGCTGGCGCTCGGGCTTACCCAGCGGCAACTGCTCTGGCTCTCGGTGGTGCCCGCTCTACTCGCTGTCCTGGCCATTATTTATCTCGTACGCGAGACACCCAGACGTGTCGTTGAGCCCCGTCCTTTCCTCGCCAGCTTGCGGGGACTACCCCCCAGATTTCGGACCTTTCTGCAGGCGGTGGGCCTTTTCGGCGCAGGGGACTTTGCCCACTCGCTGATGATCCTCTACGCGGTCACAGCCCTCACACCAACCCTCGGCGCGGCAGGAGCAGCTACCGCGAGTGTTGCTCTCTATGCACTGCACAATGTTGCCTACGCGGGCATCTCCTACCCAACCGGCGTGCTTGCCGACCGCTTCGACAAGCGTCCCCTACTGGCACTCGGCTACGCGCTCGGAGCACTGACGGCCCTGCTGCTGAGCCTGGGGGTGAATACTCTGCCGCTGCTTGCTGTCACTTTTATATTGGGCGGTGCCTACGTCGGAATGGAAGAAACACTTGAAGACTCACTCGCGGCCTCAGTGCTCGCTCCCGGAGAGCGAGGAGTCGGGTTTGGCACCCTGGCTGTCGTCAATGGCCTCGGCGATTTTGTAAGCAGTCTGAGCGTCGGCTGGCTATGGGCAGCCTTCGGCCCGACAGCCGGTTTTGCTTTTGCGGCGGTGCTCATGAGTCTGGGGTCGCTCGTGGTGCTTCTCGGCACTGGAAGCGAACGCATTTAGAAGGTTGATTTCTTTAAACGTTGACTTTTCACATGCTTGTGTGTACGTTGAATATACACACGCGCAGCGGAACTGCAAGAGGCGGCCATGTCGGTTGTGGAGCGGTCCAGTCAAGCGAAAGCCGTAGTGATCAATTTACGTGCCCAGCACAGTCAGCGCGAACTGATCGATCGAGCAGCCAGTGTATTGGGCACAAGCCGTTCCGATTTTATGATCGAGAGCGCCCTGCGCGCCGCTGAGAATGTCCTATTAGATCAGGTATTTTTCAACCTCGACGAAGCAACCTACCAGCAATTCACCGAGGCACTGGAAAACCCTCCGGCTATCAAGAAGCGCTTGCTCGCCATGCTGACTGATAAGGCTCCATGGGAGTAGTCCCGGAGCTTCTATTACTGGAGTTCGACCGGTGAATCAGGCCGGGCCGAGTGCACTGCAGCTACTCGACGCGCATCACGAACTGGAGCAATTCAGCTGCACTGAGCCACAACTGAACAACTGGCTCAAGCAGCACGCCATGAAAAATCAGGGTACCGGCGCCTCGCGTACTTTTGTCGTCTGTGTCGGCAATCGTGTAGTTGCCTACTACTGCCTGGCAATGGGTTCAGTTAATTCAACCATTGCCCCTGGAAAGGTCAGTCGGAATATGCCAAATCCAATCCCTGTAGCAGTGATCGGGAGACTGGCGGTAGACCAGAGTCTGCAGAACCAGGGGTATGGTAAGAGTCTAGTTGCAGACGCTGTGTCGCGCGTAATTCAAGTGAGTGAGGTGATCGGTGTTCGTGCGATCCTGGTACACGCAATATCACAGAAGGCCAAAGACTTCTACTTGCGATGCGACTTTTGTGAATCACGGATTGAGCCTATGACCCTGATGCTCCCGATGCAGGACGCCATAAAAACGTACGCCGTCGCTCTTTCTTCAGGCACTCCACCGAGGCCAATTCCCCCCACTGCAAACGACGACCCGCTCACACAGTCATGATAAGTACCTGCGCTCTGCAAAAACTGAGAAGGGGCGGTAAGCAGCCATTTGGCTAAAATTGCCTGAAGGGTGCATGGAGCAAACCACTTGAAAAGAGCACTGGTCATTTTATCGGGTGGGCAGGATTCGACGACCTGCGCGGCGCTTGCCTGTCAACAGTTTGACGAAGTGCACGCGCTCACCTTCGAGTACAACCAGCGCCACGCCATCGAACTTGAAAGTGCCGGGGCAGTGAGTGCGGCCCTGGGCCTGGCGAGCCACGAAGTGCTACGGCTCGGACCAATTCTCAAAGGCACCAGTCCGCTCGTCAGCGACAGTGAACTGGGCCAGTACGATTCAGTAGCCGAGTTGCCGGGCGGTATCGAGCCGACGTTCATTCCCGGCCGCAACATCTTGTTTTTGTCGCTCGCCGCGAACCGGGCCTACTGTCTGGGTACGCGAGACCTTTTTATCGGCGTCTGTGAAGCCGATTTCGCCGGTTACTGGGACTGCCGACAGCTCTTCGTGGATGCGATGGCGAAGGCACTCGGCGAAGGGGTTTTCGGCGAACCGGACGCCTTTACAATCCATACGCCCCTGATGCAACTCACCAAGGCTGAGACCGTCAGGCTCAGTGCCCAGGTTCTGGGTGAGCGCTTTGAAGAAGTGCTCGCTTTGAGCCACACTTGCTATGAGGGTACGAAGGGCGGTTGCGGTAAGTGCCACGCCTGTATCCTGCGCGATCGGGGCTTCCGCGAGGCAGGGGTACCCGACCCGATCTGGAAATTTCGCAAAGAGCCCGTTTCGCTGTGAATCCGCTGCCCATTGAACTGACGTCGATTGCCGGTGCCCAGAGCATTCCGGTGCAGGAAACTTTTGGGCCGACCATTCAGGGTGAAGGCTATCTGGCCGGTACGGTGGTGGACTTTATCCGGCTTCACGGCTGCCCGGTCGCGTGTTCCTGGTGCGATACCGGCTACGCAGCGGGCGGCACGCATCTACCCCGTTCGCGGCGGACGTTTGCTGAATTACTGGCCGGATTGCACTCGCCACGGGTGGTCGTCTCGGGGGGTGAACCGTTTATTCATACAGCACTACCCGCTCTGATCGAGGCCATCGGCGGGACGGGACGCGCAGTCTCTGTCGAGACCTCGGGCGCATTCTGGCAGCCGGTGCCCGGTTGGACCTGGGTGACGCTCAGTCCTAAAGAGCACGTCTCACCCCGCTACCCGGTCACCCAGCAGATGTGGGAGCGGGCCAACGAGGTCAAGATTGTCATTTCCACTGGAGACGAACTCGATTTCTACCGGCCTTTCTTCCGCCCTGGAGTGCTCGTGTCGCTGCAGCCCGAGTGGGACGAGCGCGAGCGCACCCTGCCGCTGACGCTTGCTCTCCTACACGCTCACCCTGAATATCGGCTCTCGGTGCAACTCCACAAGTACATTCAGGTGCCGTGATGGAGCCATACCTGAGTGCCGTTGCCCCCGAGGCGCAAGTCCACAAAGGCCACATCGCCTATGAGTACCGGATTAGCGCCCATTTTTGCCGTCGCCATTGCAATCCGCCCCTCTGGTACGACGCCCACGCTCACGACTTCATCGTTACCCTGACTCTCGCGGCGTCCCGACCCCCGACCGGGTTGTACGGCCTGGACATGATTGCCCTGGAGCGCGACTTGAGTGCCTGGACTGCGGCCCTGCCGGAAGTGCTCAACGAGTGCGACCGCTGCCCGCACGGTACAACCGAAGAACTGTGCCACTACTTTGCAGAACTGCCCCTGGAAGCACACGTCAGGATGCTCTCGGTGGCCGTGGCTGAATCCCCGGAACGCGTCACGATTTTGCGCTTCGCAGATTCCCTGAACCAGCAATAGCTGGAGTCGCTGAACCAGCAATAGCTGGAGTCGCTTCAGGTCCAGGCGCGGTAGAAATCGGTCTCCTGCCAGTAACTGGCGGTGCGTTCAGTAATTCTGACTTGTTCGGCCAGTGAAAGCCGTGCCTGACAGGCTCTTGCTGCAGCGACATTCTGTTCGAGCATAGCGACGCTATCGCAGGCGATGATGCAGCAAGCGACCCCCGGCTGCGATAGCGAGTAGTGCATTGCCTGCTGGATGGCGAGGCCCTTGAGCAGTTTGCCGTAAGCCGGTACTTTCATCGCAATCACCCCCACCCCGCGTTTGGCCGCGACCGGCAGCACCCGACGAATAAAAGAATCGGGATGATGGATGTCAGCCGCGTTGACGACTGTGAGCAGCGTATCGAACGGATAGCGGCTCAACCAATCGGCGAGCACGCCGGTTTGATGATGTCCGCTGACCCCGGCAAAGCGGATCAGCTTCTGGGCCTTGGCTTCTTCAATCGCCCGGATTGCTCCATCTTTCGCAAAGGCTGGCACCGTATCGCGTTCGGCAATAGCAACATGGTGCATCTGCCAGAGGTCAAGGTGGTCGGTTTGCAGGCGCTTGAGCGACCGTTCAAGTTCGCGCCAGGCGCCATCGCGGGTGCGCTCGGCCGACTTGCTCGCCAGAAACATCTGGGCACGGCGTGCCTTAACGACTTCACCGAGGTACGTTTCGCTGGTGCCGTAGGTAGCGGCTGTATCGAAGTAGTTGACTCCCAGGTCGAGCGCCCGGTTGACGATGGCGAGTGCGCTGTCGCGCTGTCCGTTTGAGAGCGGTGTCTCGCTTGATGCGCCGCCGAGACCAAAAAGCGTCACCGACTGCCCGGTGCTACCCAGCACGCGTGTCGGAAGCCCGGTCCCAGCCTCTGCACCTTGCAGCGCCCCTGCACTGGCGGTAGCCGCGAGACCCGCCAGTAAAAAATCGCGCCGATTGAGTTCTTCAGTCATGCCGCTCGCACACTACTGAATCTCTATTCAATACGCTCATGACGACGCTGACCTGTACCCAAAAGCAGGCAGGTTGTCGCGGCTCATCGGTTCGACTGTTGACAGATTAACTGGAACCGACGGCTCGCATGAAGACGAGGCTCGTGCGCCAGAAGACGATGTCGCCATCCGCAACGGTGAGACAGACGCACTCGGCGTCCTGCCAGCGCAACTGGCCGTGGAAGACGTCGCCTCCCTGGGTCTTGACCTGCACGTTGGCCTGGTCGCGGATTAGTTTTTGCAGCACGCGGGTGCTTGGGCTACTCAAGTCGAGTTGGCTCATCGGGTCTCTCGGTTCAGTGGACGGCGGCAGCTCGTTTGTAGCCCTCGTCGAGGATCTCGCTGAGGGTCGGGTGCGTGTGCACCAGGTGCGCCAGCTTTTCGACGCATTCGCGGTTGGCAATCGCCTGGGCCGCTTCGGCGACGAGGAGCGACGCCTCCGGACCAATGATGTGGCAGCCGAGTAATTCGCCGCTGGTCGCGTCGTAGACGAGCTTGGCCATACCCTCGGTGTCACCCTGGGCGATAGCCTTAGAGTTCCCACCAAAGTAGGTGCGCACGACTGCAGTCTTGAAACCCTGTTCTTTAGCGAAAGGCTCGGTCATGCCCACGAAGCCAATCTCCGGGTGGGTGAATACAGCGGCCGGGATGGAGCGGTAGTCAATCGTGCGGTCGCGCCCAAGAATGTTATCGACAGCGATGATGCCCTGGGTAGAGGCGGCGTGGGCGAGCATCATCTTGCCGGTGGCATCGCCGATGGCCCAGACGTGCGGGATGCTCGTCGCCATCCGGTCATCCACGGGGATGAAGCCGCGGTTGGTTTCGATGCCGACAGATTCGAGGCCAAGGCCAATCGTATCGGGGACGCGCCCGGTCGCTACCAGTACCGCGTCGGGATGGAGCACTTCGCCTGTGGCAAGTTCGACTGTGACCGGCGTGCCGGGGGTTACTTTCTTCGCCAGCACTCCCACTTTGGTCTCGATGTTGCGCGGCTTGATGAGCAGGCGGGTGGCCAGGCGGGCGATATCGGGGTCAAAACCCGGCATCAGCCGGTCCAGGGCTTCGATAATAGTCACCCGCGACCCGAGTGCTGTGTAGACATCTGAAAATTCAAGCCCGATGTAGCCCGAGCCGATGATGCAGATGTGTTCAGGTAAAGCGTCGAGGCGGACGCCTTCATCGGAGGTGTAGACCGTCTTACCGTCTACCAGGATGCCCGGCGGCACGAAAGGGCGCGAACCGGCCGCAATCAAGATGTTTTCAGCACTCACTGCTTGCACGCCATCAGTAGACTCGATTTCAACGGCCTGGGCCGCTTTCAGCCGGGCATGGCCATAGAGAATGCTCACTCCCAGCTTCTGCAGGCTCTTCACCAGGTCGGTGCGAATCTTGTCTACGACCCCGGCGGCGTGAGCGGCAATCTTGGCGCGGTCGAAGCTCACTGATCCCACCGAGATGCCCAGGTGCTCGCTCTCTTTTAAGAGACGTAACCGTCCGGCTGCTGCCAGGAGCGCCTTTGACGGGATACAGCCCCGGTTGATGCAGGTGCCTCCCGGTTCGCGGGACTCGACCACGGCTACTTTCAGGCCGTTCGCGACCGCGTGCAGGGCAGCCCCGTGCCCGCCGACACCGCAGCCGATAATCAACAAGTCGTAGTCAAAAGCCACGCTAGCCACCTCTATATTGCTTGCCGTTCTATGTCGTCCGAGTATAGCCAGATCAGCGGTTCACAGCTTCGTCGATGAGCTGCTGTTGGAAACTGATTTCTGGTTCCCCAGGCTGGGGTTGGCGGCGGCTGTAGGCTCCATTGGCCTGGAGTTCCCAGCTCTGGCGGTTGTCCTGCAGGGCCAGGTTCAGATAGTCGATGAGCCGGTCGCGCAGGGTCACTTCCGCGATGGGGACAATCACTTCGACGCGTCTATCGAGGTTGCGCGGCATCCAGTCGGCCGATCCGATGTAGACCTCAGGTTCACCGCCATTGCCAAAGTAAAACACCCGTGAGTGCTCCAGTAAACGGCCGACGATGCTCACGACGCGGATATTTTCACTGATGTTGGGCCAGCCAGGCCTGAGGCAGCAGACGCCGCGCACGATGAGTTCGACGCGCACTCCCGCCTGGGAAGCCCGGTAGAGGGCCTGGATGAGCTGTGAATCGACCAGCGAATTCATCTTGCAGACAATCCGGCCGGGATGCTCGGGGGTGTGACAGTCGATTTCCCGCTCGACTAAGTTTAGAAACTGGTCGCGCATCCGGGCAGGCGCAACCAGTAATTGCCGGTAGTGGGTCTTGTGCGAGTAACCGGTCAGGTAGTTGAACAGGTCTGTGAGGTCGGCTCCCAACTCCGGGCGACAGCTAAACAGGCCGAAGTCGGTGTAGAGGTTGGCCGTCTTTGAGTTGTAATTGCCGGTACCCAGGTGGACGTAGCGACGGACCTGGTCTTTTTCGCGGCGGACGACCAGGGTCGCTTTAGCGTGGGTCTTGAGCCCGACCAGGCCGTAGACGACGTGAACCCCGGCTTGTTCGAGGGCGCGCGCCCGGTTGATGTTGTTCTCCTCGTCGAAGCGGGCCTTCAGTTCGACCAGCACGGCTACCTGCTTGCCATTTTCTGCCGCTCGAATCAGCGCCCGCACGATCGGCGAGTCGCCGGAGGTACGGTAGAGCGTCTGCTTGATGGTGAGCACATTCGGGTCCTCCGCCGCCGCCGAGACGAATTTCTCGACGGTGCCTGCGAAAGCGTCGTAGGGATGGTGGACGAGCCGGTCGCTTTTGCGAATCGAGTTGAAGATGCTACTTTTGGCGGTGCGAAATTCCGGCGGCACCTGGGCAGTGAAGGGCGGATCTTTCAGGTCGGGGCGGTCAATGCCGACCAGTTGCCAGAGACAGGTCAGATCTAATAGCCCGTCCACCTCGTAGACGTCCTGTTCTGTCAGTTCGAGTTCTTCGATGAGCCAGAGGCGCACCTGAGGCGCCATCGCCGGTGTCAGCTCGAGGCGCACGGCCTCACCGAGGCGGCGCTTGCGCAGAGACTCTTCGATGGTAATGAGCAGGTCCTCGGCTTCTTCTTCCGCAAGCGCGATGTCGCTGTTGCGCGTCAGGCGAAACGGGTGGCAGCTGATAATTTCCATGCCCGCAAAAAGCTGATCGAGGTGGGCACAAATCACGGCTTCGAGGGGCACGAAGTGGTTGGGAATGCCCAGGGGCACCAGGCGCGGCAGGCCCTGGGGCACCTTGATGCGGGCAAACAGTTCTTTGTGGCTGCCGGGGTCGCGGACCAGGACGGCGAGCGACAGGCTCAAATTCGAGATGTAGGGAAAAGGGTGACCCGGATCGACCGCAAGCGGTGTAAGCACCGGAAAGACCTGCTCCTCGAAGTAGCTCTGCATGCGTTGCTGCTGGCGGGGAAGCGCTTCGACTTCCTGGTAGCTGCAGATGCGGATGCCTTCTTCGGCGAGGCGGGGCAGGATCTGGTCGCGCAGCCCCTGGGTCTGGGCGTCGATCAGTGGTCTGAGCCGGTGGGCAATTGCCGCGAGTTGCGCCTGTGGACCTAGCCCGTCGGCCGTCTTGCGCGCAAGGCCGACTTCGACTTGCTGCTTGAGGGTCGAGACGCGGACCATGAAGTATTCGTCGAGGTTGCTGCTGAAGATGGCGCAAAACTTGAGGCGTTCCAGCAGAGGATTGCGCTCATCGAGCGCTTCAGAGAGCACGCGGCCATTAAATTCGAGCCAGCTCAGCTCGCGGTTGATATAAAGGGCCGGATCGTCGAGGGTCAGATCGTCGGGGACCGGCTCTTCAAAGGCCGGCTTGATGACTCCGCTGTCGGAAACAAAAATGTCAGCCATCTTGTCTATCCGCTTTTTACTCATGTTGCCACCGCCTCTGCTCTCGCGCAGTATCCCAGGAGTCTCACCCGGTCGTCTTGAGTCTACGACTTGAGGCAGATTCTATCAAATCAATTGACTCCTAACTTAGAATTGATCTAAAATGGACAGATATAGAGAGCAGTTTTTCTTGCTCTATTAGGAGTCACCACTCATGCAAGAGGTTGCCCAGAGAAAAAGTGGCCTGCGGGTTGGAAGCCTGTTCGGCATTCCTTTTTTCGTCGATGCCTCCTGGTTTTTGATTCTGGCGTTTGTGACCTGGTCCTACGGGTCGGCCCTTTCAGCTCAGCACCCCGAGTGGAGTGCGCTGACGCCGTGGCTCACCGGTTTCATCTCGGCATTATTGCTATTTGGCTCGGTGCTGTTGCACGAGCTGGGACACAGCTTCGTAGCGATGGCCCAGGGTATCCCGGTCCGCTCGATTACACTCTTTCTGTTTGGCGGCGTCGCCCAGATTGAGCGCGAGTCCCGCTCGCCCTGGGGTGCTCTCGGCATCGCCCTCGCCGGTCCCCTCGTCAGCATCCTGCTTTTCGGCCTGTTGTTCGGCCTTGGACAGTTGATTGACCCTAACGGCGTGCTCGCCGCCGTGGTTGGGCTGCTCGCTTCAGTAAACCTGGCCCTGGCAGTCTTTAACATGCTCCCCGGCCTGCCCCTCGACGGTGGCAATGTGCTCAAGGCCCTCGTCTGGGCCTTCACAGGCGACCAGTACAAGGGCATCCGGTTCGCCGGTTTCACCGGTCAGGCTGTCGGTGTGCTGATGATTGCCGCCGGTCTCCTGGTAATTGGCAACTTCAGCGGCATCTGGTTTGCGATTATCGGCTGGTTCGTCTTCAGCAATGCCCGCCGCTATAGCCAGTACGCCCTCGTCCAGGGCAAGCTCAGCACGCTGACCGCCGGCGAGGCGGCAAGTCAATCTGAGCCGACGGTGCCGGTCGCTCTGTCGCTGCGCAGCTTCGTAGACCTCTACGCCCTGATCAGTGCCCAGCCGAGCTTCCTGGTTACTGATACGGCCGGTCGCCTGGTGGGCCGCATTCACCGCGATGCAATCCGCCGCTACCCGGTCGATCAATGGTCGTGGGTCACCGTCAACGACGTCATGGAGCCCATCGACGCTTCTGAGACCGTTGCTCCCCACGAGCGCCTCGACGCTGTGCTCACCCGCCTTCAGGAGAAGCGCCTGCCGAGGCTTGCCGTCCTCCAGCCGAGCGGTCTTCTCGTCGGTCAGGTGCGTCAGGAAGACATCGACCGCATCTTTGATCGCCCCAACCGTTGGCGGGCCGCCAGCTAGTCCGTTCTGTTGCAGTCTAAATTCGCGCCCTCTCGCCATCGAGAGGGCATTTTTTTGGTTCTGGTCGCAGTCGAGTGCTGCTACGGGGCTTCAAGCATCTTCTTCAGCCGCCTGGGGGTCCAATAGCCCCGGAATCGGCTGAATCACGACCCGCCGGGCTGCAATATCGACCTCGGGTACCAGGGCATGTACGAATGGGATCATCACTTCAGCACCGGTATTCAGTTGCACGACCAGCAAATCCTGCCCTGAGCGGATAAAGTCTTTCACCACCCCAACCAGTTCCTCTGTCTCCTGCAGGTAGACGTCGGCATTCAAGAGATCCGGTAGCCAGAATTCGCCTTCGGCGAGCATTGGTCGAATGTCTGGTGCAACCAGGATGGTCGAGCCAACCAGTCCCTCGGCTAGATTGCGGTCGCCAACCCCCTCAAAGCGGCAGATAAATAAGTTTTTTCCCGGTAGAGGCCGCCCGCTCAGAAGTTTGTGCAGTTCTTCTTTACCCCCGGCCCTGCGCAAAAGGCGGTCGCCCGGTTTGCTGAGCCGCTCGGGAAAATCGCTCAAAGGCTGCACGCGGACCTCACCGCGCACCCCTTGAGCGGCGACGATTGTACCCACTTCAAGCCATGATTCCGTCAATTCAAACTTGCTCGGGTACGGTGACCGGGGACGCTTGCTGCTGATCCTCAGCTACAGCAGCGTCAATCTGCTGCTGCCCGCGTCTCATGATCAGAAGGCTCACTGTCCCATAGAGGCCGATACCGACCAGCCATACCCAGAGTGGCGCATCGCGCAGCAGGTCTCCGGCCGCACTGCCGACGAAGATGCCCGGTGCCGAACCAACCAGCGTAGCAAGAGCACTGGCGCGAAACGGCATCGGACTGATGCCGACTACGTAACTGAACGGTCCATAAGGAACTAATGGGGTCAAGCGTCCAATAAATACAGCGATAAAACCGCGCCGTCTGACCCAGATTTCCAGACGTCGCCAGCGCTCGCCTTTCAGCCAGCGATAGACGACCGGTTGCCCGACGCGGCGGGCAATGGCAAAGCCGACGGCAGTGCCGATGTTGGCGCCGAGCCAACTGAGCGCAAAACCACCCCACAGACCAAACAGGGTACCGTTGGCAATGTTGATGGGCAGGGCCAGGGGAAAAGGCAGCGAGGAGCGAAGGGTGGCCAGGGCAAAAGCGGCCAGCGGTGCCCAGATCCCCCACGACCGCAAACCGGCGACCAGATTTTCCAGGTTCCAGTAACTGAGTAAAGCCTGTAAGTCCATCGGTCCAAGAATTTTGACGGGCAGTCCGCCAGGGAGTCAGCTTAGACAGTAGCAAATTCTCCAGGCAAACTATAGCGCTTCCAGTACATGGGCACATTTTCCCGGAAATGGTCTTACGGTTCAGCGGGCCTTGACGGTATAATCCTAGTAGTCGAAAGCTTGCCAGAGCGACCGCATACGGCTTGCTGATGGTATTCCGCCGAGTATCTCGCGCACTTCGACTACTTTCTGGACAATCCAATCACCCATTCAGCGCTACCGGAGTGCGACACCTGCTTTGTTCGCTTCCGAATTCTGCATTCATTGTGCTGTCTGGCTGCACTGACCTTGCTCACGCTGCGCCCTACTGGCGGATAGAGCCAGGTCCGCCGACCTAATAAGGAGTCCTATGCCCAAGCAAATCATCATCGCGGAACAGTACCGTCTGGCTGCCGTTTTTGCCGAAGACCAGATCCAGGAACTGATCGTCGCCTCCGGCAACCACCAGGTCGGAGATATCTACCTCGGTGTCGTTGAAAATGTCCTGCCCAGTATCGATGCCGCCTTCGTCAACATCGGCAACCCCGAACGCAACGGCTTCATCCACGTCACAGACCTTGGCCAGATTCGCCTGCGTCGCTCGTCCGCTTCGATTAGCGAGCTTGTCACCCCCCAGCAGAAAGTGCTCGTGCAGGTGATGAAAGAGCCGACCGGCAACAAGGGGCCGCGGCTGACCGGCAACGTGTCGCTGCCGGGACGCTTTTTAGTTTTGATGCCCTTCGGGCGTGGCGTCAATCTCTCGCGGCGCATCCGCGACGACGACGAGCGCAACCGCCTGCGTGCCCTGGCCGTCCTGATTAAACCGGCCGGCATGGGCCTGCTCGTGCGCACCGAGGCGGGCGGCATGGACGAGCAGGGCATCCTCGAAGACCTGGAAAACCTGCTCAAGCAGTGGGAGAAAATCCAGCGTCAGACTACCGAGACCCGCGCACCGGCTTTGCTTAACCGCGACGAAGACTTTATCCAGCGCGTTCTGCGCGATGCCTACGGTGCCCAGGTCAACCGGATCGTGGTCGATTCCCATGTCGGGGTCAAGCGCGTCAAACAGCACCTGGTCAACTGGAACAATGGCCGCATGCCCCAGGGTGTCTACGTAGAGCACCACCGCGAGCCGACCTCGATTCTCGATTATTTCCGGGTCAACGCGGCAATTCGCGAAGCCCTCAGGCCCCGCGTCGATCTGCCTTCCGGCGGCTACGTGGTGATCGAGCCGACCGAAGCGCTCACGGTCGTTGACGTCAACTCAGGCTCTTTCACTCGCTCGGCCACCTCGCGCGAGACGGTGCTCTGGACTAACTGCGAAGCAGCCACCGAAATCGCCCGCCAGCTCCGTTTGCGCAACATTGCCGGGGTGAACATCGTCGACTTTATCGACATGGACGCCCGGCGCGACCAGTTGCAGGTACTCGAACACTTCTCCAAAGCCCTCAAAGCCGACAAGTCCCGCCCCCAGATTGCCCAGCTCACCGAACTCGGCCTCGTCGAATTGACCCGCAAGCGCCAGGGCCAGAGCATCTACGAGATTTTTGGCAAGCCCTGCCCGACCTGCGACTCCCTCGGAATGATTATTCACCTGCCAGGTACCCGCCACGACCAGGCAGAACCCGTGACCGCCTTCGTGCCCCCCATCGACGAGGACGAGTTTGAAGGTGAGGACTTCGGACAACTGACCCCCGGCGAATTTGACGACGACGAAGGGGGAGATGTCGATCTCACCCAGCATCCGGTCTTTCGCAACGATCGCCGCCGCCCGCCGGTGCCCGGCCGTTCGGCTCCCACTCCCAGCGTCGGCAACGGCGCTCCCGGCGGCGTCAACAACCGCAACAATCGCCGCCGCCGCGGCCGGGGCGGCAACGGCCGGCCCGGAAGTGAAGATGCACCGCTGACCCGCACCCCAACTGCATCTCCCCCGGAAGTGACGACGGTTGAGCCTGAAGAGGAGGTTCTAGCCCCCGTCGTGATCGCTGCTCCGCCGGTTGCCCCGCCACCGCCCGAAATACCCGAGATGACCATCGACCACATCCCGCCCGCAGAGCAGGAAGTGCTCGCTTATATGGGTCTGCCGCCCGAACTTCTGCGCGGTCCGGCC
>JANNPH010000230.1:0-32011 GCA_031399965.1 Gloeobacteraceae cyanobacterium SOY_34_metabat_159 | reverse complement strand
GCTGCGCTGTGACCAGCAGCTTACGTTTTTGGCCTTTGATGACGCCATCAATCAGCATCGGCGTTTGCTGTGCATCCCAATCGTGCACATCGTTGGGAGTGAATTGGTGGTGCCATTTGTAAAGCACTAGTTTTGGGTGCTACGACTTTAGGTGTGACAACTATCAAAAACAAGGCGCAGGCTGTGTCTAATCCAAGGACGGAATATCCACCAGGATTTGTCCTTAGGATCACCGTAAGCGGAGCTAATAATTACTCAGGTTACGCTGAGGCAAGACTCAACACATCAGGCCAGTTTCAGATTGTACCTGAAGGTACAAGCACGTCTATTTCCAATACGACTTACGTGAATACTTACGGCGTAACGGGAGGAGGCTTTACAGACGTTTACGAAGGAAGCAGTCCATACGTTTGCAGAGTAGAAATATACTCTGGAGGCTACTCTGGGGGCTACTCCGGAAGTGCCACCTGCGCGACGTACAGGGGCCCTAATCCCCCCGGCAAGGACCCTATCCCGGAACGCATCTTGTAAATTTACAATTCAATTTGGAGGTGTGCAATGAAAAAGTTCATCGCTGCTCTGCTTGCGAGCGTTTTTCTCGCTCCGGGTACGGCACTGGCTGAGGAGGCAAGGACCGTTGTCCGTATCAGGGACTTCATGAAGAGCGAGGACCTTCAGGGCTCGTTTGTACGGAAGTCCGACTTAACACTTGATTTGTACGGCCCGGAGGGCGAGCTTCTAGAAACCTTACAGTTTGTCAACGCTATAAGGTCTACTGCGACCCCACCCGGAACCCTGTCTATCTATCTGGGCAAGGTTTACAAAGTAATCGTCAATGACAAGCTCCCGGAGATATCTCAAGCCGGTACCATCAAGGCTCCGCCCCCAAGTGGTCCCCCAGAACAACTGAGTAGATCTGAAGCTGTAGATCTTTATGAGGCGGTCGCTCGTCGAGAAAAAGCGAAGGGAGATGAAGCCGGTTACCAGAGGGCCCTGAAGTCTCTTGAGAAAGCTCGGGCACTGCCGGAAGACCCCAGGTAAACGTTTGGCATTAGCGTCACTACGTAGCCGCTAATGCCATCAGGCACGAAAAAGCCCGTGGTGGAAATCCCCACCACGGGCCGCTACACCGGAATACCGGCGACTTACTTGGTTTCGGTAAATTCAGCGTCGATCACGTCGTCACCACCACTGCTGCTGGTGCTGCCGCCGCTACTGCCGCCGTCGGTCGGAGCACCACTACCGGCCGACTGCTGGTAGATCTTGCTGCTCATGTCGTAGACGGCCTTTTGCAGATCGTCCTTGGTGCGGCTGACCTTGTCCATATCGTCGCCGGTCAGGGCTTCGCGCAGGTCTTTGACCAGCTGCTCGATGCGCTCCTTCTCGGAAGCATCGACTTTGTCGCCGAATTCACTCACCTGGCGCTCAGCCTGGTAAGCGAGCGAGTCGGCCTCGTTTTTGAGGTCTACCGTTTCGCGGCGCTTTTTGTCTTCGGTCGAGAAAGAGTCGGCTTCTTTGACCATCTTCTCGATATCGTCCTTCGACAGAGTCGAAGCGCCGGTGATGCTGATGGTCTGGGTCTTGTTGCTCGCTTTATCTTTAGCGGTGACGCTCAAGATGCCGTTGGCGTCGATGTCGAAGCTGACTTCGACCTGGGGGACACCACGGGGCGCGGGCGGGATGCCGTCGAGGCGGAAGCGGCCGAGGCTCTTGTTGTCGGTCGCCATCGAGCGCTCACCCTGCAGGACGTGGATTTCAACCGAGGTCTGACCGTCGGCTGCGGTCGAGAAGGTCTCGGACTTGCGGGTCGGAATGGTCGTGTTGCGCGGGATGATGGCTGTCATGATGCCGCCCAGGGTCTCGACACCGAGCGAGAGGGGAGTGACATCGAGCAGTACGACGTCGCGGACTTCACCGGCAAGTACGCCCGCCTGAATCGCTGCACCGACTGCCACAACTTCGTCGGGGTTGACCGACTGGTTGGGATCTTTGCCGATCAGACGCTTGACCAGTTCTTGAATGGCCGGGATGCGGGTAGAACCGCCGACCAGGACCACTTCGTCAATGTTGCCCTTGGCAAGCTTCGCGTCGCGCAGGGCCTGCTCGACCGGGGCTTCGACGCGCTTAAACAAATCAGCACAGATGCTCTCGAATTTGGCGCGGCTGAGGCTCATGTCGAGGTGCTTGGCCCCGTCGGCACCAGCGGTGATGAAGGGCAGGTTGATCTGGGTCTGGGTGACGCCCGACAACTCAATTTTGGCCTTCTCGGCAGCTTCAGTGAGGCGCTGGAGGGCCTGACGGTCGGTGCGCAGTTCCACACCTTCGAGCTTTTTGAATTCTTCAGACAGGTAATCGACGATGCGACGGTCGAAGTCGTCGCCGCCCAGGTGGGTGTCACCGGAGGTCGATTTCACTTCGAAGACGCCGTCACCCACTTCGAGCACCGACACGTCGAAAGTACCGCCGCCCAGGTCGAAGACCAGGATCGTTTCGTTGGACTTTTTGTCGAGGCCGTAGGCGAGGGCAGCAGCAGTCGGCTCGTTGATGATGCGCAGCACTTCGATACCGGCGATGCGGCCAGCATCTTTGGTGGCCTGGCGCTGCGAGTCGTTGAAGTAAGCAGGTACGGTAATCACCGCCTGGGTGATCTTCTCGCCCAGGTACTTACTCGCGTCATCGACGAGCTTGCGCAGTACCAGCGCTGAAATTTCTTCAGGAGCAAAATCTTTGTCTTCGTTGCTGCTGTGCAGTTTGACGTTGCTGCCGTCGCGCACAACCCGGTAAGCGACTTGCTTGGCTTCGTCGTTCACTTCGTCGTACTTGCGGCCGATGAATCGCTTCACCGAGTAGAACGTATTTTCCGGGTTGAGCACGCCCTGACGGCGGGCCAGTTGACCGACCAGACGGTCGTGGCTCTTGGTGAATGCCACTACGGACGGGGTAGTGCGTGCACCTTCGGCGTTTGCAATCACGGTGGGTTGTCCACCTTCAAGAACGGCGACTACGGAGTTTGTTGTCCCCAAGTCAATGCCGACGACTTTTCCCATGTTTGCTCCTTAGCAGGACCGTTAGTCTTTCGTGTTCTCCCAAGCTATCCGCCTGGAGTGACGGGCCGGGTAGAGAGAGCCGTCACCCCCGTGGTGTAATTACCGTACCTCTCGGTGTCGCCCTGGCACCCAGGAAGGATGTAGTTTTGTGTGCTTCAGAATAGGATTTACCTGATAAATTACCGCAACGGAGCGACGATGGTCCCTCTCTGGGATGAAAACCGGGGTTATCGAATCCCCTGGGTCAACTACAGCCTGGTCGTCATCAATATCCTGGTTTTCTTATACGAAACTTCCCTCGGTGACCGGCTCGAGGGTTTTTTCAACCAGTACGCAGCTATCCCGGCAAAGATTACCCCAGCGGTCGCTGCCGTCTTTCAGGGCGACTTCAGTGCGGCGGGCCTGCTGTTGCCGCTGGTGACAGCGATGTTTCTACACGGCGGCATCCTGCACATCGCAAGCAACATGCTCTACCTCTGGATCTTCGGCGATAACGTCGAGGAGAGCATGGGCCACTTCAATTACTTGCTCTTCTACTTGATTTGCGGGGTGGTCTCGATTGTTGCTCAGACCTATCTCAATCCCAATTCAGTGATTGCTTCTCTGGGAGCGAGCGGTGCCATCGCGGGCGTGCTCGGAGCCTACATCGTCAAGTTTCCGCGTGCCCCGGTCCAGGCTGTCTTTCCCCTGGGCTTTATTCCGATTCCCTTTCGGATACCGGCTATCTGGTTTCTCGGTTTCTGGTTCTTCCAGCAGGTACTTAATAGCCTCGCTACTTTCAGCGTTCGCAACGTACCGGCGATGGAACAGGGCGGTGTTGCTTATCTGGCTCACGCTGCGGGCTTCGTCGCCGGGGTGCTGCTGGTGTTTGTCTTTGCTCGCGAGACAGACCCTTACAAGCTGAGGCGCTAAGGGGTCGAGGCCGGGCCTGGAGGTTTAGCCGGGGCGGCTGGAGTTGGAGCGAGAGCCTTCGCCGCGTATTCGCGCACGCGCGGCTTGACATCCACCGGGGCAGCCTGCTCAGCCCTGGTGTAGAGCGCTTTTGCCGCTGCTTTGTTACCTTTCGCTTTTTCGAGGTCCGCTTTGCCGACCAGGGCATTTACGTTGTTTTTGTCTTTGGCGAGTACCTGGTCATAGGTCTGTTCGGCTTTACCGAACTGGCCTGAGATCTGATAGAGAGCCGCCAACTGGGCGCGCAGTTGCGGGTTGTCGGGCTGCTGTTCTACAAGACGAGCCGTGGTGCTGGCAGCCTTGTTGATATCGCCGCTGCGCAAGTAAAGTGTGGAGAGGTTTTGTAGGACGCTCGGATTGTTTGGTTCGCGCTTGAGCACTTGTTCGTAGCCCGCGATTTGTGCACGAATCTGAGCCGGGTCATCCTGAGGCTGAGCGGACTCTACCGGCTGCGGCGGCGGGGCCTGCTCGACGCCTGTGAAGACTGAGTAGAGCGTGATGAGGAGTGGCCCGACAAAGCCAAGGGTGCCGAGAATGGCGACCCCCAGAATCAAGATTTTGCGGTTTTTGCTGCTTGCCATGACGTTTAAATCTGGAGGTGCATGTGCGCGATGGGCTCCTGGTGGTGGGCGTGTTGCTCCTGGCGACAGTGCTCTCGGCCCTGGTCAAGTATGTCCTGCCGTACTATGTCCAGCAACCTGACCCGTTTTTACTCTGGGTCGCTGTACTCACTCCGGCTACCCTCATTGCCCTTGGCCTGTGGTTTACACACCCGCGGGCGTAATTTTGTTGCAGCGAAGACCGAGTGGGCGGTTTACTCTTGAGGGTGATGCGGCAGGGGAGGCACTGATGAAGCAGGTGACAGCCATTATTCTCGGGGGAGGACGGGGTACCCGCCTCTATCCACTGACCAAACGCCGTGCAAAACCGGCCGTACCAATTGGCGGCAAGTATCGCCTGATCGATATTCCGGTGAGCAACTGCATCAATTCCGGCATCCAGTACATGTACATCCTCACGCAGTTCAACTCGGCTTCGCTCAACCGACACATCTCGCAGACCTACCAGTTTTCGCGCTTCTCAGACGGCTTCTGCGAGATCCTGGCAGCCGAACAGACAGACGAAAACCCCAACTGGTTTCAGGGCACAGCCGACGCCGTCCGCCAGTATTTGTGGTTGTTTGAGTCCTCGAAGACTTCGAGCGAGTACCTGATCCTCTCGGGCGATCATCTTTATCGGATGGATTACAGCCTCTTCGTCAAACACCACCGCGACACCAACGCGGATGTGACGATCGCGGTTTTGCCGGTCGAAGCGGTCCGCGCCTCCGACTTTGGACTACTGAAAGTCGATGCGACAGGCCGAGTGACGCAATTCACCGAGAAGCCGAGCGGCGCGGCTCTAGAGGACATGCGGGTCGATACGACCGCCATGGGCCTCTCGGCTGAGGAGTCGAGCCGGAAGCCTTTTATTGCCTCAATGGGCATCTACGTCTTCAAAGCAGAAGTGATGATGCGCCTTCTGAAAGACGAGCCGACCCGCACCGACTTCGGTAAAGAGATCTTGCCCGCCTCGCTCCACGACTACAACATCCAGACCTATCTCTTTGATGACTACTGGGAAGACATCGGGACGATTGACGCCTTTTATGAGGCGAACCTGGCCCTGACCGCTCAACCCTCGCCGCCCTTCAGCTTTCATGTACCCGGTGCACCCATTTTCACGCGGCCCCGCTACCTGCCCCCCAGCAAATTGCTCGACTGCCAGATTAGCGAGTCGCTGATCGCCGAGGGATGCATCATCAAGCAGTCCCGCATCCACCACTCAGTACTGGGCTTGCGCTCGCGTATCGAAACGGGGACGGTGATCGAAGATTCGCTCTTGATGGGAGCCGACTTCTACGAAACCCACGAGGATCGCGAGGAATCGTTGAGTCGCGGTGTACCCGGCGTCGGCATCGGCGAAAATACGATTATTCAAAAGGCAATCATCGACAAGAATGCCCGCATCGGCAAGCATGTGCAGATCCTTAACAAGGAGCGGCCCGAGGAAGCCGACCATGCCGACCGCGGCTACTACATCCGCAGCGGCATCGTGATCGTGCCCAAGGACTCGGTGATCCACGACGGTACGGTAATCTAGCGCTTATGCAAGACGCCACGATCGAGGCAAACGGCATCCGCTTTCACTACGTCGAGCAGGGTATACCCGGTGCTCCCCTCGTCCTGTTGTTGCACGGCTTCCCAGAGTTCTGGTACTCCTGGCGACACCAGATCCCGGCATTGTCTGAGCACTTCCGAGTCGTGGCTCCTGACTTGCGCGGCTACAACCTGACAGAGAAGCCCGACACCGGCTACGACATGGGCACGCTCACCACCGACATCAAAGCCCTGATCGAGGCACTGGGCGAAAAGAAAGCAATCCTGGTCGCCCACGATTGGGGGGGTGCCATCGCCTGGGCTTTTGCCTACCACTACCCGGAGATGCTCGAAAAACTGGTCATCCTCAACGCCCCGCACCCGGTGCGCTTTGCCGAGGAGTTGCGCTCCAACCCACAGCAGATCTTCAAAAGCTGGTACATTGCCTTTTTTCAGCTCCCCTGGCTGCCGGAATCATTGATTGCTCTAAACGACTACGACTTCATCGAGGCCGCTTTTCGCCACCCGCAGGTCCGGCCGGGGAGCTTCAGCAACGAGGACATCCGCCAGTACAAGCAAGCTGCCGCTCGGCCCGGTGCGCTCACGAGTGCCGTCAATTATTACCGAAGCCTGTTCGATCTGAGCAGGCTTGGCGAGGTGGGCCAACTCGAAGCGCGCTACAAAGAACCACTCACCTGCCCGACGATGGTCATCTGGGGAACGCGGGACTTTGCCCTTGAGACGAGTTTGACCAGTAACCTGGACCGCTTCTTCGCCGGTCCCTTTCGCCTCGAACTGTTGCCTGACTGCAGCCACTGGGTTCAGCAGGAGGACCCGACCGAGGTGAACCGGCTGCTCGTCGAATTTCTGACTTGAGCCGGGGCTCATTCGCCGGTTTGCCAGGAATTTTCAGGCCGTGGCTGGTGTCGATTTCAAGCGGGTCGTCGGTCGCAGCTAGCCCAGTTCGCCGTGCGCTTTACTCCACCAGACGCCGCGGGGAGTCTGGAAATAGGCGACGTTTTTATGCTTTGTGTTCAGACGCGCCTTCGGGTCCGAGCAGCGCAACATCTTCTTTGCTTCGCCATCTTTGAGATAGGCATATTCTTCGAGGGGTTTCGCGCAGACCGGGCAGGCAAATGCGCTCAGGGCTGAAACGGGCTTCGGCCGGTCGTCCCCGGCTTCTTTCGGTTGGGGCCGCTCCCAGCGCTTTTGAAAGGTGTTCCAGAAAAGCACCAGTTCCGGGCACTGTTCGCACTTGAGGAAATAGCCGCGCTTGACCTTTTTGGTCGGAATCTTGACGAGTGCCTGCTTGCATTCCGGACACGGTACTTTGGATGCTTCGCGGGTTCGGGTCAATGGAGCCGGACGCTTGATGCCGCTTGCGGCAATGGTGGTGCGGGCCTGAAGGACGGCTGGAAGTAGATAACTCTCGTTCCAACCAGTGAGATAGCGTTCCCACTGTTTTTTACCCATGGCAATCTCGTCGAGGCTCGTCTCCATCTCGGCAGTGAAGTGACTATCGACCAGGTCCGGCAGGGTCGAAGTCAGCAATTCGTCACAGGCAAGGCCCAACTCGGTGGGTTGGAGAGCCTTACCCTGGTCTTCCACGTAGGTGCGCTCTTTGAGCGTCTTGATAGTCGATGCGTAAGTAGAAGGGCGGCCGACGCCACGGCGCTCCATCAACTGCACCAGTTTCGGCTCGCTGTAGCGCGGGGGCGGTTGGGTCCGTTTTTTTTCGTGGGCCGCCGCTGTCAGCGTCAAAGTCTTGCTCTGTAGAGCAGGCAGAGTGAGGGCAGCTTCGAGGTCGTTCCAGTAGCGGGTGTAGCCGGGGGAGGCGACGGTCATGCCGAGGGCCTGCCATTCGATGGGGCCGGAGCGGGTGATGATCCGGGTCTTGTGCAGGCGGGCCGGGGCGGCGAGTGAAGCAATCGCCCGTCGCCAGATGATGTCGTAGAGGCGCAGCTGCTCAGGGCTCAAGTGGGCGCGAATAGTGCGCGGGGTGAGGCTGGGGTCGGCGGGCCGGACAGCTTCATGGGCCTGCTGGGCGGTCGCCTTGGAGCGGTGTTTTGTAGCGCGCTCGGGCAGGTTTTCCGGGTCGTTGGCCTGGAGGTAATCGCGGGCCTGCTCGATAAATTCAGGTGCGAGTTCGACACTGTCGGTGCGCATGTAGGTAATCAGTCCCTTGCGACCGCCCGGTAGGTCGATACCTTCATAAAGCTCCTGGGCAATCTGCATCGTCCGCTCGGGGCTCAGGCCCAGTAGGGCACCAGCCGCCTGCTGAAGGGTACTGGTGATAAAGGGCGCGGGCGGCGACTTGGTTGTGGTGCGCTGCTCGACAGCCTGGACTGTATGCGGGTGACTTCGAGCTATCTGCACCAGCCGGTCTGCTGCCGGTTCACTCAGCACGCGGGCCGATTCGGGGGTTTTCGGCTCCTTGATGTTGAGGGTGTCGTCGGTCGCCTCTTCTGGGGGAGCGTCCGCCTCGCGGTCTCCCTTGTAGTAGGCCCGAAAGCCTTCTTGATAATCGACCCAGACTGACCAGTAATCGACCGGTTCAAAAGCGCGAATCTCGCGTTCGCGCTCACAGATAAAGTGCAACGTGGCGCTCTGGACACGGCCCGCGCTCTTGCCGCCGGTTGCCTTCCAGAGCAATGGAGAAACTTTGTAGCCGACCAGTTTGTCGAGACATTGGCGGGCACGTTGGGCACTGACGAGATCCAGGTCGAGCGGACGCGGCGCGTCGAGGGCCTGCCGGACAGCAGCCGCAGTAATCTGGGTAAACGTAATCCGCCTCGGACTTTTAAGACGCAATTCGCGGGCCAGGTGCCAGGCAATCGCCTCCCCTTCGCGGTCGGGGTCGGTGGCGAGATAGACTGCCTCAGCGTTCTGGACGGCGGTACGCAGCTTTTTGAGGGTAGCGGCCCCCCGTGCACCACGCGGCACATAGCGACAGGCGACCGTCTGCGGCCCAAGATCGAAGCCGAGGGAGTCCTCGCCGTCGTGGGCAAGCTCGGTGACGTGGCCCAGAGAAGCCTGCACCTCCCAGCCGGGACCGAGAATGCCTTTGAACGTCTTGATCTTGCCGGGACTCTCGCAAATGAGTACGCGCATCCTCATATTTTAGGCGTTCGCCGACCCGGTACGCAGTGAACCCGGCGCGGACGCGCAGTTTGCGGTGGTCGGATGGAGAACTAGAAATCTCATGCAGATGCTTATTGAGCCCTCGGGCACAGAGGGGTTATACCCAAGGGAAGACGATAGCAGGGCAATCTTCGTGATACTTATATTCAGACTCAGCTTACAAGGCACGGCTGCAAATGGATACTATTCGCATCGTTTTGATCGAGGACCACGACCTGACGCGTGCCGGGTTGCGCATGACTCTGGAAGTGCAGGAGGGTGTCGAACTGGTCGGCGAGGCGGCAAACGGCGAGATGGGATTGAAGGTACTTCGTCAGATGCGTCCTGACATCGCCATCGTCGATGTCGGCTTGCCGGGTATCGACGGCATCGAAGTCACCCGCCGTGCCAAAGAAGAGCAACCCGACCTCAAGGTTGTCGTACTTACGATGCGCGACAACGACGACACGGTCCTTGCCGCATTTGCAGCTGGTGCTGATTCTTACTGTATGAAGGACATCGCCTCTGAGGCGCTCCTCGGCGCTCTGAAACAAACCCATGCCGGTAGCAACTGGATTGACCCGGCCGTGGCCGCAGTGCTGCTCAACGGCATCCGCGAACGCGCATCCGACTACGCCGTCCAGGCAGGCGAACAGCGTCAGATTGGTGCCCTTGACCCCGACGTGGTCCGGATGCTGGGGGCGTCGCCTCTCACCGAGCGCGAACTGGAAGTGCTGAGCTTGATTGTCGAGGGCTGCTCAAACGAGCTGATTGGCCAAAAACTCTACATCACTGTCGGCACCGTCAAAACCCACGTGCGCAACATCCTGGGCAAACTCGGAGCAGATGACCGGACCCAGGCGGCAGTGACGGCCCTGCGCGCCGGCCTGGTCAGATAGATTCATCGACTGGCGACTGTCTCGACCTGATTACACAAAATGGTAAGGGGGTAGCGGACCGGCCAGTTCGAGCTTCCAGAAAGGAGCCTGAGCCTCCCAGGTCTCCAGGTGCCAGTGGGGAGGGGCCTCGCGCTCGGCAAGCAGATGAATGCGCTCGATTCCCGGTTGCGATTCTCCCAGGTGCACAGGGCCGCACTGGCGTTCGACGGCCGCCTGGATGGTGCGCAGTTGCAAAGCCCGCGCTTCTGCGTGGTTCTCGTAGTCTTGCTGGCGCTTTTTTTTCGCAAGGAAGTATTCGCGACCCCGCAACTCGGCTGGGATCGGGTCCTCCGGGACTTCGAGCGGTAGTAGTTTGAGGGTGTACTCGGCTTTGCCGGTGAGGTGAGCCAGTTGCTGACCGTAAGTTTCCAGATGGCTGTCAAGGTGGGCGTGCAGTCCGGCAGCGCTCAAAAAGCGGGTACCGAAGCGCAAGGGTAGGATGGTCGTCTGCTCAAACAGCACCCGGATCACCCGGTCATGATCGAGAGCGGCGCGCATCAGTGATTCGTCCTGTAAAGCCTCGAAGGGAACTTCGGGTTCGACCACCGCGCTCAGATTCTCTCCCTGGAGGAGCTGAACGGTGTTCTCGATGCCCATCGGCAGGGCAAGCGGTGTTTCCGGGGTCAGCAGGAATGCGTAAGTGTACATCTGAACGCTTTTTTCCCAATTCTAGGAGCTTGTAGCCTACTGGTCTCATGTCATGATGCGTCAATTGCCTCGGCCAACACTTTCAAGCAGGCCTGCTGTACGTGATTAACTGGAATGTCCTGCAGCGGACCCCGATCCACCCGAACCCGCGAGTCATGCCAGATGTCCGTTGAAACAAGCAACGATGCACCAGACCAGATTATTTGGGACGAAGTAATACCCGGCGGCTCCTACTGGTCACGGGTGATCCGTCGGGGAACGACTTTGCGCCTGATCGACCTCGAAGGCGGCAAAGGCGTTTCTTTTCTGTGCTACAACGCCGACAACCCGGTAGAGCGCTACAACGCCGCCGACACCGGCAAGATTCAGTTCAATGTTTTCTTGACCAGGGGCATGCTGCTCTATTCGGACATGGGCCGCGTGCTCTTCTCGATTACCGAGGATACCTGCGGCTACCACGACACGATCGCCGGAGCCAGTACCGCCCTGAGCGTCGAAACCCGTTACGGCCCCGGCGACTGGAAAAACACCCGCGCCAACTTCCTCAATTGCCTGGCCAAACACAACCTGGGCAAAAAAGACATCCCGCCCAACCTCAATTTCTTCTCGCGGGTCAAAGTCGAGCCGGACGGTGCCCTGGCCCTTGTCCCCGAGGTCTCCAAACCCGGCAACTTTATCGATCTGCGCGCCGAAATGAACGTGCTCGTAGTGCTCTCCAACACTCCCCACGTCCTCGACCCAGGCCCAACCTACGCCCCAACCGCAATCAGAGCTATCGTCCGGCAATCACCGCCTCCTGCCCCGGATGACCTCTGCCGCACTCACTCCCCGGAAGGCGAACGCGGCTTTGCCAATACGGATGCTCTGTTTTTATAGACCCGACGACGGGTCCCAGGAGAAAGCTGATGGTGACGATCTCGACTACCCTCGACCCCGAGCGGGCCATTTACAATCAGGTCCTCCCGGCCCGTAAACCCTGGACCTACGTCGTTAAAGCCGGTCAAATCCTCCGGATCGTCGATCTGGGCGGCAATCAGGCAGTTGATTTCCTGGTCTACAATGCCCACGACCCGGCCGAGCGCTACAGCGCCGCCGATACGATCACTGCCCAGGGCAACATTTTTGTGACCGAAGGCACGCGGCTGATTTCCAACGACGGCCACATCCTGATGACCGTGACCCGCGATACCTGTGGTCGCCACGACACCCTCGGCGGTGCCTGTAGCTGCGAGAGCAATTCGGTGCGCTTCGGCCTCGATAAGAAGTGGCAGCACGCCTGTGTCGAAAATTTCCTCGCGGGGCTCACTCAGCATGGTCTCGGCAAACGCGACCTGGTGAGCAACATTAATTTCTTTATGAACGTACCGGTGAGCCCGGACGGCACCCTGGAAATCGTAGACGGCATCTCCGACCCCGGCAGCATCGTCGAGTTGCGCGCCGAAATCGATGTCCTGGTCGCCATCTCCAACTGTCCCCAGATGAACAACCCCTGCAACGGCTACAACCCAACTCCAATTCAGCTTTTAATCTGGGACGCTCCGTAACTGCCCTTGCACCAACGCAATACAGGCTCGCATGTTTAACAAAGTGCTCGTCGCCAACCGGGGTGAGATCGCCTGCCGGATTATCCGGACGCTCGACCGCATGGGAATCGCCTCGGTGGCTGTCTACTCGGAAGCCGACCGCCACGCTCCCCACGTCCGCATGGCCGGTGAAGCGGTGCTTCTCGGTCCACCTCCACCCGCCGAGAGCTACCTGCAGGCTGAGCGCATTCTAGAAGCAGCGCTCAGTACCGGCAGTGAGGCCATTCATCCGGGCTACGGTTTTTTGAGCGAGAACGCCGAATTTGCCGAAGCCTGTATCAACGCTGGGGTCGCCTTCATCGGGCCGACCGGTGAGCAGATGCGCCGCTTTGGTCTCAAGCACGAGGCCCGTGCCCTGGCAGCAGCCAACAAGATTCCGCTGCTTTCTGGAAGCGAACTATTAGCCGACCGGGAGGCCGCACAGCAACAGGCCCAGATTGTCGGTTACCCCGTGATGCTCAAGAGTACGGCCGGGGGCGGCGGCATCGGTATGCAGATTTGCCGCAGTGCAGAAGAACTCTCCACGGCCTTCGAGTCGGTTCAGCGCCTCAGCCGGAACTTCTTCAAGCAGGAGGGTATTTTTCTAGAGAAGTATGTGGAGCGTGCCCGACACGTCGAGGTGCAGATTTTCGGCGATGGCCAGGGAACGGTAATTGCCCTCGGTGAACGCGACTGTTCGCTGCAGCGCCGCAACCAGAAAGTAATCGAGGAAACCCCCGCCCCTGGCCTTAGCGAGGCAACCCGACAGGCTCTCCAGGCCTCGGCTGTGCGCCTGGGTGAAGTCGTCCAGTACCAGTCGGCCGGCACGGTCGAATTCATCCTCGATGCCAGTTCTGAGCAGTTTTATTTTCTGGAAGTGAACACGCGCCTCCAGGTCGAGCACGGCGTCACCGAACTGGTGAGCGGCATCGACCTTGTCGAGTGGATGGTGCGCCTCGCTGCCGGGGAGAACCCAATAGCAGGCTACGTGCATCGTCCGCGTGGGCATGCCGTCGAGGTGCGCCTCTACGCCGAGGATCCGGGCAAGAATTTTCAACCGGGTGCAGGCATCTTGAGCGAAGTGCGCTTTCCCGACGATGTACGGCTCGACGGCTGGGTCGAGCGGGGCACAGAAGTCACGCCCTTCTACGACCCGCTCCTGGCCAAGCTTGTCGTCCACGGCGAGAACCGGCAGGCGGCCATCGAGCACCTGATCTCTGCCCTCGCCGCTTCTGAACTGGCGGGTATCGAGACCAACCTCGACTACCTCGCCCAGGTGGCAGCCTCCTCTACTTTCCAGAGTGGGGAAGTGAGCACCCGGTTTCTCGCGGACTTCGTCTACACACCGCGCACTATCGACGTCCTCACACCCGGTACCCAGAGCACCGTCCAGGACTATCCGGGCCGCACCGGCTACTGGAATGTCGGCGTGCCGCCATCAGGACCGATGGACGCCCTCGCCTTCCGACTGGCAAATCGCCTTCTGGGAAACCGGACTACGGCTGCGGGGCTCGAACTGACGCTCACCGGTCCTACCCTGCGCTTTAACGCCGCGACCGTGATTTGCCTGACCGGTGCTCACATGCAGGCCAGCCTCGACGGCGAACCCGTACCCTACTGGCAACCGGTGCCAATCTCGGCGGGGAGCACCCTACGCCTCGGCAATATCGAAGGCGGCGGCCAACGCGCTTACCTTGCCGTGCGCCACGGCCTCGATGTACCCGACTACCTGGGGAGCAAATCGACTTTTACCCTCGGTCGCTTCGGTGGCCACGCCGGTCGGACGCTCAGAACCGGCGACGTGCTCAGACTCGTGCGTCCAGTGTCTGTCGGGGAAGCGGTACCCCGGCGAGCGCTAGCCGAGACGCTCACCCCGCACTACGGCGACACCTGGGAACTGGGTGTGCTCTACGGTCCTCACGGTGCTCCGGACTTCTTTACCGAGACCGACATCGAGGCCTTCTTTGCAACGGGCTGGAAAGTACACCACAACTCGGCTCGCACCGGTGTGCGCCTGATCGGTCCAAAACCCGAATGGGCGCGCGAGGATGGCGGCGAGGCGGGCCTGCACCCCTCGAACATCCACGACAATGCTTATGCAATCGGCACGGTCGATTTCACGGGCGACATGCCGGTAATTCTCGGTCCTGACGGTCCCAGTCTCGGCGGCTTCGTCTGCCCGGCCACGGTGGTCGGGGCCGAACTGTGGAAAATTGGCCAGCTCAAACCGGGAGACACCGTCCACTTCCGCCGTCTGGCCCTCGAAGCGGCCCTGGAGATGGAGCGCCGCCAGGAAGCGGAGATTGATACTCTGGAGTATTCAAAGCTCGCCGCTCTTGACCGCGAGGATAGAGCCGACCCGACCGACATCAGCACTTTTTTGGCCATCAGGTCCGACAGGGACGATCCGCTCGACGCAATCGAGTCGGACCTGATGGCCGAAGGTCTGGTGTCTAACGAGCCGGACGAACCCAGCACAGAGGTATACCCGGTCGCCAATCGGGACATTCTCCATCAAATCCCCGAATCTTCAGACCAGGTGGCGGTCGTCTACCGCCTCTGTGGCGATCACTATCTGCTTATCGAGTACGGCCCGCCGGTGCTCGACCTCAATTTGCGCTTTCGGGTACACGCCCTGATGACCTGGCTGCAGACCCACTCTCTACCGGGAATGCTGGAATTCACCCCTGGCATTCGTTCTCTGCAAATCCATTTTGATAGCCGTCTACCGGTGCGGCGGTTGATGAACCGGCTCCTCGACGCCGAGCGCGCACTACCATCTATCGACGAAATCGTGGTCCCAACCCGCGTCGTCTACCTGCCCCTCTCCTGGGAAGACCCTTCAACCCTGCTTGCCATCGAGAAGTACACCCAGGGTGTCAATCCGAATGCTCCCTGGTGCCCGAGCAACACCGAATTCATTCGGCGCATCAACGGCCTTGAAAGCGTCGAGCAGGTGCGCGAAATCGTCTTCTCGGCAAGCTACCTGGTGCTCGGCCTCGGGGACGTCTATCTCGGAGCCCCGGTCGCTACCCCCCTCGACCCGCGCCACCGGCTGGTGACGACCAAGTACAACCCGGCCCGCACCTGGACTCCGGAGAACGCTGTCGGCATCGGCGGCGCTTACCTGTGCATCTATGGCATGGAAGGACCGGGCGGCTACCAGTTCGTCGGCCGCACGCTGCAAGTCTGGAACCGGTTTCGCTCGACCGCCGATTTTGAACCCGGTAGGCCGTGGTTGTTGCGCTTTTTCGACCAGATTCGCTTCTACCCGGTCTCAGCAGTAGAGCTGTTGCAAATGCGCGACCAGTTCGAGCAGGGCCTTCTGCCGCTGCGCATCGAAGAAGAGACCTTCAGCCTTGGCGAGTACAACGCCTTCTTGCGCTCGATTGCCCCGGAGGCTGCCGAATTTAAGACCCGCCAGCAGGCCGCCTTCGAGGCCGAGCGCGAACGCTGGGCCGCTTCTAAAGCGCTCGACTTACTGGACCCGCAAGAATCCCCGATGTCCGAGGTATCCGCCCTGCCGACCGGGAGCCGGGGAGAAGTGGCCCCGGTGCCTGCCAACGTCTGGCAAATCGAAGTGCAGGTGGGCGCACGGGTCAGTCCGGGCGACCCGCTCGTCATTCTCGAATCGATGAAGATGGAAATTACGGTCGCCGCCTCTTTTGCCGGCACGGTAACCGCCATCCTCGTCAGTCGTGGCCAGACTGTCGCTGCCGGTCAGGACTTGATCGCCGTTCAAGAGGATGCGCCGTGATGCCCTTGAGCGACCTCACTTTGGCCTCTCTTGGTGAAGCCTACCGGGAGGGCCTCAAGCCTGCCGAGGTCGTGCACGAAATCGACCGACGCGTCGAAGCGCGTGGCGACGATAGCGTCTGGATTACCCGCCTTCCCATTGCCCAACTGCTCGCCCAGGCCGAGGCACTAGAAGATCGCCTCGACCTCCCGCTCTACGGCATCCCCTTTGCGGTCAAGGACAACATCGATGTCGCGGGCCTAACGACCACTGCCGGCTGTCCCGCTTTCGGGTACGTGCCTGCTGTGACTGCTCCGGTAGTCGAACGGCTGCTTGCAGCCGGGGCAATCTTGATCGGCAAGACTAACCTCGACCAGTTCGCGACCGGCCTGGTCGGCACCCGCTCGCCCTACGGCATTCCGAGTTGCGTCTACGACGAGCGCTACATTGCGGGCGGATCCAGTTCCGGCTCGGCAGTAGCGGTCGCGGCAGGCCTGGTCAGCTTTGCCCTGGGCACCGATACGGCCGGGTCCGGCCGGGTCCCGGCTGCCTTCAACGCAATAGTCGGCCTCAAACCGAGCCGGGGGCTGATCAGCACCGTGGGCGTCGTTCCTGCCTGTCGTTCTCTTGACTGTGTGTCGGTCTTTACCCTGACGCCGGGTGACGCCCGGCAGGTGCTGGAAGTAGCGGGCCAGTTACCGGTGCAGCGTGGCAGCCTCGGCCCGACCAGTACCCCCTGGCGCTTTGGAGTGCCACCAGAAGCGCAACTGAAATTCTTTCACGACGAAGCGGCGGCCCGACTCTACACCCTTGCCCAGGATCGCCTGAGTGCACTAGGTGGTGAGCGGGTCGAAATCGACTTTGCCCCTTTTCAATCTGCGGCTGAATTGCTCTACGGCGGACCGTGGATTGCCGAGCGGTTCGCAGTCCTCGGTGACTTTCTAGCCGCTCATCCTGAAGCCATCCACCCGGTTGTGCGCGAGATCATCGCTGGCGGTGCCCGGTTCACAGCCGCCGACGCTTACCGGGGGTTTTATCGCCTGGAAGAACTGACTGTCCTGGCTGCTGCCGAATGGGAAAAGATGGATGTCCTCGTCTTACCGACGACGGGCACCACTTACACAAAGCAAGCCGTCGAAGCCGACCCGGTCGGGCTCAACACCAACCTTGGTTACTACACCAACTTCGTCAACCTGATGAACCTCTCGGCCGTGGCCCTACCCGCTGGCTTCCGGGAGAACGGCCTGCCCTTCGGCATCCAGCTTGTTGCTCCGGCCGGGAGCGACGTTGCCCTCACGATTTTGGGAGAGAATTTCATGACCGGTACCCAGCCCCCGACCAGTCCAGACCCCGCCCTCGTCCGCCTGGCCGTGGTCGGTGCTCACCTGAGCGGTGAACCCCTCAACTACCAGTTGACCAACCGCCACGCCCAACTGGTGCGCTCCTGCCGCACAGCGGAAAGTTACCGCCTTTATGCACTCTCCGGCACCGTTCCCCCCAAGCCGGGACTGGTGCGCGAACCTGACTTCACCGGCACAGGCATTGAGGTCGAAGTCTGGGCACTCACCGAGGAAGCCTTCGGCAGCTTCGTTGCCGCCGTGCCCGAACCGCTCGTCATCGGTACGCTCACACTCGAAGACGGCGAGCAGGTGAAAGGTTTCTTGTGCGAGCCTTACGCCGTTGCGACGGCCCAGGAGATCACTACTTTTGGTGGCTGGCGGTCTTACCTGGCAAGTTCTGGGGCGTAGCAACGGTACTGCTTCTCAGGCCCGGTGACTTGATTGGAGCCTCAGGGGCTGGCGACAGCCGTCTTGGCGTAGGCTTTGACGAAGGTGTCGTCGAACAGGCTGTTAATCGTCGGTTTCGTCTTGGCAAGGCCGGTCTTGACTAAGAAGTCAGCAATGATCTTGGCCTGGAAGCGCAGGTTGGTCGGCTCCTTGCTCTCGGGGCCGAAAGCTGCCAGGTTTTGCTGAAGGGTGAAGATGCGCGTCCCACTGTCGTAGGACCGGTATTCGGCCTCACTCGTCTCGGCACGCTTGGCCATGATTTTCACGGACTCTGCCGGGTTCTTCTGGATGTAGTCGAGGGTGTCAAACCAGGTCTTGACGATCTTTTGCACGTCGGCACTGCGGGTTTTCACAAACTCCTCGCGAAAGACCAGGTGGTCTGAGATCGCGCCGGGAAAGTCCTTCGAGCTGAAGAGTACTTTGCCCTTACCGGTGCTGAGTGCACGGGTAGTCGAAGGGGCGAAGACACCCACCCCATCCAGGCGACCGGCGGCGAAAGCGGCGGCGGCGGCCCCGGTCTCCAGGTTTGTAAACTGGATATCCTTCTGGCTCAGCCCGCCTTTCTCAAGACCCAGCAGCAATAAATAGTGATCGACCGTGCCCAGTTCCGCCGCGACCCTTTTTCCCTTGAGGTCTTTGACGTCTTTGATCGTCTTGAGGACGATGATCTGGTCGTTGCCGGAAGAGTTGTCGTTGGTGAGCACGATCTTGAGCTTCGCACCCGCTGCCACTGGGGCAATGGTGTCGTTGAGTGTCTGACTATTAGCGTCGAGTTTGCCGGCGTTCAGGGCGTTGAGTGAGTCTGTGTAGCTCACAAACCAGACCATCTCGACATCGACGCCGTTCTTCTTGAATAAACCCTTCTCCTCGGCAACCTTCCAGGGAAACCAGCCCGGCCAGGCACTGTAACCGATCCGGATCGGAGCGGCAAATCCCGGAACACTCAAGCCGGCCCACAACAACATCACCAGCGGTGCAAGCTTGGCTAGGCGCATGCGCAATCTCCTCATGGGGCGTGCCCATTTATTCACCGATCCCGCTATCGGTCGGTAGTGCTTGCTACGATACACGACCACTCATCTCTGATAGTGATCGAAAGCTTACAGTTCCCCAATTCCTATGACCGTTCACGCCGATCTACCCCGCCATGTCCGGGAAGTCTTCTTGCCTTCTCTAAAAGAGCCGCATCGGGAGACAGCCCAGATCCTGTTCGAGCAGATCCAGAAACTCGAAGACCTGCGCACTCAATCGACCACCTGGTTTACAGAGGGACAATCGGCGGCACGCGACGCTTGCCAGTTAGAACTTGCGGCAATCGCCACTGAGGTTTGCGAAGCCTACAAGCAGGTCATCCGGGTCGCCCAACAGCCTTAGCGAGTAGTGATCGCTACGGACACTGACCCCTGGCTCGGCCAAACTGAAAGCACAATATTTTGAACAGCAATGACCAGAAGCTTACAGCGTCCGTCTGTGCACTCGCTCCTGCCGGGGCGCTACTTCACCGACCCCGAAATCTACAAACGCGAACTGAAGACCGTCTGGCGGAGTACCTGGCAATGGGTCGGCCGCGTTGAGGACCTGCCTAACCCCGGCGACTACCTGAGTTGCATGCTCGGCGAGGAGCCCCTTTTCGTCATCCGCACCGCCGAGGGCGCACTGCGGGCGATGCATAACATCTGTCCGCACCGGGGGGCACGACTTTTAACCGAAGCGCGGGGCAACTGTACAAAGCTACAGTGCCCTTACCACGCCTGGACCTACGACACTGAGGGTCGATTGCTCGCAGTGCTTCAACCCAAGTGGTTCCCAGATCTGGACAAATCGACCATCCGCCTGGCACCGGCCCGCGTCGATACCTGGGGCGGCTTTATTTTCGTCAACCCCGACCCGGAAGGCGAATCGCTCATCGAGTACCTGGCAGGCTATCCCGAGTACCTGGCAGACTGGGGCCACCGCTGGGAAGACCTGCGCGAAGTAGACCGGTCCAGCTTCGAGGAGCCGATCAACTGGAAATTCATCGTCGAAAACTACGTCGAGGACTATCACTTCTCGGTAGCCCACGCCAAGAGCCTTGTACCCCTCTTCGATGTACAGGCGATCCGCACAATGCCCACCGGCCGCCACATCCCAATTTCCGTCCCCTATACCCCCGAGGCGCCCACCGAACCGGCCATGCGTCGGCACTGGGAAGCAGGCGGTATTTCCTACCAGGGCTTCCTCTTCCCGAACATGATGATCAACACCGGGCCGGACAGCGTCTCTGTCTGGCGGGTGGTGCCGCTTGGTCCTGAGCGGACGCGCCTGGAGACGGTGAACTATCAGACTCCCGAACAGTACGCCCTCAGCCCCTACGTGCGCGAGTCCTGGAAGAAAGTGATGGAGGAAGACTTTGCCGTCTGCCGCCTGTTGCAGCAGGGCGTCAACTCGCGGGCCTACCAGGTTGGTCCGCTCGCTGTCGAGCACGAACTGGGAGTCGTCCACTTCCACAAAGTGCTTGCCGAATACCTGTAATCCGGGGCACGGGCACGAGAAAACGACTTCAGTGATTAACAAAAACCAGCAGTCTTTCCGGTGAAAGACTGCTGGTTTTTGTATGCAAATCTGGAAGCTGTGCAGCCATCAGGGTGACCTGCGCAAAAGGATTGACAGCGCTATTCAGATTCCATTACACTCTTGACGATGCTCAAAGCGAGGAGAACTCCCCGCTTCTGCAGGGCTGCGAAAATTGCAATTTCCCTGAGGCTCCTCTATAGTTAGGTCTCCTCGTGGGGTGGGCATGCGAGTCTTGCTGCTGTATCCGCTTTTTCCTAATTCGTTCTGGTCTTACGAACGCTTCGTACACGCAACCGGACGCCGTTGCTTGATGCCGCCTCTGGGTCTACTCACAGTGGCTGCTCTCCTGCCTGCTGATTGGGAGGTGCGCTTTGTAGACCGTAACGTTGAACCGGAGACTCCCGCAGATTGGCAGTGGTGCGAGATGGTGATTATCTCCGCAATGCTGGTGCAAAAAGAAGATTTCGCGGCCCTGATTGCCAGGGCCAAGCTACTCGGCAAGCGGGTCGCAGTCGGTGGTCCTTATCCAACTTCTCTACCGGAAGAGGCGGTCGGTACCGATTACTTCGTGCTCGACGAAGGAGAAATGACGATCCCGATGTTCCTCGCGGCACTCGAGCGCGGCGAGAGTAGTGGGACTTTCCGAAGTGCTGAGAAACCGGACGTGACCAAAACTCCGATTCCACGCTTCGACCTGATTAATTTTAGAGACTATGTTTCGATGTCCATCCAGTTTTCGCGTGGCTGCCCGTTCATGTGCGAGTTCTGCGACATCATCACCCTCTACGGCCGCGTTCCACGCACCAAGACACCTACCCAGGTGATCGCAGAACTCGATTACCTCTTCACACTCGGCTGGCGCGGACAGGTTTTTCTAGTAGACGACAACTTTATCGGCAACAAGCGCAACGTCAAGGTACTGCTGGAGGCGCTGATCCCCTGGTCGGAGGCGCGGGACTACCCGTTCGCGTTCTACACCGAGGCTTCGGTCAACCTGGCCCAGGAGCCTGAAGTACTCGAATTGATGGTAAAAGCAGGCTTCTGGTCGGTGTTCCTCGGCATCGAGACCCCAGACGAAGCAAGCCTGGTGATGACCAAGAAACTACAAAACACCCGGCTACCACTCGTCGAAGCCTGCGAAATCATCAACAAGGCCGGACTCGACATCACTGCGGGCTTTATCCTTGGCTTCGACGGCGAAAAGCAGGGTGCGGGAGACCGGATTTACGAATTTGTCGAGGCGACCGCTGTACCGCGGGCGATGGTCGGTATCCTCCACGCTCTGCCGAACACGGGCCTGTACACGCGCCTGCAAAAGGAAGGCCGGTTGCTGGGTGAATCCCAGGGCGAGCAGGGTCACAAGATGAACTTTGTGCCCGAGCGGCCGGTGGAAGACATCGTCTGCGAATTTACCCGCAGCATGTGGAACCTCTACGAGCCGCGCATCTACTTCCAGCGCGTCTTCCGGCAGTTCCAGGCGATCGATGCCACCCGCCGCCCGCAGCGCTATCCGACCCGGAGTTTGTCCTTCGCCCAGAGCATGAAAGTGCTCTTCCACCTGATCTGGGTGTGGGGGATCTGCTCAAAAGAAACGCGCGGCATCTTCTGGACGCAGTTGCGCTGGATACAGCGTTACAAAGAAAAGCTGCTCCCTGAATACATCGCCATGCTGGCCATGGGAGAGCACTTCTTCGAGTATCGTGTGACCGCACGCGAGCATTTGACCGAGGAGATGGGTTTCGACCCACTGTTGCGCCCAGTCCAACCAGTCCTGCGCTAGAGCCAACCCGCCCCAATTTAGTAGTATCCTGGTAATACAGCTGTAGTGTGGGGGGCGGAAATGGTTGGGGAGCGGATTGATTACGCGGCGGTGCTGAGTGAGCGCTCCAAGCTGCTGATCCTGGCTGCTGTGTTCAGTGGGCTCTTTTTAACCTCTCTCGACCAGACGATTGTCTCGGCTGCACTGCCGACCATTCTTGCCGACCTGGGCGACCTTGACCTGTTGCCCTGGACCTCGACTGCCTACTTACTCGTCAGTACCACGGCGCTCCCAATCTTCGGCAAGCTCTCCGATCTTTACGGTCGCAAGGGAGTGTTGCTCTTTGGCATGGCCGCTTTTCTGGTGGGTTCGGTGCTCTGTGGGCTTGCACCGAGCATGCTGGCATTGGTCGTGAGCCGGGGCGTGCAGGGTTTAGGAGCGAGTGCGATTGGGGCGGTCGGTATGACGATCCCCGCAGACATCTACGTACCGGCCGAACGGGCAAAGTTACAGGGCTGGCTCGCCGCTGTTTTTGGCCTGAGCGGCATCATCGGTCCATTTCTGGGCGGATTTCTGACCGATACGATTAGCTGGCACTGGATTTTCTACATCAACTTACCCATCGGGTTGCCGGCGATGCTGTTCGTGCTGCTGGCCATGCCGCCGCTCGACAGCGGCCTCCGGCAGAACGCGAAAATCGATTGGCTCGGGTCGGCCCTACTGGTGCTGACGGTGGTGCCGTTTCTGGTCGCCTTCAGCCTCGACCGCGAACGCTTCCCCTGGAACGGTTCTTTTGTGTTGTTCCTGCTGGCGCTTGCCGCTGTGAGCCTGCTCGGCCTGATTGCAGTGGAGCGACGGGCAAGCGAACCCCTGCTGCCGCCGTCGCTGTTTCAAATTCCGGTCTTCAATATCGCCTGCGCGATTTCGATGATGACGGGCGGCTGTTTTATTACTGTGCTGTTGTTCTTGCCGATTTTCCTGGTGAACGTACTGGGAACGACGGCCACCGGCGCGGGAGTCGCCCTGCTGCCCGAGACGCTGGGTTTCACGATCACAGCGCTTGCCAGCGGCCAATTCGTCCAGCGCACCGGGCGCTACAAGGCCGTGCTGGTAAGCGGCATCGCGCTGATGGCGGTCGGCTTCTGGGGCCTCTCGATTCTCGAACTCGACACCCCGCTCCAGGCCATCTGGTTCTGGACCGGCATCCTCGGCCTGGGCATCGGGGCCACTTTTCCGCAGGTCAACCTGGCTTTGCAAAATGCCGTCCCGATGGCCGATGTCGGTGCTGCCACGGCTGGTCGGCTCTTCTTCGTGCAGCTGAGCCAGACAGTTGGTGCCACGGTCTTCGGAGCCATCCTGGCAGCCCAACTGACCGCCACCCTGGTTGCGGACCTGAAGCCGCTTGCCCAGCAGTTGCCCGCCCCGGCCGCCGCCTACCTCCAACCGTACCGGCTGCGCGACGGTGGTGAGCGGGTGACGACGGCCCTTGCCCAACTGGACGCAGAACTCGCCCGCGAGCGCTTCTCAGCCCGTCGCCAGGTCTCTCTTCAGGCCCAGACCATCATTCGGCGCGCCTTTGCCGACGCTGTTGCGACCATCTTTGGCTACGCTCTGCCGGTTGCCGGACTCGCAGTCGTCCTGGGGCTCTTACTACCCGAACTGCCCCTCAGGCGCTCGAACGCTTCGCCATCTCCGGCCGCTGCCGCCAAAACCTGAACGCGGTCACGCGTTATTCACAAAATTAGGATTGGGCAATAGTCCCGTACCCGAGGACGGAATATTTAGCAAAATGCTGTCTTTCAGTATCGATACCACAATTCGTAACAAAGGTCACCGAAGTGGGAAGCCTTGAATGCAAGCATAAGCCCACCTCTATTGCAGTAGTCGATGGTCCCAAAAAACAATGACTCCCGATTCCTGGCGCGCCGTCAACTGGTCCGTGCCCTCGGTCTCGGTGCCCTGGGACTGGTGGCCTGTAGCAAAACACCCGCTCCATCCAAGCAAATGTCCGCCTCAATTGGCATTGTCGATTGGGTCGGCTACGCTCCCCTTTACGTCGCCCGCGAAAAAGGACTCTTTAAAGAATTGGGTCTTGACCTCGACGTAAAACTCTTTCAGGCTAATGGTCAGGTCACAGCTGCCTTTGCTGCAGGGAGGCTTGACGCCCAGGCGGACGTCCTCTCCAGTGCCACCTACCTCGCTTCGCGGGGTAAAGACTTTCGGGTCGTACTGGTCGCCGACCGCTCCGTCGGTGGCGACGGCATTCTTGCTCGCAACTCAATAGCCAGTATCAAAGATTTCAAGGGCAAAAAAATTGCCTTAGAAGAAATCAGCGTCAGCCATTACTTCCTGCTTCAGGTGTTGGCGGAGGCCGGTCTCCAGGAAAAAGACGTCACGATTGTAAATATGACGCCAGGGGACGCAGCAGCAGCCTACCAGAGCGGCAACGTCGAGATTGCTGTGACCTATGCACCTTTTCTGGGTAAGGCAAACGCATCGCGCAAAGATGGACGTGTCCTCTATGACTCCCTGCGGATGCCCTACTCAATTGCTGACATCTACCAATTTGACGCACGTTTTACAGAAGAGCGCCCCGAGACAGTCCAGGCTTTTGTCGATGGCATCTTCCAAGGACTTGCCTACATCGAGAGCAACCCCGAGGAGAGCGCCGACATTACAGCCCGGCAACTAAAAGTGACGACCCCGGAGGTTGTCGATTATCTGCGCGGCGTCCGTCTGGTGGATTTGAAGACCAATGTTGACATGCTCACCAATGCGGAGAGCCCCGGCTATTTGCTCAAGACGATGACAGATCTGGCGCAATTTCTAAAAGCAGCAGGACGGATCAGTAGCATTCCTGACCTCGCACGTATCGTCGAGCCGAAATTCGTGCTGGCCTCCCGCCAGAACGCCTGACCCTTTAACCCACTCTCCTGGTTGCTGTCTTATGCCCAAACGTCCAGCCCTCGAAATTCGCAACCTGAGTAAGCGTTTCCAGACCAAGAGTGGTCCGCTGCTGGTGCTGGATGACATCACTCTACACGTCCGCGAAAACGAGTTCGTCTGCCTGGTCGGTAGTTCCGGTTGCGGCAAATCGACCCTGCTCAACATCATCGCGGGTCTTGAGGAGCCTTCTCAGGGTGAAGTGTTGCTGCGCGATAAACAGATCGACGGCCCTGGTGCCGACCGGGGGATGGTCTGTCAAAGCTATACGCTCTTTCCCTGGCTCACAGTCGCAGGCAACGTCGAATTCGGGCTGAAGCTCGCCCGCGTGCCTGCCGCCGAACGCCGCGACCGCGTGGGTTATTATCTCGATATCGTGGGCCTCACCAACTTCGCCGACAGCCTGCCGCGTGCTCTCTCGGGCGGCATGAAACAGCGGGCCGCCATTGCCCGGGCGATGGTCAACGAACCGGAAATCTTACTACTCGACGAGCCCTTCGGCGCGCTCGACGCCCAGACCAAGCAGACTCTTCAAGAATTTCTACTCGAAGTCGCCCAGAAAACCCACAAGACCTTTTTGATGATTACCCACGACGTCGAGGAGGCAGTCTTGCTTTCAGAGCGTATCTACGTGCTCACTTCCCGCCCCGGCCGTATTTGCCGGGAAGTGGAAATCGATCTCGGTGCTGAGCGCGACCGCAACAGCCGCCGCACATCCAGATTTCAGCAACTGCGCCAGGACTTGCTCGATTTATTGCACGGTGACACCCCGGCACGCCAGGAGGCGGGATGAGACCGACTGCTCAAATCGAGCCAGAACTAGTCCGCCCTGTCCCCCGACCTCGGCCTCGCCTGCGCCTCTGGGAAATCCGTGCCGACATCCCGCGCCGCTTTTATCTGACCATGGTCGCCCTATCGATTCTGATCCCCTTATCGGCCTGGACTGGGGTCACCTATAGCGGCCTGGTCGAACCGATGTTTTTACCGACTCCAGGGTCAGTCGTCGCGGCTGCCGGGCGAATGGCGATGAGTGGCGAACTCTGGTCCGATGCCCTCGCCAGTCTTTCGAGAGTCGGTTGGGGCTTTTTTCTCTCCGCTCTCATCGGTGTCCCACTCGGCTTACTGATTGGTACCTTCAAGACAGTCGAGGGTCTATTTGAGCCGGTGCTGGGCCTGCTGCGCTACATGCCCGCCGCCGCCTTCATACCGCTCATCATTCTCTGGGTTGGCCTCGACGAACCGGCCAAGATTGCAATCATCTTCCTGGGCAGCTTTTTCTACAACACGCTGATGGTGACCGACGCCGTCAAGTTTGTGCCTCTCGACTTAATCAAAACCAGCTACACTCTCGGTGCCACCCGCCGCGACGTCTTCTTCCGAGTAATCTTTCCTGCCACCCTACCGAGCATCCTCGACACCCTGCGCATCAATATTGCCGGTGCCTGGAACTTCGTGGTCGTCGCCGAACTGATCGCTGCAAGCTCCGGTCTTGGCTACCGCATCCTCACCGCCCAACGCTTCTTACGTACCGACGAGATCTTCGTCGGTATCCTGCTTATCGGCCTCATTGGCCTGGCGATCGACTTCGGCTTCAAACTGCTCTTCCGCCTGGTTGTTCCCTGGGCAGTCGATCCATAGCCTGCTGTCAGTCAATATGCACACCCGCTCAAGCAGATTCCGAAAGGTGCTCAGTCTGCTGCCCCGGTACCCTGATGCTTAATTTGAGATTTCTGATCTGTTGGGTCACTGTAAACGCTTTGGTCGATCGGTGTACAGTAGCTGGTGCCGCTCGCTAGCCTCAGCCCAACTTTTTGGCATGCGGTATTGCTCCAGCACCATGTCATTGACAGCTTGGCGCATCTGGTGAGCGCAGGTGTTGAAGCCGATACTTCCTACTCCTGTACCAAGACCTGGAAACGCTACTGTTTGTACTACTTCAGCAATTGGCTGTCCCTGACGCTCACCCACGGTAAAAGACTCATGCAAGATCAACAACAGGACTGCACGAGCTGCCAGGTAGGCGTTCACCGAATCCTTGAGAATCATTGGCACTCGCATGGTCGGCGCCGCAATGAGGTAGGGAATCTGCTGGTGGCCCGTTTCGACAATCTCGGCTGCCCCAACCAGTAACTCACCGTGGTGTCGATCGAGGATCACTCTGCGTAGCCTCATCTGGATCTCTGGACCGAAATAGTCAATGTACAACGCGTCGAGTCCACCATCCATAAAACCAAAGCTGTTGGCTGGGCTAACCACTGCATCGCATTTCACCTCAAAGATGGAGCCATGATGAATCTCCACAAATTCGAGATCTCCCATGAAATGGCCCCACGCCGCCACCATCGCAGTCTGCACACCAGATAGAACGATTTTCATGTTGATAATTAGTAAAACCCTTACGACCTACCTCCATTTAGCATTAAAAAAGCCCCCCAGAACTGGGGGGCTTTTTTAGGCCAGGATGGCCATTGTCAATTCGGCCTTATCTCGGGTAGAGAGCCGCTGTCGAGGCGATCAAGAACGCCGCGTAAGTCAGGATATACCCGATGGTGAAGTGGGCAAGACCGACTAAGCGACCCTGCACAATCGACATCGCGACCGGCTTGTCTTTCCAGCGGACCAGGTTGGCCAGGGGCGTGCGCTCGTGCGCCCACACCAGGGTCTCAATCAGTTCCTGCCAGTAACCGCGCCAGGCAATCAGGAACATGAAGCCCGTTGCCCAGACCAGGTGGCCGAACAAGAACATCCAGGCCCAGACTGAGAGGGCATTGGTACCGCCCGAGGGCGAGTAGCCGCCGATGAGTGGGGCCGAGTTGGCCCAGAGGTAATCTCTCAACCAGCCCATCAAGTAGACGGAGCTTGAGTTGAACTGGGCTACGTTGTCGCCCCAGATCGAGATCCACTTCCAGTGCCAGTAAAAGGTCACCCAACCAATCGTGTTGAGCATCCAGAACACCGCCAGGTAGAAAGAGTCCCAGGCGGAGATGTCGCAGGTGCCGCCACGGCCGGGGCCGTCGCAGGGGAAGGCGAAACCGAAGTCCTTTTTATCGGGCATCAGCTTCGAGCCGCGTGCGTCGAGCGCACCCTTGACGAGGATGAGCGTGGTCGTGTGCAGACCCAGGGCGATCGCGTGGTGGACCAGGAAGTCACCAGGACCGATGGGCAGGAAGATAGGCGAGCCGTTGGCGTTGACCGAGCTGGTCCACCCTTGCAGGAAGAGACCCGGAGCCGTGGCGCCGACACCGCCGAACCAGGCCGGGATGCCTTCGATGACCTTGCCCGACTGGACCTGGACGAACTGGGCAAAGACCGGTTCGATCAAGATCTGGTCTTCAGGACGGGCAAAGGCCTGCATTACGTCGTTGTGGACGTAGAGCCCGAGGGTGTGGAAACCGAGGAACAGTGACACCCAGCTCAGGTGGGAGATGAGCGCTTCTTTGTGTTCGAGCATACGCGCGAGCACGTTGTTCTCGTTGGCCTTCGGGTCGTAGTCGCGCACGAAGAAGATAGCACCGTGGGCGAAGGCTCCAACCATCAGGAATCCAGCAATGTACTGGTGATGGGTGTAAAGCGCCGCCATCGTGGTGTGGTCCTGCGGCATGTAGAAGAAGGCCGGGAGCGCGTAGGTGTGTTGGGCCACGAGTGAGGTGACGACACCGAGCGACGCGAGAGCCAGACCGAGTTGGAAGTGCAGCGAGTTGTTGACAGTGTCGTACAACCCTCTGTGGCCTTCACCGGTGAGCGGACCTTTGTGAGCATCGAGGATCTCGCGGATCGAGTGGCCGATGCCGAAGTTGGTCCGGTACATATGACCCGCGATGATGAAGATCACCGCGATGGCCAGGTGGTGATGGGCGATGTCGGTAAGCCACAGAGTCTGGGTCGCCGGGTTCAGGCCACCAATGAAGGTGAGAATCGGCGGACCAAACTGCGGGTCCGAATAGACCTGCCAGTTGCCAGTCCAGAACGGCAAAAGACCCGACGGGTGAGGCGGGGTGTTTATGAAGTTGGTCCAATCGACGCGCTGACCACGAGCTGCCGGGATGGCGACGTGAATCATGTGACCGGCAAAAGCCAGCGACGAGACGCCAAACAGAGCCGACAGGTGGTGGTTGAGGCGCGACTCAGCGTTCTTGAACCAGGCGAGCGACGGCCGGAAACGGGGCTGCAAGTGCAGCCAGCCTGCCAGCAGGAAGACGGTGGAAATCACCATCAAGAAGATCGAACCCTGGTAGAGGTCCGCGTTGTAGCGCATGCCGAGGGTGTAGTACAGGTAGTACAGCCCTGAGTAAGCGGCGTTGACCGGGCCTGCTCCCCCTTCGGGAGTGAAGGCATCGATTGCAGCCTTGCCAAAGTGCGGGTCCCAGATGGCGTGTGCAATCGGGACGACGCCGGTGGGGTTAGCGACCCACTGCTCGAAGTTACCTTGCCAGGCGATGTGGAACAGGTTGCCCGAAGACCACAAGAAGATGATTGCCAGGTGTCCGAAGTGGGTGGCGAAGAGCTTCTGGTAGAGCGACTCTTCGGTCATTCCGTCGTGGCTTTCAAAGTCGTGCGCGGTCGCGATCCCGTACCAGATACGACGGGTTGTCGGGTCCTGTGCAAGGTCCTGGCTGAATTTTGGAAAACGAGTTGCCATTTTTCGTCACCCCTATGGCAGTGCCAGGAATCTTGCCAGGAAGAACGCCCATGTGGTGACGATCCCTCCTAGCAGGTAGTGAGCCACCCCGACCGCCCGACCCTGAGTGATGCTCAGTGCGCGGGGCTGGATGGCAGGCGCTACCTTAAGCTTGTTGTGTGCCCAGACGATCGACTCGATCAGTTCTTGCCAGTAACCGCGGCCACTGAACAGGAACATCAGCGAGAAGGCCCAGATGAAGTGGGCGCCCAGGAACAGTAGACCGTAAGCCGCAAGCGGTCCGGCGTAAGAGTTGATGACCGCCGAGGACTGTGCCCACAGGAAGTCGCGCAGCCAGCCGTTGATGTTGACCGAACTTGCCGCGTACTGGGTGAGCGAGACTGTCTGACCGGCACCGAGCAAGACGTCGGTGTTGCCGATGATGTGGTTGACAGCGCCAGTCGTTCTATCCACCGTTCCCCACACGTCGGACTGCATCTTCCACGAGAAGTAGAAAATAACGACCGAGATCGTGTTGTACATCCAGAACAGACCGAGGAACACGTGGTCCCAGGCTGAGACCTGGCAGGTGCCGCCACGGCCGGGACCGTCGCAGGGGAAGCGGAAACCGAGGTTTGCCTTGTCAGGGATCAAGCGCGAAGAACGAGCGAAGAGCACGCCCTTGAGCAAGATGAGCACGGTGACGTGAATGCACAGCGCAAAGATGTGGTGGACGAGGAAGTCGGCCGTACCGAGCGGAATCGGAGCAGCAGAAATCTTGTCGCCGACCGCCAGCACCTGGCTGGCCGTGATGTTGGCTGCACTGGTGATCCCGGCTGGAGTCCAGACCGGGCTCGTGGGCAGGCCTACGAAAGGTGCAGTGGCTGCACCGGCGGCGGCCGCATGGATACTCTGTACCCACTGGGCGAAGACCGGCTGCAGGGGAATCGCGAAGTCAGCGAACATGTCCTTCGGACGCCCAAGGGCCTGCATCGTATCGTTGTGGACATAGAGCCCAAACGAGTGGAAGCCCAGGAACAGCGTTACCCAGCTGAGGTGGGAGATGATTGCGTCCCGGTGCCGCAGTGTGCGGTCGAGCAGGTTGTTCTGATTCATCACCGGGTCGTAGTCGCGCACCATGAAGATGGCTGCGTGAGCACCGGCTCCGACGATAAAGAACCCGCCTATCCACATGTGATGGGTGAAAAGCGAGATCTGCGTCGCGTAGTCCACACCCATGTAAGGGTACGGATTCATCGCGTACATGTGGTGGGCCACGATGATCGAGATAGAACCGACCATGGCCAGGTTGATCGCAAGTTGCGCGTGCCAGGAGGTGGTCAGGATCTCGTAGATACCCTTGTGACCTTCACCGGTGAGCGGGCCTTTGTGGGCTTCGAGCATCTCTTTGATCGAGTGGCCGATGCCCCAGTTGGTCCGGTACATGTGGCCCGCGATGATGAAGAGCGTCGCGATGGCCAGGTGGTGGTGGGCTACGTCGGTAATCCACAGAGCACCGGTCGCCGGCTCAAGGCCGCCCTTGAAGGTCAAGAAGTCGCGGTAGGCTCCCCAGTTGAGCGTGAAAAAGGGTACCAGACCCTGCCCGAAGCTCGGGAAGTACTGCGCCATCGCCCCGGCATCGAGTCCGAGGAAGGTGTTGACCTGCGAGGGTGCAATGCCGGCATCGAGCTGTGCCTTCACCGGTAGGGCGACGTGGATCAAGTGGCCGGTCCAGAAGAGCGACCCGAGACCGAAGAGCCCGGCGAGGTGGTGGTTGAGCATCGATTCGACGTTCTGGAACCACTCAAGCTTTGGAGCGCGCTTGTGGTAGTGGAACCAGCCCGCGAAGAGCCAGAGGGCTGCGATGATCAGCAGTGCGATCGACATATTCAGCAACTTTTTTATGGTCAACCGGATAGACCTTGGAGAGATCCTTTTTAAGAATAATCCCGGCAGGAAACCAGAGATTGCCATTTTCATCCGGAAAATCGCCGTAGCAGAGGAAGTTGCCATCTCCGCCGCCGATGGCTGCCCACTCCTTATAAAACGATGCAATTGCCAACAGATCAGGAATATAGACCTTTTCAACAAAATCCTGGGTTTTTTTCAGCAAACGTTTGATTTCCATCAACTTGTCTGCATTAAGTGCATTCTGGGAGTCAGGATCGATCGGGATAGCCATTCCGCCGACCAGGAATGTCTGCGGATGAG